>CAYVXO010000001.1:0-75284 GCA_964454485.1 uncultured Rubrivivax sp.
AGTTCTACGCCTGCTCGATGCTGCCCTACCCCAGCGGCAAGCTGCACATGGGGCACGTGCGCAACTACACCATCAACGACATGATGGCGCGCTACCTGCGCATGAAGGGCTTCAACGTCCTCATGCCGATGGGCTGGGACGCCTTCGGCCTGCCGGCCGAGAACGCGGCCATCGACAACGGCGTGGCGCCGGCCAAGTGGACGCGCCAGAACATCGCCGACATGAAGTCCCAGATGCAGCCGCTGGGCCTGGCCTTCGACTGGAGCCGCGAGGTCGCGACCTGCGACCCCGGCTACTACCGGTGGAACCAGTGGTTCTTCCTGAAGATGCTGGAAAAGGGCATCGCCTACAAGAAGACGCAGGTCGTCAACTGGGACCCGGTCGACCAGACCGTGCTGGCCAACGAGCAGGTGGTCGACGGCCGCGGCTGGCGCAGCGGCGCCATCGTCGAGAAGCGCGAGATCCCGGGCTACTACCTGGCGATCACGAAGTACGCCGACGAACTGCTGGCCGGCGTCAACGACAGCACGCACCCGAACTACCTGGAAGGCTGGCCCGAGCGCGTGCGGCTGATGCAGGAGCACTGGATCGGCAAGAGCGAAGGCGTGCGCTTCGCCTTCACGCACGAGATCGCCGACGAGACCGGCGCCCTCATCCAGGGCGGCCGCATGTACGTGTTCACCACGCGCGCCGACACCATCAAGGGCGTCACCTTCTGCGCCGTCGCGCCCGAGCACCCGCTGGCCGCCCATGCCGCGAAGACCGATGCCGCGCTCGCCGCCTTCATCGAGGAGTGCAAGAAGGGCGGCACCACCGAGGCCGAGCTGGCGCTGAAGGAGAAGGAAGGCCGCCCGACCGGGCTCTTCGTCACCCACCCGCTCACCGGCGCCAAGGTGCCGCTGTGGGTGGGCAACTACGTGCTGATGAGCTACGGCGACGGCGCCGTGATGGGCGTGCCCGCGCACGACGAGCGCGACTTCGCCTTCGCGAAGAAGTACGGCATCGACATCCGCCAGGTGGTGCACGTCGACGGCGAGCACTTCAGCTACGAGCACTGGCAGGACTGGTACGCCGACAAGACGCGCGGCGTCACCATCAACAGCGGCAACTACAGCGGGCTGCACTACCAGCAGGCGGTGGACGCGATCGCGAAGGCGCTCGCCGCCAAGAGCCTGGGCGAGAAGAAGACCACCTGGCGCCTGCGCGACTGGGGCATCAGCCGCCAGCGCTACTGGGGCACGCCGATCCCCATCATCCACTGCGACGCCTGCGGCAGCGTGCCGGTGCCCGAGAAGGACCTGCCGGTGCTGCTGCCCGAGGACCTGGTGCCCGACGGCAGCGGCAACCCGCTCGCCAAGTGCGCCTCGTTCCTGAACGTGGCCTGCCCGCAGTGCGGCAAGCCGGCGCGCCGCGAGACAGACACGATGGACACCTTCGTCGATTCGTCCTGGTACTACATGCGCTACTGCTGCCCGGACAGCGAAGACGCGATGGTCGACGCCCGCAACGAGTACTGGATGCCGATGGACCAGTACATCGGCGGCATCGAGCACGCGGTGCTGCACCTGCTGTACGCGCGCTTCTGGACGAAGGCGATGCGCGACATCGGCCTCGTGAGCTACAGCGAGCCGTTCAAGCGCCTGTTCACGCAGGGCATGCTGCTCAACGAGTCGTTCTACCGCGAGGACGAGGCGGGCAAGAAGCGCTGGTTCTACCCGGCCGAGGTCGAGATCCAGTACGACGACCGCGGCACCCCCACCGGCGCCAAGGCGAAGGCCGACGGCCTGCCGGTGATGCTCGGCGGCATCGAGAAGATGTCCAAGAGCAAGAACAACGTGGTCGAGCCGCGCGACATCATCGCCCGCTTCGGCGCCGACACGGCGCGCGTGTTCGTCATGTTCGCCGGCCCGCCGGACCAGAGCGCGGCCTGGTCCGATTCCGGCGCCGAGGGCGCGTTCCGCTTCCTGCGCCGGCTCTGGGGCTTCGGCCTCAAGCAACGCGAACGGCTGGCCCGGACCCAGGCGGTGCCCAAGGGCGGCAACGCGCTGCGCTACGAGGTGCACTCGCTGCTGGCGCAGATCGGCCACGACTACGAACGGCTGCAGTACAACACCGTGGTCTCGGGCGCGATGAAGCTGCTCAACGCGCTGGAGGACCACGCCGCGACGGCCGACGACGCCACGCTGCACGAAGCCATGGGCGTGCTGCTGCGCGCGCTGTACCCGGCGGCGCCGCACATCACGCACGCGCTGTGGACCGGGCTCGGCTACGAGAAGCACCTGGGCGACCTGGTCGACGCCGCCTGGCCGGCGGTGGACCCGGCGGCGCTGGAGAAGAGCGAGATCGAGCTCATGCTGCAGGTCAACGGCAAGTTGCGCGGCGCCGTGCGCGTGCCGGCCGACGCCGACCGCCACGCGATCGAGGCCGCCGCGCTGGCCACGCCCGAGTTCGCCCGCTTCGGCGAAGGCAAGCCGGCGAAGAAGGTGATCGTGGTGCCGGGCCGGCTGGTCAATGTGGTGGTCTGAGCGCAGGCACTGGCTCGTCGCGGCCGGCGCGCTGGCGCTGGCCGGCTGCGGCTTCGAACTGCGCCGGCCGACGGCGCTGAACTTCAGGACCATCGCCCTCACCGGCTTCCCGCCGCGTTCGTCGCTGGCCGAGGAACTCAAGCGCGCGCTCGTGCGCGGCAACGTCGACGTGCTCGACAAGCCGGCCGAGGCGCAGGTGGTGCTGAAGGCGCTGAGCGACGAACGCGGCAAGAGCGTCGTCGCCTCCACCAGCGCGGCGCAGGTGCGCGAATTCACGCTGCGGCTGAAGTTCAGCTTCTCCGCCGCCACGCCGGCCGGCCGCGAGCTCATCGCGCCGGCCGAGCTGCTGCTCTCGCGCGACCTGACCTACAGCGAGAACTTCGCGCTCGCCAAGCAGCAGGAGGAGGACGACCTCTTCCGCGAGATGCAGTCCGACGTGGTGCTGCAGGTGATCCGCCGGCTCGCTTCGGTGCGGCTCTGAGGCGCCCACCCATGCAGATCCGCGCCGACCAGCTCGAAGCCCACCTCGCCCGCGGCCTCAAGCCGCTGTACACGGTGCACGGCGACGAGCCGCTGCTGGCGCAGGAGGCCGGCGACGCGATCCGCGCCGCCGCGCGCGCCGCCGGCTACAGCGAACGCAAGGTCTTCACCGCCAGCGGCAACCACTTCGACTGGAGCGCCGTGCTGGGTGCGGCGCAGGCGATGAGCCTGTTCGCCGAACGGCAGCTGATCGAGATCCGCATCCCTTCGGGCAAGCCGGGCACCGAAGGGTCCAAGGCGCTGCAGCAGTACTGCGAGCGGCTGGGCGAGGACGTGCTCACGCTCGTGCAATGCCCCAAGCTCGACTTCCAGCAGTCCAGGTCGGCCTGGTTCGCGGCGCTCGACGGCGCCGGCGTCGTGCTGCGGGTGGAACCCGTCGAACGGCGCGCATTGCCGGCCTGGATCGCGCAGCGGCTGGCGCGCCAGGGCCAGCAGGTGGCCGCGGGCGAGGAAGGGCAGCGCACGCTCGCCTTCTTCGCCGACCGCGTCGAAGGCAACCTGCTCGCCGCCCACCAGGAACTGCAGAAGATGGCCCTGCTGTACCCGGCCGGCACATTGAGCTTCGAGCAGGTGGAAGCGGCGGTGCTGGACGTGGCGCGCTACGACGTCTTCAAGCTCGGCGAGGCCATCCTCGCCGGCCAGGTGGCGCGCGCGCTGCGCATGCTCGACGGCCTGCGCGCCGAAGGCGAGGCACCGGTGCTGGTGCACTGGACGCTGGCCGAGGACATCCGCAACCTGGCGCGCGCGCGCGCCGCGCTCGACGCCGGCAAGCCGATGCCGCTGGCGCTGCGCGAGGCGCGCGCCTGGGGCCTGAAGGAGAAGCTCTTCGAACGCGTGCTGCCGCAGCTGGCGGCGCACGAGCTGGCGCATCTGGTGGAAGCCGCCAGCACCTGCGACGGCCTGGTCAAGGGCCTGAAGCAACCGGACTGGCCGGCCGACCCCTGGGACGGCCTGCGACGCCTCGTGTTGATGATGCTGCAGCCGCTGGCCGCCACGCGCGGACGCGTGCCGCGGCTGGCGCTGCGTGGCTGATCAGTAGCCGCGCCCCCGGTCGACGAGGTGGGCCACGGGCCGCCCGTCGCGCAGGGCGCGCAGGTTGGCCGCCGCCACCCGGCTGGCGCTGCGCGGGTCGGTCCAGGCGGCCACGTGCGGCAGCACCGTCACCTGCGGGTGCGCCCAGAACGGGTGGCCGGCCGGCAGCGGCTCGGTCGCGAAGACGTCCAGCACCGCGTGGCGCAGCCGGCCGCCGTCCAGCGCGGCCAGCAGGTCGGCTTCGACGACGTGCGCGCCGCGCGCCAGGTTGACCAGCGCCGCGCCCGCGGGCAAGGCCGCGAAGAAGCGCGCGTCGAGCAGGCCGCGCGTGGCCGGCGTGAGCGGCAGCAGGTTGACCACGATGTCGGCCACCGCCAGCAGCGGCGCGAGTTCGACCCCGCGGTGCCAGGCCGCGAGCCGGTAGCCCAGCGGGGCCAGCCGCTCGCCCACGGCGCCGCCCATCTCGCCGCGGCCCAGCAGCAGCACGTTCACTTCGTCGGCACGGCGCTGGCGGTGCGGCGCCCAATGCCCTTCGCGCTGCTTCGCCTGGTAGTCGAAGAAGCCGCGGTGCAGCGAGAGCACGGCCCAGAGCGCGGTCTCGGCCATCGCGGCGGCGAGCGCGGGGTCCACCATGCGCGCCAGCGGCACGCCTGCGGGCAGGGTCTCGTCGGCGAGCAGGCGCTCGACGCCGGCCCACAGCGACTGCACCAGCCGCAGCCGGCGCTGGCCCGCCAGCGCACACGGCGGCGGGTTGGCGACGACGGCGGCGTCGGCATCGTCGCAGTCCCCTTCGACCCACTGCGCCTCCGGCATCGCGGCGCCGAGTTCGCGCCGCCACTCGTCGTCGATCAGGCCGGCGAGCAGCACCTTCATGCGCGCGCCGCCTCCAGCAGCCGCCGCAGCGCCGCCGCGGCGGTGGCCTCGCGCACCGCGGCACGGTCGCCGTCCAGCTGCAGCCTCTCGGTCTGCACGCGGCCGGCGCCGCCCCAGGCCATCCAGACCGTGCCCACCGGCTTGCCCGGCACCGCACCACCGGGGCCGGCGATGCCGGTCACCGCCACCGCCAGCTGCACCGGCGCGCGCGCGAGCGCGCCTTCGGCCATCGCGCGCGCCACCGGCTCGCTCACCGCGCCATGGGCGGCCAGCAGCGCCACCGGCACGCCCAGCAGTTCGGTCTTGGCCTCGTTGCTGTAGGTGACGAAGCCGCGTTCGAACCAGTCGCTGCTGCCGGCCACCGAGGTGCAGGCGGCGGCGATGAGGCCGCCGGTGCAGCTCTCGGCCGCGGCCATGCGCCAGCCTCTGGAGCGCAGCGCTTCGGCCAGCGCCAGCACCGCGGGTTCGAAGTTCACCAGTGCCACAGCGCCACCCACAAGGCGACGAACAGCAGCGTGCACCCGGCCGCCACCAGGTCGTCGAACATGATCCCGAAGCCCTGGCGCCAGCCGATCGCCTCGCCCGGCCGCAGCTTGCACAGGCGGTCGGCCCAGCCCACCGGGCCGGGCTTGGCCGCGTCAAAGTAGCGGAAGAGCGCGAAGGCGCCCGCCTGGCCCCAGAAGCCGACCGGCATGACGAGCCAGAGCACGATCCAGAACGCGACCACCTCGTCCCAGACCACCGCGCCCGGGTCGGCCACGCCCAGGTGCTGCGCGGCGCGCGTGCAGGCCCAGGTGCCGGCGAGAAGGCCGGCGCCGATGACGAACGCCCAGCCGGCGTCGTCCAGCCAGCGGTCGAGCACGAGGAAGGCGACCCAGGCCCACAGCGTGCCCACGGTGCCGGGCGCGCGCGGCGAAAGCCCGCTGCCGAAGCCCAGCGCCAGCAGGTGCGCCGGGTGGGCGAACAGGAAGCCGGCGCTGGCGCGGGTGGCGGCCATCAGCGGAAGTGGTCGAAGCCCTGCGCCGCCAGCGGCAGCTCGGCGCCGCGGCCGTCGACGAAGCGCAGCGCGGCGCCGGGCTCGATGCGGCCGATGCGCGTGACCGGCGTGGCGGCCTCGCGCCCGGCCGCTTCCACCGCGGCGCGGCGGTCCGCCGGCGCGGTGAAGAGCAGTTCGTAGTCGTCGCCGCCGGAGACGCCGCACTCGTGCTGCAGCGACGGCGCCTGCGCGGCCAGCACGGCGCTGCGCGGCAGCGCGTCGACGTCGACGGTGGCGCCCACGCGCGAGGCGCGCAGCACGTGGCGCAGGTCGCCGGCCAGGCCGTCGGAGATGTCGATCGCGCTCGTCGCCACGCCGCGCAGCGCGAGGCCGAGCGCGACACGCGGCTCGGGGCATTCCATCGCCAGCCGCACTTCCTCGAACGCGCTGCCCGGCAGCGCGACGCGGCCGCGGAACACCTCCAGCGCGAGGCGCGCGTCGCCGAGCCGGCCACTCACCCAGAGGTCGTCGCCGGGCTGCGCGCCGCGCCGCAGCAGCGCGCCGCCGGCCTTCACCTGGCCGAAGACGGTGATGTCGATCGCCAGCGGCCCGGCGGTGGTGTCGCCGCCGACGAGCTCGATCGCGTGGCGGTCGGCCAGCGCGTACAGGCCGCGCGCGAAAGGCTCGAGGAACTCGTCGTCGGCACGCGGCAGCGCGAGCGCGAGCGTGAAGGCCAGCGGCGCGGCACCGCAGGCCGCCAGGTCCGACAGGTTCACCGCCAGCGCCTTGTGGCCCAGCCGCTCGGGCGGCACGGTGGACAGGAAATGCCGGCCCTCGACCAGCATGTCGGTCGACACCGCCAGCTGCATGCCGGGGTCGACCGCGAGCAGCGCGCAGTCGTCGCCCACGCCCAGCGGCACGCGCCGCGCCGGGCGGCCGAAGTACTTCGCGATCAGTTCGAACTCGCCCAGGGCAGCCATCAGGGGTTGGACTCTCTCAGCAGGTTGGCCAGCTCGACGGCCGAGCGCACCGCCATCTTCTCGAACACCCGCGCGCGGTGGACCTCGACCGTGCGCACGCTGATCGCCAGCGCCTCGGCGACGGCCTTGTTGGAACGCCCTTCGACGACGAGCTGCATCACCTCGCGCTCGCGCTCGGTCAGCTCGGCCAGCGCGCGCTGCACCGCGACGCCGCTGCGCCGGCGCAGCAGCTCGGCGGCGCTGGCCTCCAGCGCCTGCTCGACGCGGTCGACGAGTGCGTTGTTGGAGAACGGCTTCTCGACGAAGTCGAAGGCACCGCGCTTGACCGCCGCCACCGCGGTGGGCACGTCGCCGTGGCCGGTGAGGAAGATGACCGGCAGCACCGGTGCCAGACCGCGTTCGACCAGGCGGTCGAAGAGCACCAGCCCGCTGGTGCCGGGCAGGCGCACGTCCAGCAGCAGGCACGAGGGAGCGCGCGGCCAGGGCGCCGACTGCGCGGCCAGATGGGCCTCGAAGGCCTCGGCACTGGCGAAGCCTTCGGAGAGCAGGCGGCGCGAGCGCAGCAGCCAGGCCAGCGCGTCGCGCACCACCTCCTCGTCGTCGACGAGGAAGACCATCGGGATGCCGAGCGAGGGGTCGAGCTTCATGGGGCGGTGGCCGACGATGGTAGCGGCGTGTCGGCCGCGCCTTCGCCGGGGGCCCTGGCCGCCGGCAAGGTGAAGCGGAACTCGGTGCCGCGGCCACCCGGGCCGGGGCCGAAGTCGAGCGCGCCGCCGTGCTGCTCGATCACCGTGCGGCACAGGCTCAGGCCCAGGCCCATGCCTTCGGTGCGGGTGGTGAAGAAGGGCGTGAACAGCCGCTGCGCCACCTCGGGCGCGATGCCGGGGCCGGCGTCGGCGATGTGGAAGGCCACCCAGCGCGGGTGCGCCGCCGGGCGCACCGCGATCGTCAGCACGCGCTCCTCGGGTGGCGTGTGCTCCTCCATCGCCTGGATGCCGTTGCGCGTGAGGTTGAGCAGCACCTGCTCCATCAGCGTGCGGTCGCAGGTGACGCGCGGCACCTTCTCCGGCAGCTCGAGCTCGACGCGGGTGCCGCTCTTGCGCGCCTGCAGCCGCACCAGCGGCATCACGGCGTCGACCAGCTGGTCGGCGCGCACCGCCTCGTGCTGGCGTTCGCGCCGGCGCACGAAGTGGTGCACGCTCTTGATGATGCGGCCGGCGCGTTCGGCCTGCTCGGCCACGCGCTCCAGCGCCTGCTTCAGCAGGCCGGGCGTCTGCTCGTCGGGCTGCTCCAGCAGGTTGAGCGAGCCGCTGGCGTAGCTGGCGATGGCGGCCAGCGGCTGGTTCAGCTCGTGGCTCAGCAGCGAAGCCATCTCGCCCACCGTGGCCAGGCGGGCGGCGGCCTGCAGCCGGTCCTGCTGCTGGCGCGAGAGGTCCTCGATGCGGCGCTGCTCGCTGACGTCGAGCACCGCGCTCATCCAGCCGCCCTGGCGGCCCTGGGCGTCGACCAGCGGCGCCTCGTAGATCATGACCGGGAAACGCTCGCCGCTCTTGCGCATGAACACGGTTTCGAAGCCTTCGCGTGCCTCGCGCGCGTCGCGCCCCATGCCGGCCAGGCGCGCGCGCTGGCGCTCGGTGTAGAAGGCGGCGTGCTCGGGCGGCCAATAGGGCGGAATGGCAGGCGGCGTGGCGGGCGGCTCGGCGCCCGACAGCAGTTCCTCGGCCGTGAATCCCACCATCGCGCAGAACGCCGGGTTGACGTAGGTGATGCGGCCTTCGAGGTCGCGCGCGCGCAGGCCGGTGACGAGCGAGTCCTCCATCGCCTTGCGGAACGACAGCGCCTCGGCCAGCGCGCCTTCGGCGCGGGCGCGCCGGCGCACGTCGCGCGCGAGCGCGATGACGACGCCGAAGAGCGCGACCGACAGCCCGAGCACGAGCGCGGTGGCCAGGTTGGGGATCAGGCTGGGGCGGCCGCCGGTGCCGTCGGCGCGCAGCTGCAGCACGGTGCCGGGCAGGTCGAGCGGGCGTTCGGCCACGTAGACGCCGGCGCCGCGCGCGCCGCCGGCGCGCGCGAGCCGGGTGCCGTCGGGCTCGACGAAGGTCAGCTCGTGGCGCTGCGGTCCGCGTGCCGGCAGCGCCGATTCCAGCAGCGCCGAAAGCGAATAGGTGCCGACCAGGAAGCCGGCCTCGCGGCCGCCTTCGAACATCGGCACGCACAGGTCCATCACCTCCTGGCCCCGGCCTTCGGGCAGCGGCACGAAGTAGCTGCGCGAGAACGAGGGCGCCGCCTGGCGGCGCGCGGCGGCGCAGGCGAGTTCGGCTTCCAGCCCGAGCTGGCTGCGCGGCAGCTGCTGGAACAGTGGAGTCGCGAACGGGCTGTCGACGGCGGCCGCAACCGCCAGCGCGGGGTCGCGGCGCTCGACGCGCAGCAGCTCGCGCCGCGTGCGCAGCAGTTCGCCGGCGCCTTCCAGCGCCGCGGGCGCTGCGGCCACGCGCCACGAGAGCAGCTGCAGCTCCTGCGTGCTGCGCAGCAGCTCGCGCTTCATCTCGGCGGCGGCGTCGGCGGCGGCGCTGTCGGCGGCGTCCTGCGCGCGCGTGCTCTCGTAGTTGAGCGTGAGTGCCACCAGCAGCGACTGCGCCACCACCAGCAGCGCCACCAGCACGCCCCACAGCGGCACGCGGCGCGGCCGGCGGGCGGGGGCGGGAGTGGCGGGGCGGTCCATCGGTACGCAGTTTCGCGCATCGCCGTGCGCGCCGCGGCGGCGCAAGATGGCGGCCTACAATCCCGGCCCCTCTCGCAAGCCGGTCCGACAGCAGGAGACGCACGCCATGGTGAACCCCGAAGACAAGCAGGCCGAGTTGCGCCGTGCGGCCCTGGAGTACCACGAGTTCCCGACCCCCGGGAAGGTGGCCATCCACGCCACCAAGCAGATGATCAACCAGCGCGACCTGGCGCTGGCCTATTCGCCCGGCGTGGCCGCGGCCTGCGAGGAGATCGCGGCCGACCCCGCGACCGCCTTCCGCTACACCAGCCGCGGCAACCTGGTCGCGGTGGTCACCAACGGCACCGCGGTGCTGGGGCTGGGCGACATCGGCCCGCTGGCGGCCAAGCCGGTGATGGAAGGCAAGGCGGTGCTGTTCAAGAAGTTCGCCGGCATCGACGTCTTCGACCTCGAGCTCAACGAGAAGAACCTGGACAAGCTGGTCGACGTGATCGCCGCGCTCGAGCCCACCTTCGGCGGCATCAACCTGGAGGACATCAAGGCGCCCGACTGCTTCTACGTCGAGCGCAAGCTGCGCGAGCGGCTGAAGATCCCGGTCTTCCACGACGACCAGCACGGCACCGCCATCGTGGTGGGCGCGGCGATGCTGAACGCGCTGAAGGTGGTGGGCAAGCCGATCGGCGAGGTCAAGCTCGTCGCCAGCGGCGCCGGCGCCGCCGCGCTGGCCTGCCTGGGCCTGCTGGTGAAGCTGGGCTTCCAGCGCCGGAACATCTGGGTCACCGACCTCGCCGGCGTGGTCTGGGAAGGCCGCAAGGAGCTGATGGACGAGGACAAGGCGCAGTTCGCGCAGAAGACCACGCTGCGCACGCTGGCCGAGGTGATGCCCGGCGCCGACGTCTTCCTGGGCCTGTCGGCCGGCGGCGTGCTCAAGCCCGACATGGTGGCGAAGATGGCGCCCTCGCCGGTCATCTTCGCGCTCGCCAACCCGACGCCGGAGATCCTGCCGGAAGAGGTGAAGAAGGTGCGCGACGACGCGATCATCGCCACCGGCCGCACCGACTACCCGAACCAGGTCAACAACGTCCTCTGCTTCCCCTACATCTTCCGCGGCGCGCTGGACTGCGGCGCGACCACGGTGACCGACGCGATGGAGATCGCCGCCGTGCACGCCATCGCCGAACTGGCGCAGGCCGAGCAGAGCGAGGTGGTGGCCGCCGCCTACGCGGGCGCGCAGCTCTCGTTCGGGCCCGAGTACCTGATCCCCAAGCCCTTCGACCCGCGGCTGATGATGAAGATCGCGCCCGCGGTGGCGAAGGCGGCCGCCGAGTCCGGCGTCGCGCAGCGGCCCATCCGCGACCTGGACGCGTATCGCGACAAGCTGCAGACCTTCGTCTACGCCTCCGGCCAGACGATGAAGCCGATCTTCGCGCTCGCCAAGCGCGCGCAGGCCAGGCGCGTGTGCTTCGCCGAGGGCGAGGACGAACGCGTGCTGCGCGCGGTTCAGGTGGTGGTGGACGAAGGGCTGGCGCGGCCGACGCTGATCGGCCGGCCGGCGGTGATCGCGCAGCGCATCGAGAAGTTCGGGCTGCGGCTGGCCGAAGGCACCGACTACGAGGTGGTCAACGTCGAGCAGGACCACCGCTACCGCGACTTCTGGCAGACCTACCACCGCATGACCGAGCGCAAGGGCATCACCGCGCCGGTGGCCAAGATCGAGATGCGGCGCCGGCTCACGCTCATCGGCTCGATGCTGCTGCACAAGGGCGAGGTCGACGGCATGCTCTGCGGCACCTGGGGCACCACCGCCAACCACCTGCACTACATCGACCAGGTGATCGGCAAGCGCCAGGGCGGCAGCCCGAGCACGCCGCAGGACGTGCAGGTCTACGCCTGCATGAACGGCCTGATGCTCCCGGGGCGCCAGGTGTTCCTGGTCGACACCCACGTCAACGCCGACCCCAGTGCCGAGGAGCTGTGCGAGATCACCGTGATGGCGGCCGAGGAGATGATGCGTTTCGGCCTGCAGCCGAAGGCGGCGCTGCTGTCGCATTCCAACTTCGGCACCAGCGACCACCCCAGCGCGCTGAAGATGCGCCGCACGCTCGCGCTGCTGCGCGACCAGGCGCCGTGGCTGGAAGTCGACGGCGAGATGCACGGCGACGTGGCGCTGGACGCCGCTGCGCGCGCCGCGCAGATGCCGCGCAGCACGCTCACGGGCGAAGCCAATCTGCTGGTGCTGCCCAACATCGACGCCGCCAACATCGCCTACAACCTGCTGAAGACGGCCGCCGGCGGCGGCATCGCCATCGGCCCGGTGCTGCTGGGCGCGGCCAAGCCGGTGCACATCCTCACCCCTTCGGCGACGGTGCGGCGGATCGTCAACATGACAGCACTGACGGTGGCGGATGCCGAGGCGGGACGACGGGCAGGCCCTGCGGCCTGACCGTCGCCAGCCGAGGAGCCGGACGTGTCTCGCACGTCCGGCGCGGCCTGCAAGGCCGAGGCCGGACGGCGGGCAGGCCCTGCGGCCTGACTGCCGAGGTATGCCAATCCCCCCGAAATCACAAGGTCAACCCCGCATGTGAGCGCCTACTGATACCCCTTGCCCGTTGCCCCATTATTGGGCAGCGGGCTTGAGTATTTAGGGGGGTTCCGGTACCATCGCGTCTTCGTTTTTCAGGGTTATCCCGTGTCTTGGTCCGGTCGGTCCGACCGGGGCGGTCCGCTCCGGGGGGCATTTCGCAAGTGGGGGCTCGCTGTCGCAGTGGCCTCCGGCTTGTGGGTCGGAGCCCCCGCAGCAGACGTCCAGGCGCGAACGTCCGAACCGCAGGTGTCGGCCGTGGCGCTGGCCGAGTTGCCTGTCCAGGCCCAGCAGACCTACCGGCGCGTCCTGAGCGGCGGGCCGTTCCCCTACCGGAAGGACGGCATCGTGTTCGGGAATCGCGAGCGCCGGCTGCCGGCCAAGTCACGCGGGTACTACCGCGAATACACCGTCGAGACCCCGGGGTCGGCGGATCGGGGCGCGCGCCGCATCGTCTGCGGTGGCGCCCGGCCCACCGAACCCGACCACTGCTACTACACCGCCGACCACTACGAGAGTTTCCGCAGGATCTTGCCGTGATCGAGGCCGCCACCCTTTCCATTCCGAGCCCAGAGACCACAAGGAGGACCGCGACCATGGAGTTGCAGACCGTCCGACCCAACATCGTCCAGGCGATACGCGCATTTCGCGTGGACGACCTCATGCAGGCCGCGGCCAGCGCCGGCCAGCATTTCCTCTACGCGAACCTCTCGAACGCGCAGAGCAAGCAGGACGTGCTGGAGGCCATCGCCGCCGCCTTCCTGTTCCCGCCGCACTTCGGCAAGAACCTGGACGCGCTGTACGACTGCATGACCGACCTCGTGCACAAGGCCGGCCAGCAGCCGGGCTTCGTGGTCGTGCTGGAACAGTTGCCCGACAACCCGCGCTTCGACCGCGAGGCGCGCGAACAGCTGCTGGACGTGTTCCGCGACGCCGCCGACTTCTGGGGCGACCGACGAATACCCTTCAGGTGTTTCTATTCTTTTCAGTAGCCCGCTCCCAGGAAAACGGGTCATGGGAGCGGGCGACGGAAGTGGCCCAGCAGCAGCAACAGCAGAGCGCGGTGAAGCCGGCGGCCAAGGTGCCGACGGCGAAGAACGGCGTGAACCCCAACTTCGGCATGAACATGCCGATGATGTGCAGCGCGTTCGACACCGCTGCCTGGCTCAACGCGGCGTAAGCGATTTCGCCAGCCCGAGGTACTCGGCCACGGGTACCTCCTCGGCGCGGCGCTGGAGGTCGAAGCCGACCGCCGCGCCGCGTTGTTCCATCCAGCGGCCCAGCGTGTGGCGCAGCAGCTTGCGGCGCTGCGAGAACGCCACCGCCACCAGCTCGCCCAGCAGCGCCGGGTCGACGCCTTCGGGCGCCGGCAGTGGTCGCATGCACACCACCGCAGAGTCCACCCGAGGGGGTGGGTCGAAGGCCTCGGGCGGCACGTCGAGCACGGGCTCGATCGAGTAGCGCCACTGCAGCATCACCGACAGGCGCCCGTAGTCGCGGCCGCCCGGCCCGGCGGCCATGCGCTCCACCACTTCCTTCTGCAGCATGAAGTGCTGGTCGACCACCACGTCGGCCGCCTCCAGCAGGTGGAAGAGGATCGGCGTCGAGATGTTGTAGGGCAGGTTGCCCACCACCCGCAGCGGCCGGCCGGCGGCTGCCGCCAGGGCGCGGAAGTCGACCCTCAGCACGTCGGCCTCGATCACCTCCAGCGCCGGGTTGCGGCGCAGCCGCGCGGCGAGGTCGCGGTCGAGCTCGACCACCGTGAGCCGCGGCACGCGCGCCAGCAGCGGCTGCGTCAGCGCGCCCAGGCCGGGGCCGATCTCGACCAGCGCATCGCCCGGCCGCGGGTCGATGGCGTCGACGATGGCGTCGACGACGGCAGGGTCGGCCAGGAAATGCTGGCCGAAGCGCTTGCGCGGCTGGTGCGGCCTCACGCGCGCGTCACAGCGGGGGCTCGCGCATCTCGATGTAGGCGCGCGCGCGCAGGTCCTTGGCCCACTCGTTGTAGGCGTCCTCGAACTTCTGCTCGCGCAGCTGGTTGCGCGCCTGTTCGCGCACCTGCTTGGTCTCCATCGTCACCTCGCGCCGGTCGACGACCTGGATCAGGTGCACGCCGAAGCGCGAGACCACCGGCGGCGAGACGCTGCCGGGCGCCAGCTTGTTCATCGCCTCCTCGAACTCGGGCACCATGGTGCCGGGCGAGGTCCAGCCCAGGTCGCCGCCGGAAGGGGCCGAGCCGTCCTCGGAGTACTGGCGCGCCAGCGCCTCGAAGCTGCGCTGGCCGCTTTCGATCTGGCGCCGGAACTCGGCCAGGCGGCGCGCCGCCACCTCGGCCGACACCTCGGCCGAGGTGCGCAGCAGGATGTGGCGCGCGCGCGTCTGCGTCACGCGCATCGCGCCGCCGTCGCGCCGCTCCACCAGCTTGAGCACGTGCCAGCCGGCGCCCGAACGCACCGGCACCGCCGAGACCTCGCCCACCGCGAAGCCGCGCACCGACTCGACGAACAGGTCCGGCAGCCGCGACACCGGCTTCAGGCCGATCTCGCCGCCCTTGTCCTTGTTGCCGTCGTCGGAGAACTCGCGCGCCACCGCCGCGAAGTCGGCGCCCGCGCGCAGGCGCGCGAGCGCGGCCTCGGCGCGCGCCTTGCGGGCCTCGACGGTGGCATTGTCGGCGCCGTCGGGCACGGTGACCAGGATCTGCGCGATGTTGAGCTCGCTTTCCACGCCCAGCTGGGCGCGCTGCTGGTCGACCAGGCGGTCGATCTCGGCTTCGGTGATCTTGATGCGCTGGTAGACCTCGCGCTCGCGCACGCGCTCCATCAGCATCTGATCCTTCAGGTTGGCACGGAAGCGCGCGTAGTCGATGCCTTCGCTGCGCAACCGCTGGCGCAGCTGGTCCGGCGTCAGCTGGTTCTGCTGCGCCACGCTCTGCACCGCGCGGTCGAGCTCGGGTTCCTCGATCTTGAGGCCGCTGTCGCGCGCATAGGTGACGAGCACGCGTTCCTCGATCAGGCCGTCCAGCACCTGCTGGCGCAGCTCGGCTTCGGGCGGCACCGCCTGGCCGGCGCGCTGCGCCTCTTCCTGCGCGCGCTGGATGCGGCGGTCCACCTCGGCGGCGGTCACCAGTTCCTGGTTGACGACGGCCACGATCCAGTCGCCGTTGCGCACGCGGCCCTGGGCCACGGCCGGCACCGCCGCGCAGGCGGCGAGGGCAAGGGCGCACAGCAGGCGGCGCCAGCAGGGATTCGGATCGGTCATTCGTCGCTCGGGGTCGGGCTGCGCCGGTCTTCGCGCAGCAGGCGGTAGCCGGGGATATTCTCCTTCAACACCCCGAGCGGGTTGGAACCGATGCGCGAGAGGCCCACCAGCTCCAGCTGCAGCTGCAGCCGCGTCGTCGCCTCGCTGCGGCCGGTGGACAGCCGCTCGACGACCAGGCGGCCGATCCAGCAGCCGGCGTCGTACTCGGTGCCGACGATGGCATCGGTGATGCGCCGGTCGCGCACGCTGTAGTTGACGCGGCCCACGCCGTACCAGGTGCCGCCGCAGCCGCCGCCGCTCTTGTCGCCGGTGTAGACCGGCCACTGCCAGCCCGTCTCCACCTGCTCGGACAGCCCGCGCGCGAAACGGTAGGTGGCCGAGAAGGTGCGGAACGGGCCCGGCGAATAGCGCGCGCCGATGATCGAGCGCACCGGCCGCTGGATGTCCGGGCTGTACTGCAGCGAGCCGTCGAGGCTCCAGCTCGGCACGAGGCTCGTCGACCCCAGCAGCAGCAGGTCGGAGAAGCGCTGCGTCAGCGGTTCGCCGTCGGGGCTGCCGTCGGCCTGCGGGGCCACGCGCTGGCTGCGCAGCAGCAGCCGCTGCACCAGGCCCAGGCGGAAGGCCTCGGCGCCGGTGGCGTCGTCGACCACGCGCGAGGTGACGCCGGCGGTGAGCTGGTGAGCGTCGGAGACGCGGTCGACGCCGGAGAAGGTGTTCTCCGAGTAGATGGAGGTGAAGTTGAAGTCCTTCGCCGCGGCATCGAAGTTGGGCAGCGTGGACTGCGCGCGGTAGGGCGTGTCGACGTAGAGCAGGCGCGGCTCCAGCGTCTGGCGGAAGCTGCGGCCGAAGCCTTCGGCGGCGCGCTCGAACTCGAGCCCCAGGTCCAGGCTGCCGGTGGGGATGAAGCGCGCGGCGCTCGTGCGTCCGTCGCTCATCGGCTGCTCGGTGCGGTAGACGGCGCCGTTGAAGGCCAGCCGCGGCACGAACCACCAGCCGTGCTCGCGCACCGGCCAGGCCAGCGAGCCCAGGGCATGCACGCGGTTGCCGGTGAGCCGCTGGTCGGGCGGCCGGTTGCCGGGCAGCGTGAAGTGGTTGAGCTCGCTTTCCAGCGCCAGCTCGAAGCCGCCGCCCGGCCGCCCGTTCCAGCGCACGCCAACCTGCGGGCTGCGCTGGTAGGGCGGCGTCACGAGCGAATCCGAACCCTGCAGCACCTGCCAGTGCTGGGTGCGCAGGTACACGAGCCCTTCGCCGCCGGCGGCGAACGACTGCTCGACGAAGCTGCGCGTGCCCAGCAGGCGCGGCGTGAGGCTGCGGCCGGCGTCGGGGAAGTCCTTCCACCAGCCGTCGTCGGAAACGTGGACGGTCTCGACGCCGTAGCGCAGCCCGGGGCCGCCGATGCTGCCTTCGTGGTGCCACTTCACCGAGTCGCGCGCGCGGCCGGCGACGCGGTCGTTCGGCAGCGAGGTGGCGGCCAGCACGCCTTCGAGCGAAGGCTCCAGGTAGCGCAGCTCGCCGTCCAGGCCCAGGCCGCGGCGCGTGAGCACGCGCGGCGTGATCGTGGCGTCGCGGTTGGGCGCGATGTTCCAGTAGTACGGCACGCCCAGGTCGAAGCCGCTCTTGGTGTCGAAGTTCAGCGAAGGCGGCAGCCAGCCCGACTTGCGCGCGTCGCTGAGCGGAAAGCTCAGCACCGGCAGCGCCAGGATGGGCACGCCCAGGAAGCGCAGCACGGCGCCGTCGGCGATGCCCTCGTTGGCGTCCAGGTCCAGCTCGACGCGGCGCGCCTGCAGCACCCAGTCGGGGTCGCCCGAGCCGTCGCGCGGGCAGCTGGTGTACTGCGCGTGGGTCGCCACCGAGCGCGAGCTGTCGAGGAAGTCGACCCGGTCGGCGCGGCCGCCGGCGCCGAGCTGCGTGAACTCGAACTCGGGCGCGAGGAAGAAGCCCTCGAAGCGCTGCACGCGCAGCTGCAGTTCGGGCCCGCGGTAGGTGGCGCCGTTGGTCTCGATGCGCACGTGGCCTTTCGCGGTGGCCAGGTCCTCGGCCTGGTCGTAGGCCAGGCGGTCGGCGCCCAGCACCAGCGCGCCGCGACGGAACTCGACGTCGCCTTCGGCCACCGCCTCGATGTCGGGCCGGGCGCGCAGCGTCTGCGCGCGCAGGATGATGGGCAGCTGGCGCGCCGCCTCGCCGCGCGGCGGCGGCTGCAGCTTGCGGCTGGGCTCCAGCGTCGCGGTGTCGTCGGGCCCCGGCTGCGCGCACGCCCCACCGCCGCCGGACAGCAGCGCCGCCGCCAGGGCGAGCGGTGTGAATCGCATTTGTAGAATCGATTATCCATGAGGGTCGACAGCCCACACGCCCCGGCCATCGCCTGGCCCGACCCTGCGCGCGAGGAAGCCTTCGCACGCTGGCTGGGCGGCTTCGCCGCCCGCCACGCGATCGACCCCGCCACGCTCGCGCCGGCCTCGGCCGACGCCAGCTTCCGCCGCTACTTCCGCGTGCGGGCGGGCGACGCGTCGCTCATCGTCATGGACGCGCCGCCGCCGCAGGAGGACGTGCGCCCCTTCGTCAAGGTGGCCGGCCTGATCGACGCCGCCGGCCTGCACGCGCCGCGCGTGCTCGAATGCGACGCGGCGCAGGGCTTCCTGCTGCTCACCGACCTGGGCCGCACGCCCTACCTGGAGGCGCTGCGCGAAGCCGACGGCGCGCAGGCCGACCGCCTGATGCGCGACGCGGTGCGCGCGCTGGTGCGGTTCCAGCAGGCGGTGCCGGCAGCCGAGCTGCCGCCCTACGACGACGCGCTGCTGCGGCGCGAGCTGGCCCTGTTTCCCGATTGGTGCGTGGCGCGCGAATTCGGCGTCAGCTGGACCGACGCCCAGCGCCATGACTGGCAGCGCATCTGCGACCTGCTCGTCGCCAGCGCGCTGGCGCAGCCGGTGGTGGCGGTGCACCGCGACTGGATGCCGCGCAACCTGATGGTGGCCGACCCCAACCCCGGCATCCTGGACTTCCAGGACGCGGTGGCGGGGCCGATCAGCTACGACGTCGCCTCGCTGCTGCGCGACGCCTTCATCTCCTGGGACGAGGAACGCGAGATCGACTGGGCGGTGCGCTGGTGGGAAGCAGCGCGCCGCGCCGGCTTGCCGCTGGGCGAGGACCTCGGCCACGACTTCGGCGCCTTCTGGCGCGCGCTGGAATGGATGGGCCTGCAGCGCCACCTGAAGGTGCTGGGCATCTTCTGCCGCCTGAAGCACCGCGACGGCAAGCCCCGCTACAGCGAGGACCTGCCGCGCTTCTTCGCCTACGCCACGAAGGTGGCGATGCGTTACCGGCCGCTCGCGCCGCTGGTGGCGCTGCTGGAGCCGCTGTCGGGGCAGCGGCTCCAGGCCGGCTTCACCTTCTGACCGCTCAGTGCGGCAGCACCACGCTGTCGATGACGTGGATGACGCCGTTGTCGGCCACGATGTCGGCCTTCACGACCTTGGCGTTGTCCACCGTCACGCCGCCGGTGGTGCCCAGCGTGAGCTCGCTGCCCTGCACGGTCTTCGCCTTGCCGGCCTTCACGTCCTTGGCCATCACGGTGCCCGGCAGCACGTGGTAGGTGAGCACGGCCGTGAGCTTGGCCTTGTCCTTCAGCAGCGCGTCGAGCTGGTCCTTGGGGATCTTCGCGAAGGCCTCGTCGGTGGGCGCGAACACGGTGAACGGGCCCTTGCCCTTCAGCGTGTCGACCAGGCCGGCGGCCTGCAGCGCGGCGGCCAAGGTCTTGAACTGGCCGGCGGCAACAGCGGTGTCGACGATGTCCTTGGCCTGCGCGACCGAGGCGGCCGCGGCGAGCGCGATGACGGCGATGACTTGCTTCATGGAACCTCCTGAGCAGATGGTCTGGGGAAAGGTGAACGGACGGGAGATCAGGGCGACGGCGGCAGGATCACCTTGTCGATGACGTGGATGACGCCGTTGCTGGCCAGCACGTCGGTGGCGGTGATCGACGCCTTGCGGCCTTGCCCGTCGGTGATCGCCAGCGTGCCGTCGACCGTGAAGGTGCCGCCTTCCAGCGTGGTGATCGCGGTGCCGACCGGCACGTCGGCCTTCAGCACGCGGCCGTTCAGCACGTGGTAGGTGAGCACCGAGGTCAGCAGCGCCTTGTCGGCAAACAGCGCGTCCTTGGTCGTGCCCAGCTCGGCCAGCAGCGCGGTGAAGGCGTCGTTGGTGGGCGCGAACACGGTCAGCGGGCCGGGTGCGGAGAGCGCGTCGGCCAGGTCGGCCGCGGTGACGGCCTCGACCAGCAGGCTGAACTGCGGCAGCGCGGCCGCGGTCTGCACGATGTTCTTGTCGGCCGGCAGCAGCACCTTGTCGATGACGTGGATGACGCCGTTGCTGGCCGTGATGTCGGTCGCGGTGATGTTCGACGTGCGGTTGCGCCCGTCGGTGATGACGAGCGAGGAACCGACGGCGTCGATCTTGAAGATGCCGCCCTGCACGGTGGTGATCGCCTTGCCCGCGGGCACGTCCGCCTTGAGCACCTTGGCCGGCAGCACGTGGTAGGTCAGCACGGCGGTGAGCAGCGCCTTGTCGGCGAACAGCGCCTCCTTCGTCACGCCCAGTTCCGCCAGCAGCGCGGTGAAGGCGTCGTTGGTGGGCGCGAAGACGGTGAACGGGCCGGGCTGCGAGAGCGTGCCGGCCAGGTCGGCGGCCGTGACCGCCTCCACCAGCAGGCTGAAGCGCGGGTCGGCCTGCGCCGTCTGCACGATGTTCTTCGGCGCTGCCTGGGGCGGCGGGTCGTCGTCACCGCCGCCGCAAGCGGCGACGAGGGCGGCGCTTGCCACGATGGCAAGCCTGCGGATCCATTCGAGCATGGTCGTACTCCGGGTTCGAGCGTCTGGGGGAGGCGCATTGCCGCGCGGCGCCTGGATTCGCACGGCGGGCCGGAGTGTGAACTGCTCAGTTCAACATATCAACGACATGGTCATTATGTAACTGATTCGATCAAGCGGGTGTGGCCACCGGCGTCGTCTCGCAGCCCGCGGCCGCGAGCCAGGGGTCGCGGTCCTCGCCGCCGAAGACCTCGACCAGGAAGTTCAGCAGCGCGCGCGTGCGCGCCGGCACGTGCTTGCGGCTGGGCATCGCGGCCCAGATGCCCAGGCTGAAGAGATGCCACTCGGGCAGCACGCGCTCGAGCGCGTGCTCGATGAGCGCGTCCTCGATCACCAGGCTGGGCAGCCCGGCGATGCCGAGCCCGTGCAGCGCCGCCGCGTAGTTGGTGTCGACGTGGGTGGTGCGCAGCGCCGACCCGCCCGAGGGCATGATGGTCACGCTCTCGCCGCCGGGCTCGTCGTCGCCGGTGATGCCGGTGGTGAGCGTCAGCCCGCGCAGCAGCGCCGACACCGGCGGCACCAGCGCGTCGTGGCCCGTGAGGTCGCGCGGGTGCTGCGGCCGGCCGCGCCGGTCCAGGTACTCGGGCGCGGCGCACAGGATCACCTCGCTGCGCGCGAGCAGGCGCGCCACGTAGTCGCCGTCGGGCGGCTTGCGCGCGACGAGCAGGGTGAGGTCGTAGTCCTCGTCGAGCGCCTCCACCGCGCCGGGCGCGTCGATCTCCACCGAGACCTGCGGGTAGCGCTGGCGGAAGCGCGGCAGGTGCTTGGCCAGCTGGTGCACCGCGAGCGCCGGCGTGGTGAGCAGCCGCACCACGCCGCGCGGCTCGCGCGTGGCGGCGCTGGCCAGCGCCTCGGCCTCCTCCAGGTCGACCAGGATCTGGCGCGCCCGCTCCAGGTAGGTCTCGCCGACGTCGGTGAGCGAGATGCGCCGCGTCGTCCGGTTGAGCAGGCGCGCGCCCAGGTGCGTTTCCAGGTCGGCCACCAGCCGCGTCACCACCGGGGGCGCCATGTCGAGCGCGCGTGCGGCCCGGGCGAAGCCGCCTTCGTCGATCACGCGCACGAAGACCCTCATCGCGCGCAGCAGGTCCATCCGTCGTCCTTCGTGTCCATGCGCCATTCTCGCGCGCGGACCAAAATCGCCCGGCCATGGCCGCCTTCTTCGCCTTCTTCGAATCCCGCGTGCACCCGACCGCGCTGCCCGGCAGCGCGCCACCGGCCGGGCTGCTGGCCTTCTACTGGCACTTCGTGCGCCAGACCCGGGGGCTGTACGCCACGCTGTTCGTCACCGGGCTGGCGGTGGCCTGGGTCGACACGCTGATCCCGGTCTTCATCGGCCGCCTGGTGCGGCTCATGCAGTCGCCCGACCGCGCCGCCGCGCTCGCCGCGCAGATGCCCGCGCTGCTGGGCATGGCCGCGCTGGTGGTCTTCGTGCGCCCGGCCACGCTGATCCTGGACGCGATGATGCGCAACAACGCCGTCGTGCCCGGCGTCACCAGCCTCATCCGCTGGCAGAACCACTGGCACGTGGTGCGCCAGAGCTGGCCCTTCTTCCAGAACGACTTCGCCGGCCGCATCGCCAACCGCGTGATGCAGACCAGCAATTCGCTGCGCGAAAGCGTGGTCTCGTCGATCCGCGCGGTCTGGTACATCCTGGTCTACGGCACCTCGGCGCTGGTGCTGATGAGCGGCGCCGACTGGCGGCTGGCGCTGCCCACGCTGGGCTGGTTCGCCGGCTACCTGATCTTCCTGCGCCACTTCGTGCCGCGCATGCGCGACCTCGCCAAGGCCAGCAGCGAACTGCGCAGCAAGGTGATGGGGCGCGTGGTCGACAGCTACACCAACATCCTCACCGTCAAGCTGTTCGCGCGCGCCGCCGACGAGGACCATTACGTGCGCGAGACGATCGACGAGCACACCGAGGCGATCCGCGCCCACATGCGGCTCATCACGCGCTTCATGGCCACGCTGGGCATTCTCAACGCGCTGCTCGTCGCCGGCACGGCGGCGATCGGCGTCACGCTCTGGGGGCGCGGCGAGATCGACGCCGGCACCGTGGCCACCGTGCTGCCGCTGGCCTGGTTCATCGCCAACGTGGCCGGCTGGGTGAGCTGGGAGGTGGTGGGCATCTTCGAGAACGTGGGCGTGGTGCAGGAAGGCATGGAGACGATCGCGGTGCCGCACGCGCTGACCGACCGCCCCGGCGCGCGCGAACTGCAGGTGCCGCGCGGCGAGATCCGCGTCGAGCACGTCACCTTCACCTACGGCCGCGCCGACGGCCGCAAGGTGCTGGAGGACCTGAACCTGGTCGTTCGCCCGGGTGAGCGCGTCGGCCTCGTCGGCCGCTCGGGCGCCGGCAAGAGCACGATCGTCAACCTGCTGCTGCGCTTCCACGAACTGGAGCAGGGCACGATCCGCATCGACGGCCAGGAGGTGCGCGAGGTCACGCAGGAAAGCCTGCGCGCCGCCATCGGCGTCGTCACGCAGGACACCTCGCTGCTGCACCGCTCGATCGCCGAGAACATCGGCTATGGCCGCCCCGGCGCCACGCGCCAGGAGATCGAGGCCGCGGCGCGCCGCGCCGAGGCGCACGAGTTCATCGCCAGCCTGCAGGACTGGAAGGGCCGCACCGGCTACGACGCGCATGTGGGCGAGCGCGGCGTCAAGCTCTCGGGCGGCCAGCGCCAGCGCATCGCGATCGCGCGCGTGATCCTGAAGGACGCGCCGATCCTGGTGCTGGATGAAGCGACCTCGGCGCTCGACAGCGAGGTCGAGCTCGCCATCCAGCACCAGCTGCTGGGCCTGATGGAAGGCAAGACGGTGATCGCGATCGCGCACCGGCTGTCGACCATCGCGCGCATGGACCGCCTCATCGTGCTGGACGGCGGCCGCATCGTCGAGCAGGGCACGCACGCCGAGCTGCTGGCGCGCGAAGGCCACTACGCGCTCTTGTGGAAGCACCAGTCCGGCGGCTTCCTGGCCGAGGCGCTGCCGCCCGCGGAAACGGAAGTGGCGCCGGTGGAAGAGGAAGGCCCGCTGGACGAGATGCGCCCCGAGGAACGCCCCGAGCCCGACGTCGACGCCGAGCCGCCGCCGGTGCGCGCCTGAGCGTTCAGCCCGCGCGCGGCATCTGCGCGCGCGCCGCCGCCAGCTGCGACTGCGCGCGCAGCTGCTGCACGGTGCGCCTGCGCTCCAGGCGCTCGAAGGCTTCCAGGTGCGTGAGCGCGCGCCGGTCGTGGCCCAGCTGGCGGCAGGCGCGGCAGGCGGTGTCATGGGCGCGGATGGCGGTCTGCAGCGGCGCTGCCGAGCCCATCTCGGCCAGCAGGCCCTCGGCCTGGTGCAAGGCCTGCGCGGTTTCGGCGGCGGCCAGGTGCCAGTCGGCCAGGGTCGCGGTGATGCGCCATTCGTAGGCCCGCAACTCGGCCTGCTGCGCCAGCGCGAGCGATTCGTCGAGCAGCCGGCGCGACGCCGCCAGCTCGCCCTGGTGGAGCAGGATCTCGCCCAGATTGCCGATCACGGTGATGCGGGCCGCCGGCTCGGCCGCGCCCAGCTGGGCCTGGGCCTGCTCGGCCGCGGCGCGCGCGCGCGCCAGCACGGCGCTGCCGTCCTCGATGCCGCGCAGGCGGTGGAACATGCCGATCGCCACCGCTGCCAGGCCGCTGTTGGCGATCAGCCGCTCGCGGCTGGGCACTGGCGGGTCGGCGGCGAGCGCGCCTTCGAGCACGTCCATCGCCTGCCAGGAATCCCCCATGCGCTCCAGGCAGGCGGCCAGCGCATAGGCGGCCATCAGGCGCGGGCCCGGCTCGGCCAGCGGCGCACACAGCCGCGCCAGCTCCTGCGCGGCCTCCATCGCGATGTCGAAGCGCGCCAGTTCGCAGGCCGCCAGCACCAGCACGCGCAGCATCTCGCGCTGTTCGGCCTGCAGCGGCGCGCCCAGGCCGGCCGCAGCGGCGGCTCGGCGCAGGGCCTGGCACAGGTCCACCGCTTCGGCGAGCTGGCCCAGGCGGAAGAGGTGGCCGCACTCGCGCAGCGCGGCCAGCATTTCGTCTTCGCGGCGGCCCAGTTCGGCCGCCAGCTCGCGCGCCTGCGCCGCCGCCGCCAGCCCCAGCGTGGGCGTCAGCGCGGTCCCCGGTGCGCAGGCGTCCAGCAGCTGCCGCAGCCGCTCGAGCGCCGGCGCCGGCATCAGGGGCAGGCGGCGATGACCTGCGCCACCGACGCGGTCAGCTTCTTGCCGTAGCCAACGTGCAGGAACTCGTTCGGGCCGTGGGCGTTGCTCTTCGGGCCCAGCACGCCGCAGACCATCATCTGCGCCTTCGGGAAGCCGGCGGCCAGCATGCTCATGAGCGGGATCGTGCCGCCCTGGCCGATGTAGCCCAGCGGCGCGCCCCAGTGCGCCTGCGACGCGGCGTCGAGCGACTCTTCGAGCCAGGGCGCGAGCGCAGGCGCGTCCCAGCCGGTGGCGCCCAGCGCGCCGGCGCGGCCGTCGGGGTGGAAGGTGACCTTCGCGTTGTACGGTGCGTTGTCTTCCAGCAGCGCCTTCAGCGCCACGCTCGCCTCGTGCCCGTTCACCAGCGGCGGCAGGCGCAGGCTGAGCTTGAAGGCGGTGTAGGGGCGCAGCACGTTGCCCGCGCTGGAAAGCTCGGGGAAACCTTCGACGCCGGTGACCGACAGCGTGGGCCGCCAGGTGCGGTTGAGCAGCGCTTCGACCGGGTCGGTGGTGGTCGGCAGCACGGGGCCGCCGTCGGCGCCGCAGGCCCAGGGGTAGCGCTTCCAGACCTCGTCCTTCAGCACCGCGGCGGCGGCCTGGGCCTGTTCGCGCCGCAGCGCGGGAATGGCGCAGTGGAAGCTCTCGGGCAGCAGGCGGCCGGTCTTGGAGTCCTCCAGCCGGTCGAGCACCTGGCGCAGGATGCGGAAGCTCGAAGGCACCAGCCCGCTGGCGTCGCCGGAGTGGATGCCTTCGGTGAGCACCTCCACCTTGAGCACGCCGCTCACCATGCCGCGCAGGCTGGTGGTGAGCCAGAGCTGGTCGTAGTTGCCGGCGCCGCTGTCCAGGCAGACGACGAGGCCCACGTTGCCCAGGCGCGACTTCAGCGCCTCGATGTAGGCCGGCAGGTCGGGGCTGCCGCTTTCCTCGCAGGTCTCGATCAGGCCCACGCAGCGCGGCCGCGCCAGGCCCTGCGCGTCGAGCGACTCGATGGCGCTGATGGCGGCGTAGACCGCGTAGCCGTCGTCGGCGCCGCCGCGGCCGTAGAGCAGGCCGTTTTCCATCTTCGGTGTCCACGGGCCCAGGTCCTTGCGCCAGCCGTTGAATTCGGGCTGCTTGTCCAGGTGGCCGTAGAGCAGCACGGTGTCGGTGCTGCCGGCTCGCGTGGCCGGCACGTCGAAGAAGATCACCGGCGTGCGCCCTTCGAGGCGCACCACTTCGAGCTTCAGCCCCGCGACCTTGCGCGACTCCACCCAGGCGGCGGCGTCGTGCACCACGCGGTCGAGCAGGCCGTGCTGCTGCCATTCGGCGTCGAACATGGGGCTCTTCGCCGGCACCGCGATGTAGTCGGTGAGCGCGGGCACGATGCGCTCGTCCCAGGCACGGTTGGCGAAGTCGGCAAGCTGCAGGTGGCGTTCGGGGGCGTTCATGGCCCGGCAGTTTAGAACCGGGCGAGCCAGGCCTGCAGGTGCGAAAACACCTGCTCCTTCTCGGGTTCGTTGAAGATCTCGTGGAACAGGCCGTCGAACCGGTGCGCGCCCACCACCGCCGGCGGCGCCGCGGCGGCGAAGGCGGCGCTGCCGGCCGGCGCCACGCAGCGGTCGGCGCCGGCCCACAGCAGCAGCGTGGGCAGGCTCCAGCGCGGCGCGCGCTCCGCCACCAGCGCCCCGCCGTCGACCATGAAGCGCACCAGGCGCGCGGTGACGCGGTCGTGCACCAGCGGGTCGCCTTCGTAGGCCTTCACGACCGCCGCGTCGCGGCTGATCCAGGCCGGCTTCAGGCCGTTGTTCACCGCGAGGTTGGGCGCCAGCGTGCCCAGCGTGGCAAGCAGCGCCCGCTGGAAGCCGTTCAGCGCCAGCGCCAGCGCGGGCGACGAGAGCACCAGGCCGTCGAAGCGTCGGAACCAGGGCGCCGGCGCCTTCGCCAGCCCTTCGGCGACGAAGCGCGCCGCCACCAGCCCGCCCAGGCTGTGGCCGAGCAGCAGGTTCGGGCCGGCGCTGCCGCGCAGCGCGTCGTGCACCAGCGCCACGTCGGACAGCAGCGCGTGGCTGTCGGCGATGCGTCCGCGCCGGCCTTCGCTGCGGCCGTGGCCGCGGTGGTCGTGCGCCACCACGTGCCAGCCGGCCGCG
Source organism: uncultured Rubrivivax sp. (assembly GCA_964454485.1). Classification (GTDB taxonomy): domain Bacteria; phylum Pseudomonadota; class Gammaproteobacteria; order Burkholderiales; family Burkholderiaceae_C; genus Rubrivivax. The sequence continues at coordinate 26,683 of CAYVXO010000001.1, forward strand.
TTCAGCTGCGCCACCAGCCAGGCGTAGCGGCCGGCGTGTTCGCCCAGGCCGTGCACGATCTGCACCGTGCCGCGGGCGGTACCGGGCGCCGGCCAGCGGTACAGGCGCAGCGTCAGTCCGTCGACCGTCCTCAGGGTGTCCATGGGGGCGATTGAAGCATGGCCCCGCTATGCTGCCCGCCATGGCCACCGACTTCTTCACCCTCGAGCACGGCGCCAACGGCGTCGCCCACCTGCAGCTGTGCCGGCCCGAGCGCATGAACACGTTCGAGCCGCCGTTCTTCCCCGCCGTGCGCGACACGGTGGAAGCGCTCAACGCCGAGGGCCGCACACGCGTGCTGGTGATCAGCTCCACCGGCAAGCACTTCAGCGCCGGCATGGCGCTGGACGTGTTCGCCGGTGGGATGGGCATGCTGGACACCTCGGACGCACGCAAGCGCCTCGCGTTCCAGGACGGCCTGCGCCAGCTGATGCGTTGCTTCGACGCGCTGGAGAACGCGCGCTTCCCCATCGTCGCCGCCATCCAGGGCGGCTGCATCGGCGGCGCGCTCGACCTGGCCGCCGCCTGCGACCTGCGCGTGTGCAGCGCCGACGCCTTCTTCACGGTGCAGGAGATCCACATCGGCATGGCCGCCGACCTGGGCGTGCTGCAGCGGCTGCCGAAGATCGTGCCGCCCGGCGTGGCGCGCGAGATGGCCTACACCGGCGACCGGCTGGGCGCCGAACGTGCGCTCGCCGCCGGGCTCGTCAACGCCGTGCTGCCCGACGCCGCGGCCACCCTGGCGCACGCGATGAAGCTGGCCGCGGCCATCGCCGCGAAGTCGCCGCTGGCCATTGCCGGCAGCAAGCTGGCGCTCAACTACGCGGTCGACCACCCCACCGCCGATTCGCTGGAGCAGATGACGCTGCTGCAGAGCGCCATCTTCGACATCGGCGAGATGGGCAAGGCCATCGAAGGCTGGAAGGCCAAGCGCGAGGCCGGATTCGACCCGCTGGCGCCGGTGCCGCGCGCCTAGGACTTCGAGCGACCCGACTTCAGCTCGCGCAGCACCTCTTCGGTGTCCTGCCCCAGCGCCGGCGCATTGCGCCGGTGGCGGCCGGGGGTGCGACTGAGCTTGGGCACGAAGCCGGGCACCAGCAGTTCGCTGCCGTCCGTCATCTGCACTTTCTGCAGCATGCCGCGCGCGGCGTAGTGCGGGTCGGCGGCGATGTCGGCCACGGTGTAGATGCGGCCGGCCGGCACCGCGGCGGCGTCCAGTGCGGCCAGCACCTCGGCCACCGTGCGCGTGGCGGTCCAGGCGCCGATAGCGGCGTCGATCTCGTCGACGCGCTTCACGCGGCCGGCGTTGTCGGCCAGCGCCGGGTCGGCGGCGAGGTCGTCGCGGCCGATGGCCTTCATCAGGCGGCGGAAGATGCTGTCGCCGTTGCCGGCCACGAGCGCGTAGCCGTCGCGGCAGGCGTAGGCGTTGGTGGGGGCGATGCCGGGCAACGCGCTGCCGGCCGGGCCACGCACGGCGCCGAAGGCGCTGTACTCGGGCAGCAGGCTTTCCATGCAGTTGAACACCGCTTCGTAGAGCGCGACGTCGACCACCTGGCCGCGACCGCTCTTCTGGCGCTCGTGCAAGGCCATCAGGATGCCGATCACGCCATGCAGCGACGCCAGCGTGTCGCCGATGGACACGCCCACGCGCACCGGCGTGCGGCCGGGCTCGCCGGTGAGGTGGCGCATGCCGCCCATGGCCTCGGCCACGACGCCGAAGCCGGGCTTGTCCCGATAGGGCCCGGTCTGGCCGTAACCGCTGATGCGCAGCACGACGAGCTTCGGGTTCGCCGCCATCAGGTCGTCGGGCGCGAGGTTGAAGCCTTCCATCGCGCCGGGGCGGAAGTTCTCGATCAGCACGTCGGCTTCGAGCGCCAGCGCGCGCACCACGGCCTGCGCCTCGGGGTCCTTCAGGTCCAGCACCACCGAACGCTTGTTGCGGCTCTGCACCTGCCACCAGACCGAGGTGCCGTCCTTGAGCAAGCGCCACTGTCGCAGCGGGTCGCCTTCGGGCGGCTCGACCTTGATGACGTCGGCGCCGAAGTCGGCCAGCGTCTTGGCGGCGAAGGGGCCGGCGATGAGCTGGCCCAGCTCCAGGACCTTCAGTCCTTCGAGCGGCCCGCTCACCACGGGGCTCCGAACTGGCGGCGCAGGTCTTCGATCTGCGCTTCGGTCAAGGGGGCGGGCTTGGGCTCGCACATGAGCCAGAGTTTCGCCGTTTCCTCCAGCTCTTCCAGCACCGCGCTCGCTTCAGCCGGGCTGCCGGCCCACACGTTGGGGCCCAGGCGGTCCAGCATCACGGCGCGCAGCGCAGGCCGTTCGGCGATGCGCGCGGCCACGAGCTCGGCCACCGCGGGGTCGCCCGGGCGGTGATAGGGAATCAACGGGACATGCCCGACCTTCATCACGAAGTAGGGCGTGATGGGCGGCAGGATGTCGGCTTCGCTCCACACGCCCGAAAGCGTGAGCGCCACCAGGTGCGTGCTGTGGGTGTGGATCACGCAGCGCGCCTGGGGCGCCGCGGCGTAGATGCGCCGGTGCAGCGCCAGCGTCTTGCTCGCGCGGTCGCCGGACAGCTGCTCGCCCGCGGCGTTCAGGCGGGCCAGCTTCTCCGGCACCAGCGTGCCCAGGCAGGCGTCGGTGGGCGTGATGACGAAGCCGTCTTCCAGCCGCACGCTGATGTTGCCGGCGCTCGCGTGCACGTAGCCGCGCTCGAAGAGCGAACGGCCGACGCGGCAGATCTCCTCCCGCGCGATCTGCTCGTTCACAGCAGCGTGAAAGCGCGGCTGAAGAAGTCGCGCCCGCCGAAGTTGCCGCTCTTCAGCGCCAGATGCAGCGTGCCGGTGTGCGTCCACGGCACGCCGGGGTCGATCTGCGGGCCGATGCGCAGCTGCGTCACGCCCAGCCGCTGCACCACCGCGCCCGAGGTCTCGCCGCCGGCCACCACGAGCTGGCCGACACCGGCGTCGACCAGGCCTTTCGCGACCGCGGCTAGCGCGTCTTCCACCAGCGCGCCGGCGCGCGCGGCGCCCAGTTCGCGCTGCACCGCCTGCACCGCAGCGGGCTCGGCGCTGGCGTAGACCAGCACCGGTTGCGCGCCGAGCTTCGGGCGCGCGAAGGCCAGCGCTTCGGCGACGAGGTCGCGGCCCGCGGCCAGCTGCAGCGGGTCGATCGCGAACGCCGGCCCGCCGGCTGCGCGGAACGCGGCCACCTGCGCGTTCGTCGCCGCCGAGCAGCTGCCTGAGACGACGGCGCGCGCACCGCGCGGCGGCGGCAGCTGCGCCGCGGCGGCGTTCGGCGCCAGGCCGTGCAGCGCCGGGATGCCGATCGCCAGCCCCGAGCCGGCCACCACCAGCGGCAGGTCCTTCGCCGCGCGCGCAAGCAGGCGCAGGTCGTCGTCGTTCACCGCGTCGGCAATCGCCAGCGTGCAGCCTTCGGCCTGAAGCGCGGCGAAACGTTCGCGCAACGCCGCTTCACCCTGGGCCAGCGCACGGTGGTCCACCAGGCCCACCGTCGTGCCCTGCACCTGCGCCTGCAGCACGCGCACCAGGTTCGCGTCGGTCATCGGCGTCAGCGGGTGGTGGCGCATCGGGCTGTCCGACAGCAGCAGGTCGCCCACGAACAGGTGGCCCTTGAACACCGTGCGGCCGTTCTCCGGGAAGGCCGGCGTCACGATCGCGAAGCCGCCGCCGCACTCGGCCAGCAGCGCCTGCGCCACCGGGCCGATGTTGCCCTGGGGCGTGGAGTCGAAGGTCGAGCAGACCTTGAAGTACAGCTGCCGCGCGCCCTGCGCACGCAGCCAGCGCGCGGCGGCGAGCGAATCGCGCACCGCTTCAGCCACCGGTGCAGTGCGCGACTTCAGCGCCACCACGACGGCGTCGACGCCGTCCACCGGCCCCGCCGGCACGCCGATGGTCTGCACGCAGCGCATGCCCGCGCGCACGAGGTTGTTCGCGAGGTCGGTCGCGCCGGTGAAGTCGTCGGCGATGCAGCCCAGGATCATGGTGACTTCTTCTCCGGCAGCGTGATGCCCGGGAAGATCTTGATCACCGCGCTGTCGTCTTCCTTCGCGAAGCCGGCGGTCGAGGCCTGCATGAACATCTGGTGCGCGGTGCTCGCCAGCGGCAGCGGGAATTTCGTCGCCCGCGCGGTGTCCAGCACCAGGCCCAGGTCCTTGACGAAGATGTCCACCGCCGACAGCGGCGTGTAGTCGCCCGCCAGCACGTGCGCCATGCGGTTCTCGAACATCCAGCTGTTGCCGGCGCTGTGCGTGATGACCTCGTAGAGCGCCGCCGCGTCGACGCCTTCGCGCAGGCCCAGCGCCATGGCCTCGGCGGCGGCGGCGATGTGCACGCCGGCGAGCAGCTGGTTGATGATCTTCACCTTGCTGCCGGCGCCGGCGCGGTCGCCGAGCCGGTAGACCTTGGCGGCCATCGCCTCCAGCAGCGGCCCCGCCTTCTCGTAGGCCGCGGGCCGGCCGGCGGTCATCATCGTGATCTGGCCGGCCGCGGCCTTGGCGGCACCGCCGGAGATGGGCGCATCCAGGTACAGCAGACCCCGCGCTTCCAGCCGCTGCTCGAACGCGACCGAGACGTTGGGGTCGACGGTCGAGCACATCACGAACAGGCTGCCCGGCGCCATCGCGGCGGCCACGCCGCCGGCGCCGCCACCATCACCGAACAGCAGGTCTTCGGTCTGCGCCGCGTTCACCACCACCGACACCACCACCGGGCAGGCCGCGGCCAGTTCGGCCGCCGTGGCGCAGGCGCGCCCGCCTTCGGCCGCGAACGCGGCGGCCGCTTCGGCGCGCACGTCGAACACGTGCACCTCGTGGCCGGCACGACGCAGCGAACGCGCCATGCCGCCGCCCATGGCGCCGAGGCCGACGACACCCACCTTCATCGCGTTCACCCCATGCAGAAGACGTTGAGCTTGTTGCCGTCCAGGTCGCGGAAGTAACCGGCGTAGAAGCCTTCGCCGCGCGGGCCGGGCGGGCCTTCGTCCTTGCCGCCCAGCGCCAGGGCCTTCGCGTGCACGCGGTCGACCTTCTCCTTGCTGTCGACGACGATGGCGATCATCGTGCCGTTGCCCGCGGTGGCGGCCTTGCCGTCGAACGGGGTCATGATGCCCAGCGCCGGCTTGTCCATCGCCACGCCCCAGGCGTAGCCGCGGCCGAAGTCCATCAGCCGCCTGGCGCCGATCTCGGCCAGCAGCGCGTCGTAGAAGGCCGCCGCACGCGGCAGGTCGTTGGTGCCCAGGGTCGCGTAGCCGATCATTGGCCGTCCTCCTTCGGTGCGAAGGCGGCCAGTGTAGTCACCGGGCTTCGAACTTGAACACCGCCACGCTGGCCAGCAGGTTGGGCCAGGTGCGCACCACGCGGCCGGCCTGCAGGCCGAAGGCGTCGGTGACCGAGAGGCCGGTCTTGCGCGCCAGCACCTCGAAGTCGGCGTAGGTGCCGACGCGGATGTTGGGCGTGTCGTACCACTCGTAGGGCAGCGCCTTGGTCACCGGCATGCGGCCGCTGGCCACGCGCAGGCGGTTCGGCCAGTGCGCGAAGTTGGGGAAGCTGACGATGCCGATGCGGCCCACGCGCGCGGTCTCGCGCAGCATCTTCTCGGTGTTTCGCAGGTGCTGCAGCGTGTCCAGCTGCAGCACGACGTCGAAGCTCCTGTCCTCGAACAGCGCCAGCCCTTCTTCCAGGTTGAGCTGGATGACGTCGACGCCGCGCGCCACGCAGGCGGCCACGTTCGCGTCGGCGATCTCCACGCCGTAGCCGCTGCAGCCCTTGTTTGCCTTGAGCCAGGCCAGCAGCTCGCCGCTGCCGCAGCCCAGGTCGAGCACGCGGCTGCCAGCGGGCACGAGGTCGGCGATGGTCTCCAGGTCGCGCCGCTCAGACATGGCCCACCCGCTGGTCGAAGTAGTGGCGCAGCACCGCGTGGTAGCGCGGGTCGTCGAGCAGGAAGGCGTCGTGCCCGTGCGGGGCGGCGATCTCGGCGTAGCTCACCGCGATGCGGTTGTCGACCAGCGCCTTCACGATCTCGCGGCTGCGCGCCGGCGAGAAGCGCCAGTCGGTGGTGAAGCTCACGAGCAGGAAGCGATTGCCGCGCGCCGGCTCGAAGGCCTTGGCGAGGTCGCCGCCGTGTTCGCGCGCGGGGTCGAAGTAGTCGAGCGCGCGCGTGATGAGCAGATAGGTGTTGGCGTCGAAGTACTCGCTGAACTTGTCGCCCTGGTGGCGCAGGTAGCTCTCGATCTCGAACTCGATCTCCTGCGTCGAGTAGCCGAGTTCGGCGGCGCGCATCGCGCGGCCGAACTTCTTCTCCATCGCGTCGTCGGAGAGGTAGGTGATGTGGCCGATCATGCGCGCCACGCGCAGCCCGCGCTTCGGGATCACGCCGTGCTCGTAGAAGTGGCCGCCGTGGAACTCGGGGTCGGTGACGATGGCGCGCCGCGCCACTTCGTTGAAGGCGATGTTCTGCGCCGAGAGGTTGGGCGCGGTGGCCACGGCGATGCAGTCGCGCACGCGCTCCGGGTGGCGCAGCGTCCAGCTCAGCGCCTGCATGCCGCCCAGGCTGCCGCCGATGACGGCGGCCAGCCGCCCGATGCCCAGGCGGTCGATCAGCCGCACCTGGGCGTCGACCCAGTCTTCCACCGTCACCACCGGGAAGTCGGCGCCCCACACGCGGCCGGTGGCCGGGTTCACGTGCATCGGCCCGGTGCTGCCGAAGCAGCTGCCCGGGTTGTTGACGCCGATGACGAAGAAGCGGTCGGTGTCCAGCGGCTTGCCGGGGCCGACGAGGTTGTCCCACCAGCCGGTGGCGCCCTTGTCGTCGACGCCGGCCACGTGGTGGCTGGCGTTGAGCGCATGGCACACCAGCACCGCGTTGCTCTTGTCGGCGTTGAGCGTGCCGTAGGTCTCGTAGACCAGCGTGTAGTCGGCGAGCGTGGCGCCGCTCTGCAGCGGCAGCGCCTCGGCGAAGTGCAGGCTCTGCGGGGTGACGCGTCCTATCGATGGCATGAAAGCAAAACCCGGCGCCGCGAAGAAGCGGACACCGGGCTCAGCGTCCCTCTTTAGCGGCATTTGATTAAGCGCCCGCAATCCGGAACAAATCGGCGCTGATGGGCGCGGAGTATAACGAGCCATGAGCTCCTGGTTCGATGGCTTCGAGGCGGCCGACCACGCCGTCAACGGCACCGTGATCCACGCCCGCACCGGCGGCCGCGTCGGCGCGCCGCCGCTGCTGCTGCTGCATGGCTTCCCGCAGACGCACGTGATGTGGCACCGCGTCGCGCAGCGGCTGGCACCGCACTTCAGCCTGGTGCTGGCCGACCTGCGCGGCTACGGCCGCAGCGCCAAGCCGGCCGACGAGCCCGGCCACGCGCAGCAGAGCAAGCGCACGATGGCGGCCGATCTCGTCGCGCTGATGAAGTCGCTCGGCCACGAGCGCTTCGGCGTCTGCGGCCACGACCGCGGCGGCCGCGTGGCGCACCGCATGGCGCTGGACCACGCGGGCGCGGTGGCGAAGCTGTGCGTGATCGACATCGCGCCCACGCTGGACATGTACGAAGCCACCGACCTGCGCTTCGCGAGCCTGTACTACCACTGGTTCCACCTCATCCAGCCGGCGCCGCTGCCGGAGCGGATGATCGAAGGCTGCGCCTCCGACTACCTGCGCGCCAAGCTCGGCCGCTGGGGCACCGAAGGCGCCGCCCACATCGAGCCCGAGGCGCTGGAGGAATACGAGCGCTGCTGGTGCAACCCGGCCACCATCCACGCCGCCTGCGAGGACTACCGCGCCGCCTTCGGCATCGACCTCGAACACGACCGCGCCTCGCGCGCGGCCGGCCAGAAGATCGCCTGCGACCTGCTCGTGCTGTGGGGCGAACGCGGCGTGGTGAACCGGCTGTTCGACCCGCCGGCGCTCTGGCGCGCGCAGTGCAGCGGCCGCGTCGAGGGGCGCACGATGGCGGCCGGGCACTACATCCCGGAGGAAATGCCCGCCCAAACCGCGGACGCATTGCACGCCTTCTTCGCTTCCGCGCGCTGAAGCGTAAGCGGCGCCCAGTGCGCCGCGACTAGCATGCGCCCCACCCGGAAGGAGGCGCGACACATGCATGCCTGGCTGGACCGCATCGACCAGTACTTCCCCGTGCGCTACCTGGCCTGGCTGGCCTGCGGCGTGGGCCTGCTGCTGGCCGGCTTCACCTGGATCGGCTTCGGCATGGGCGGCGCCACGATGCTGCTGTTCCTGTTCCTGGTGGCGCTGGGCTGGCGCGACACGCGCCAGAGCCGGCACTCGATCCTGCGCAACTACCCGGTCATCGGGCACATCCGCTTCCTGCTCGAATTCGTGCGGCTGGAGATCCGGCAGTACTTCATCGAGTCCGACACCGAGGCGACACCCTTCTCGCGCACGCAGCGCTCGCTGGTCTACCAGCGCGCCAAGGGCGAATCGGACAAGCGGCCCTTCGGCACCCAGCTCGACGTGCACGCGGCCGGCTACGAGTGGATCAACCACTCGATCTCGCCCACCGTGCTGGCGACGCAGGACTTCCGCGTCACCATCGGCGACGGCGGCACCAGCTGCACCCGGCCCTACAGCGCCAGCATCTTCAACATCTCGGCGATGAGCTTCGGCGCCCTGAGCGCGAACGCGATCCTGGCGCTCAACGCGGGCGCGAAGAAGGGCGGCTTCGCGCACGACACCGGCGAAGGCTCGATCAGCGTGCACCACCGCCAGCACGGCGGCGACCTGATCTGGGAGATCGGCTCGGGCTACTTCGGCTGCCGCAACGACGACGGCACGTTCAACGCCGAGCGCTTCGCCGCCACCGCGGCCGAGCCGCAGGTGAAGCTGATCGAGCTGAAGCTGAGCCAGGGCGCCAAGCCCGGCCACGGCGGCGTGCTGCCGGGGCCGAAGGTGACGGCCGAGATCGCCGCCGCGCGCGGCGTGCCCGAAGGCGTGGACTGCGTCAGCCCGGCCAGCCACTCGGCCTTCAAGACGCCGGTGGAGATGATGCAGTTCGTCGAGCGGCTGCGTCAGCTCTCGGGCGGCAAGCCGGTGGGCTTCAAGCTGTGCATCGGCCACCCTTGGGAGTGGTTCGCCATCGCCAAGGCGATGCTGGAGACCGGCATCCTGCCCGACTTCATCGTCGTCGACGGCGCCGAAGGCGGCACCGGCGCGGCGCCGCTGGAGTTCACCGACCGCGTGGGCGCGCCGCTGCAGGAAGGCCTGCTGCTGGTGCACAACACGCTCACCGGCCTGAACCTGCGGCCGCGCATCCGCGTCGGCTGCGCCGGCAAGGTGGTGAGCGCGTTCGACATCGCGCGCATGATGGCGCTCGGCGCGGACTGGTGCAATTCGGCGCGCGGCTTCATGTTCGCGCTCGGCTGCATCCAGGCCCAGACCTGCCACACCGGCAACTGCCCGACCGGCGTCACCACCCAGGACCCGCTGCGCCAGCGCGCGCTGGTGGTCGGCGACAAGACCGAACGCGTGCGCCGCTTCCACGACAACACGCTCAAGGCGCTGAAGGAACTGGTGCAGGCCGCCGGGCTGCAGCACCCGAAGGAGATCAGCGCCTTCCACATCGTGCGCCGCACCTCGGAGGACCACGAGGTCCGGCTGCTCGCCAATCTGCTGCCCTTCGTGAAGCCGGGCCAGCTGCTGGAGGCCGCCGAGGGCCGCCAGGACTGGCCGCACGCGGTGTTCAAGCTCTACTGGCCGATCGCGAGCAGCGACTCCTTCGCGGCGCGCATGGGCTGAGGCGGACTCAGAGTCCCGCCATCGCCTGCAGCCAGGCGCCCGCGCGCGGGCTGCCGAGGCCGGTAGGCACGTCCCAGCCGGTGCGCGCCGTGCAGGCGGCGCAGGGGCCGTTGCTGCCGCCGGCCACGTCGTAGAACGAAGCGGCCCAGGCGCCGCTGCCGGGCGCCAGGTTGCCGTAGAGCCCGGCGTGGAAGCTGCCCAGCGGCGCCCGCCCGGCGAGCGCGCGCTGCGCGTTCGCCACCGCCACCAGGCCGGCCCATTGCGGCGTGCCCAGGCTGGTGCCGCCGAAGACGTACCAGCCCGGCGCCGAGGCACCGGCCGCGGTGAAGGCCACGTACTGGCCGCTCGTCGGGTCGGCGTTGAAGGCGACGTCGGCGACGCCGCGGTACTTGCCCGCCTTCGCGCCCGTGGGCTGGCCGGGCATGGTCAGTGCACTCTGGTAGGCAGGCATCGCGACCCAGGCGCTGATGCCGCCGCCGGTCTTCGTCCACGCGGTCTCGCTGCGCGTGCTGCCGTTCCAGGCCAGCCGCGTGCCGCCGACGGCCAGCACGCCCGGCAGCACCGCCGGCCAGCTGACGCCCCAGCCGCTGTCGCCGGTGGCGGCGACGTAGCTCATGCCCTTGCCCTGGAAGCCGCCGGCGGTGGCGGCGACCCAGTTGCCTTCGGTCGCGCCGAAGCTCATGGAGACCACGCCCGGCCCCATGCGGTTGGCCAGCGCCACCGCGTTGGTCAGCGTCGCGCTGCTGGCGTCGGCCGCCTCGATGACGACGATGCGCGCCAGCGGCGCGGTGGCGTGCGCCCATTGCATGTCGAGCGCGATCTCGCTCGCCCAGCCGGCGTTGTAGGCCGGCGCCTGTGCACCCACGGTGGCGCTGGCGGCGGCACGCACCACGGCCACCGTGCAGCCGGCGCCCGCCGCGGGCAGCTGCGGCACGCCGGCGGGAATCGTGAACGGGGTGCAGGCCGGCAGGCCGAACTTGCGGTTGAAGGCCGCCAGGTCGGCGATCGCGTTCGGGTGGTGGAAGGCAGCGACGATGTAGATCGTCTGCCCCGCACCCAGTGCCGCCGCGGCGGCGGCGGACAGCCCGGCGGTCGAGGCCGGCAGCGCCGGCAGGCCGTAGGCGGCACGCACCTGCGCCGGCGTGTAGACGACGGCGGTGGTGGCCGCGGCCTGGATGCGCGCCGACTGCGCCGTCATGCGGCCACCGGTCGCGGCCTGCACCGTCTCGTCGGTGAGCCCGCGCGTGTCCAGCGCCTGCAGCGAGGCCGGCACGCCCAGCGTGGCGGGTTCGCGCGCGGCCGAGGCCGAGGGGTCGGCCGCGTCGGCGTCGTCGGGCTCGGCCGCCGCCACCGGCAGACGGTGGAAGGTGGGCTCGGCGTGGATGTCCTCGGGCTGGTCGCCGCCGCCGCAACCGGCCAGCGACAGGGCCGCCACGCAGGCGGCGAAGGGCAGGAACTTGCGGGTGTGGCGCACGGCGATCCTCGAACGAAGACGAAGGACGCAGGGCCACGCAGCGGACGGCGGGTGTGACCCGTCGGCGGCCCCGCTGGCGTGGGTGCACTCGTGTGCGCCGTTAGCCCGGAAGCTTTGCGTCGCCGCCTTTCGACGGCTTTGCCCTGTTACTGAATGTGAGGCCGCAGTCTAGCGGCGCATGGCGCGCGCGGCGCGCGACGATTTCACGCCGCAGGCGGCGCGGTGTCGGCGAAGCTGGGACGTGCGGCCAACTTCTCGGCCAGGCGCTGCAGGTTGGGGTACGGGCCGCGCCAGTCGATGTGGGGGAATCGGAAGTCCAGGTAGCCGAGCGCGCAGCCGACCGCGATGTCGGCGAGCGTGAAGTGGATGCCGGCGCACCAGGGTTTTTCGCCCAGGCCCTGGCTGATGGCCTTGAGGCTCGCGTCGACGGCGCGCAACTGGCGCGCGATCCAGGCCGGCGAGCGTTCGCCTTCGGCGCGGCCGCTCCAGTTGGCTTCCAGGCGCGCCAGCACCAGCGCGTCGAGCACGCCGTCGCCCAATGCTTCCCAGGTGCGCACCTCGACACGCTCGCGGCCCGGCGGCGGGATCAGCTTGCCCACCGGCGAGAGCGTGTCCAGGTACTCGACGATGACGCGCGAGTCGAACACCGCCTCGCCGCCTTCCATCACCAGGCAGGGCACCTTGCCCAGCGGGTTGGACGCCAGGATGGCGTCGCTGCCCCAGACGTCTTCCAGCACGAGCTGGAAGTCGAGCTTCTTCTCGGCCATCACGACGCGCACCTTGCGGACGTACGGGCTGGTGAGGGAACCGATGAGCTTCATGGACAGGGACGGGCGGATGCGGGAGCGCGGGGAAGTCGAAATCATTCTATCGAAGGGGTCCCGGCGCGCCGGGGCGGTGCTTTCAAGGCTGTCGCGTGAAATCCACGGCGGCCGGCCGGCCGGGCAGATCGAGCGCAGCAGTGGCCGGCGGCGAGCGGGAAATGACACGTCCGCCACGCACCACCATCAGGCGCTGCGCACGCAAACGGATCGCCTCCACCGGGCTGCGCGCCTGCAGCAGCACGAAGTCGGCCCGGCAGCCGGGCTCCAGCCCGTAGCCTTCCAGGCCCAGGATGCGCGCCGGCGCCGTGGTCACGGCGTCGAAGCACTGCTTCATCGCCGCCTGCGAGGTCATCTGCGCCACGTGCAGGCCCATCGCCGCGACTTCCAGCATGTCGGCCGAGCCGAGCGAATACCACGGGTCCATGACGCAGTCGTGGCCGAAGCCCACCGTGATGCCGGCGGCCAGCAGCTCGGGCACGCGTGTCATGCCGCGCCGCTTGGGGTAGGTGTCGTGGCGGCCCTGGATGGTGATGTTGATGAGCGGATTGGCCACCGCCGAGAGCCCGGCTTCGGCCATGAGCGGGATCAGCTTGCTGACGTAGTAGTTGTCCATCGAGTGCATGGACGTCAGGTGCGAGCCGTTCACGCGCCCCTGCAGGCCCAGCCGCTGCGTCTGGAAGGCGAGCGTCTCGACGTGGCGCGAGAGCGGGTCGTCGGTCTCGTCGCAGTGCATGTCCACGCGCAGGCCGCGTTCGGCCGCCAGTTCGCACAGCAGGCGCACGCTCTCGGCGCCGTCGGCCATGGTGCGCTCGAAGTGCGGGATGCCCCCGACCACCTCGACACCCATCCCGAGTGCGCGCACCAGGTTGTCGAACGCGCCTTTCGAGCGCAGCACGCCGTCCTGCGGGAAGGCGACGAGCTGCAGGTCCAGCCAGGGCGCGACCTGGCGCTTCACGTGCAGCAGCGCTTCGACCGCCAGCAGGCGCGGGTCGCACACGTCCACGTGCGAGCGGATCGCGAGCAGCCCCTTGGCCACCGCCCAGTCGCAGTACGCAAGCGCGCGTTCGACCAGCGCCTCCTGCGTGAGCAGCGGCTTCAGCTCGCCCCACAGCGCGATGCCTTCGAGCAGCGTGCCGCTGGCGTTGACGCGCGGCAGCCCGTAGCTGAGCGTGGCGTCCATGTGGAAGTGGGCGTCGACGAAGGGCGGGCTCAGCAGCCAGCCCTGCGCGTCGTGCACCTCGGTGCCGGGCGGGGCGGCGAGCTTGGGGCCGACGGCGGCGATGCGGCCCTGCTGCACCAGCAGGTCGACGCCTGCGCGGCCGTCGGGGAGGGTGGCGTTGGTGATCAGCATGCGGCCAGCATAGCGCCCGGCGCGCGCCGGACGCGGTCAGCCCAGCGACTGCAGCATCAGCCGCACCGCCAGCCGGCGCTGCGGGCCGCGCAGGCGCGCCATGGCCTCCAGCAGCGCGATGGTCGGCGCGCAGCCCTTGAGCCACTTCTTCGCCTGCGCGCCGCCCACCAGCACGACGATGCGCTCGGGCGCGTCGGGGCCCAGCTCCTTGCGCAGCACCTCCACTTCCAGCGCGCCCAGCGGCTTCGCCGTCGGCCCTTCGGGCGGCTCCAGCAGCGCCTGCTGCATCCAGCGCGCCACGTGCGCTGCCGGCGGCGGCGGGCCTTCGCCCTCGGCGGCAGCGAAGCTCAGCACCGACAGGCAGGCGGCGTCGCCGGCACCCTGGCGATCGCGCAGCTCGGCCGCCAGCAGCGCGAGGAAGGACTCGAGCGACTGCGGCCCGGCGGTCTTCAGCAGCAGCGGCACCGCGGTCAGCGCCTGCGCCTGCGCCTCGGCCGCCACCGCGGGCAGGTCCAGGCCACGGGCGCGCGCCGCGTGCATGCGCCCGGCGGCGGCGTCGAGCGCGCCCGGCCGCCGCTGTTCGAGCGCCGCCCACAGCGTGTTGTCGGCCAGCACGTCGCGGTAGCGCTCGACGCCGGCACCGTCGGGCAGCAGGGTCGCGTCCAGTTCGGGCTGCAGCGTGGGCAGCGGCAGGATGCCGGCGGCCACCAGCTCGTCGGCGAGCGGGAACCACATCTGCTGCGAAGGCACCTGCAGCACGTGGTGGATGAAGGACGCGGGCAGGCCCGCTTCCTCGTACAGCGCCTGCAGCTTGCGGTTGGCCATGCCGTCGTGCAGCGGATTGGGGGAAGGCACGCTGGCGCGATGGAAGCCCAGGCGCGCGTGCGGCGCCACGCTGCGCTGGCTGCCGGCGACGAAGACCAGCGTGCAGGCGCTCGCGCAGTCGGCCGCGGCGCGCGTCTGCAGGCCGCGCGCGCGCACCTGGCCGGCGATCCGGTGCGCTTCGTACAGGCGGCCGCCGGGCGAGTCGAGCACCACCCGGCGCAGCTGCGGCGCCTTCTTCAGCTCGCGTTCGAAGCGCGTGGCCGAGCCCATGCCGAAGGGGCCCGACAGCGTGATGCTCTGGCCGTCTGGCGCCAGCTTCACCTCCAGGCTGCCGATCGGGTCCTGGCCCGCGGCCAGCCGCATCAGGGTCGGCAGTTCGGGCATCACGTTGACGAAGAAGTCCACCAGGCTGTAGACCAGCCCGAGCCCGACCACGATCTTGGTCAGGCGCGACCAGAGCGGCGAGCCGCCTTCGTCGGCGTAGCGGCTGGCGCTGCGCCAGGCGCCCACCGGCGCCCACACCGAGGCCAGCGCCAGCACGGCCAGGCCCGCCAGCGCCCCGATCGTCGAGGCCTGCAGGCTCTGCCCCCAGGCCGAGGACCAGGCCATCAGCAGGCCGACGCCGATGCCCAGCGGGAACATCAGCAGGACGTTGTTGACCCAGTACGCCACCGGCAGCGAAAGCTCGCCGCGCCAGTGGCGTGCGAAGTAGCCCATGCGGCCTCCCCTTTTCGTCTTGTAGTGCCCCGCGCGTTCGCGCCGGCCATGACCTCGCAGGTCATCGACGCGCCGCGTGCGCCCGTCCATGCTAGCGCCGACCCACCCACCGAAGGAGCCCCTGCATGAACGGCATCGACCTCGTCCCGCTCGCCGTCGGGCACATGATCGGCCTGGGCGCGATCGGATCGTGCCTGGGCATCGGCGTCATGGCCGCCAAGTACCTGGAGTCCTCGGCGCGCCAGCCCGAGCTGATGGAGCGCCTGCAGGGCAAGGTCTTCCTGCTCGTGGGCGTGCTCGACGGCGCCTTCATCATCGCCACCGGCATCGGGCTGTGGTTCGCGACCGCGAACCCGTTCTCCCGCTGAGGACCGCCGTGCGCCTTGGGCCACAATCGCCGCGATGGCAGAAGCGTCCCTCACGACCGGGCCGCCGGCGCTGGGCATCGTGGTGCCCTGCTTCAACGAGCAAGCGGTCCTGCCCGAGACCGCGCGCCGGCTGCTGGCGCTGATCGAGCGGCTCGTCGCCGGCGGCCGCGCGGCCGCCGCGAGCCGCGTGGTCTTCGTCGACGACGGCAGCCGCGACGGCACCTGGGCGCTGGTCGAATCGCTCGCCGCGCAGGACGCGCGCTGCGCCGGCATCAAGCTCTCGCGCAACCGCGGCCACCAGAACGCGCTGCTCGCCGGCCTGTTCACCGCGCCCGGCGACGTGCTGGTCAGCATCGACGCCGACCTCCAGGACGACGTCGAGGCGATCGGCGAGATGCTCGAGCGCTTCCAGGGCGGCGCCGACATCGTCTACGGCGTGCGGCGCGACCGCGGCACCGACACCGCCTTCAAGCGCGGCAGCGCCGCGGCCTTCTACCGGCTCATGCGCGCGCTCGGCGCCGAGTCGGTCGACAACCACGCCGACTACCGGCTGATGAGCCGGCGCGCGGTGGAGGCGCTGCGCCAGTACCCCGAAGTCAACCTCTACCTGCGCGGCATCGTGCCCACGCTGGGCTACCGCTCGGAATGCGTGTACTACACGCGCGCGCCGCGCCTGGCCGGCGAGTCGAAGTACCCGCTGCGGCGCATGCTGGCGCTGGCGCTCGACGCGGTGACCTCGTTCTCCACCGTGCCGCTGCGGCTCATCACGCTGGCCGGCTT
Organism: uncultured Rubrivivax sp.; assembly: GCA_964454485.1. Lineage (GTDB taxonomy): Bacteria > Pseudomonadota > Gammaproteobacteria > Burkholderiales > Burkholderiaceae_C > Rubrivivax. Next base: position 42,825 of record CAYVXO010000001.1, read on the forward strand.
CGTGATCTTCGCCGGCAGCATGGCGGTGACGCTGTGGGCGCTTTGGGTGCGCTTCTTCACGCCCGACGCGGTGCCGGGCTGGACCTCGATCGTGCTGCCCATGTATTTCCTCGGCGGGGTGCAGATCCTGTGCATCGGCGTGCTCGGCGAATACCTGGGCAAGGCCTACGCCGAGACGAAACGCCGGCCGCGCTTCTTCGTCGAGAAGACGATCGGCGTGGGCCGGTTGCCGGACGCCTGAGCGTGGCACTGCTGCGCTTCCTGGCCGTGGGGGTGGCCAACACCTTCGTCGGGCTGGGCAGCACCTGGGCGCTGATGGGGTGGGGCGGCCTCAGCGAGGCGAAGGCGAATGCCGGCGGCTACGTGTTCGGCCTGGCCTGCAGCTTCCTGCTCAACCGGCGCTGGACCTTCGCCCACGAAGGCGCGGTGCTGCCGGCGCTGCTGCGCTTCCTGCTGGTGTTCGGCGTGTCCTGGCTCGCCAACCTGGCGGCGGTGCTGTTCGCGCTGCGCGTGCTGGGCGTGAACCCGTACCTGGCGCAGCTGTTCGGCATCCCGCCCTACACGGCGCTGTTCTACCTGGGCAGCCGGTACTTCGCCTTTCGCTGACCGCTACTTCCACGTCGGCACCCAGAAGCGGGCGTCGAACTGCTCGCGCGTGAGCGGCAGCCCGTAGCTGAGCGGCGCCCAGTAGACGAAGGCGGCGGCCGCCAGCGCCAGCAGCGTCCAGCCCAGCCAGCGGGCGTGGCGGCCGCTGCGGTCCAGCAAGAGGCCCAGCGCCAGCAGCGCGAAGCCGAGCGAGGGCAGGTAGTGGTACAGGAACGTGACGCGCCGGATCTGCGTGAACGGCAGCATGTTCATCAGGTAGGCGCCGATCAGCAGCAGTTCCACCGGCGCCGCCGGTGCCGGCCGCTCGCGCGCCACCAGCGCCGGCAGCTTGGGCAGGAAGTTCACCAGCAGGTACAGCATCGCGTAGCCGGTGGCCCACCACACGACCGGGTTGCCCAGCAGGTAGATGCGGAACATCAGCGGGTCCTGGTAGCGGGCCCAGAAGTCCACCGTGCGCATCATGAAGGGCCAGTCGTACCACTTGCTGCCGTAGGCGTGCTGCGGCGTCGTGCCCTTGGTCGAGGCCCACATCTGCGCGTTGAGCGCCAGCGTGCGGTCCAGCAGGTCGGGCGGCACGCGGCCTTCGACGAGCGCGAAGTGCACCGCGAAGAAGGCGACGTAGAGCAGCGCCGTCGCCGCCAGCACCGCGGCGATGCGGCCGGCCGAGCGCCAGTCGCGCTGGCGCCAGCCGCGCAGCGCTTCGAGCAGCACCACGAGGGCGGTGAACGAGAGCCCGGTCCACTTGATGCACGGTGCCAGCGCCGCCAGCACGGCCGCGGCGGCGAACCAGCCGGCGCCGCCGCCGTTGCGGTGGCGCAGCCAGCAGGCCAGCGCGCCGAAGCCGAAGACCATGAGGAACAGGTCCATCTGCGCGGTACGCGACATCACGAGGATCGCGTTGTCCAGCGCCGCCAGCAGGCCCACCACGAAGGCCGCCCAGCGCGACAGCCCCAGCTGCCGCGCAAGCGCGAACAGCACCGCCGGGAAGGCCGCGCCCGCCAGGTGCGCGGGCACGCGGATGAGCGCGTAGCGTGCGTCCGGGAAAGGCGCGCCGTTGGGGTTGAAGCCGAAGCCCGGGTCCAGCCCGAGCAGCCCCGCCATGGCGGCGAAGATCAGCTTGCCCAGCGGCGGGTGGTTGTCGAAGACGTTGCGGTGGCCCAGGTAGTCCAGCGCGTAGCGGCCGAAGTAGACCTCGTCGAACACCACCGCGTGCGGCTCGGTGAACCAGAGCGCGTGCACCAGCACGCCCGCGGCCAGCACGGCGACGAGCGCGAGCCAGCGGCGCGGCGCCGCCGGGTCTTCGGAGAACGGGTCCACGCCGGCCGCTTACTTGGTGCCGAAGATGCGGTCGCCGGCGTCGCCCAGGCCGGGGCAGATGTAGCCGTGGTCGTTCAGCTCGCGGTCGATGGCAGCGGTGTAGATCGGCACGTCGGGGTGGTGGCGCTGCATGTTGGCCAGACCCTCGGGCGCGGCCAGCAGGCAGACGAAGCGGATCGACTTCGGCTTCGTCTCCTTCAGCCGCTCCACCGCCGCCACCGCCGAGTTGCCGGTGGCCAGCATGGGGTCGAGCACGATGGCGTCGCGCTCGTGCATGTCGTGCGGCATCTTGAAGTAGTACTCCACCGCGACCAGCGTCTTCGGGTCGCGGTACAGGCCGATGTGGCCCACGCGCGCGCCCGGCACCACGTCGAGCATGCCTTCGAGCAGGCCATCGCCGGCGCGCATGACGACCACGAACACGGTCTTCTTGCCGTCGATCACCGGCGCCTGCATCTTCTCCAGCGGGGTCTCGATCTCGATCAGCGAAGTCGGCATCTCGCGCGTGACCTCGTAGGCCATCAGCATGCCGATCTCGTGCAGCAGGCGGCGGAAGCTGTTGGTGCTGCGGTCCTTCTGGCGCATGAGCGTGAGCTTGTGCTGCACCAGCGGGTGGTCGATGACGGTGACGTTGGGTTGGCTCATGGTTCTCGGTCCCTGGCTTTCAGAAGATCGTGCCGTCGCTGTCGATCGTGAAGGGCGGCGCGCCGCCTTCGCGCTTCTGGGCCGCCACGCGCCGGCCGGCCGCCCAGCTGCCGCCTTCCAGCACGCAGGCCAGCGGCAGTTCGGTGGCGCTCTTGCCCAGCAGGTCGCGCACCAGCAACGCCAGCTCGTCGAGCAGGGTGACGGTGAGCGCGCGCCATTCGACGACGAACTCGTCGGCAGGCTTCCACTTGCGCTGGCCGGCGCGCGCGTCGCGCGGGGTCAGCACGCCGCAGTCGACGAAGAGGCCGCCGTTGCGGTATTCAGGCAGGCCGGTGAGCGCTTCCAGCCCGGTGACCGTGAAGCCGGCCCAGGTGAGCGGTTCCAGCAGCGAGTACGTGAGCCACTGGCTCAGCTTGTGGAAAGGCACCCAGCCGGCGGTGGTGACGTCGCGCCCGCCGCGCGCCGCGTCGCCGGCGAAGCGGTGCGGCCAGACGTCGCCGGCGGGCATGCCGACGATGATGCTGCCCGAAGTCCAGATCGGCGCGAAGGCCTTCAGCACCGCGCCCAGAAGCGCGGCGGCGCTGACCTCCTGCGCGCCGCCCATGGTGACGCGGTCGAACAGCAGCGCCGGCCGCGCCGGCGTGCCGTCGGTCGCCGCTTCTGCCTGCAGCGCGGCACCCAGCCGCTGCAGCAGGCCGGCGCGGCCTTCCAGGCCGACGAGCGGATTGCCCGCGGCCACCTGGAAGACCTCGCGCAGCGCGCCGCTGTCGAGCCGGCGGAGCGCGGCCGCGTCCACACGCAGGGGATCGACGGCATCGGCCGAGAAGCGGCCGGCCATGAAGGCGCGGAAGCTGGCCACGCCCAGGCCTTCGGAGCGTGTGTACTCGCGCTCGCCCTCGCGGTACTTCCAGGCCGCGCCGGCGCCGGCGTCCAGCAGCACGCTCACCACCGTGAGGTCGAACATCGCGCGCGCGTGCTCGGCCGCGGGGCGGCCGGCGAGCGCCGCCTCCAGTTCGGCCTTGCGGTCCACGCCGCCGGCTTCGAAGTGGCGCCAGCGGCTGTGGAAGGGAATGCGGCCATCGGGAAAGCGTTCGCGCGTGAGCGCGGCCACACGCCCGGCGGCATCGGCCAGCGCCGAACGGTCCAGCGTCCACCAGCCGGAGCGGTCTTCGGCCACCGCCTGCGTGATGGCGGCGCAGCGCAGGCGGATCGTCGCCGGGTGGCGCAGGACCTGGAACAGCTCACTCAAGGGCGCGGCCCTTCACCTGTGCCAGGTCGTCCTCGGTCGGCATGCGGCCTTCGGGGGTGAAGTAGCCGGCGGCGATCTTGGCCTCGATCTCCACCTTGGCGTCGGCCGGCACCAGCGAATCGGGGATCTTCACCCGCTCGCCCACCTCGATGCCGCTGCCGGTGATGGCGTCGTACTTGTCGTTGCTCATGCTCACCAGGCGGTGGATCTTGCGGATGCCCAGCCAGTGCAGCACGTCGGGCATCAGCTCCTGGAAGCGCATGTCCTGCACGCCGGCCACGCATTCGGTGCGCAGGAAATACTTGTCGGCGCGGTCGCCGCCCTCCTGGCGCTTGCGCGCGTTGTAGACCAGGAACTTGGTGACCTCGCCGAGCGCGCGGCCCTCCTTGCGGCTGTAGGCGATCAGCCCCACGCCGCCGCGCTGCGCGCCCTGGATGCACTCCTCGATGGCGTGCGTCAGGTAGGGCCGGCAGGTGCAGATGTCGGAGCCGAAGACGTCGGAGCCGTTGCACTCGTCGTGCACACGCGCGGTGAGCGTGACGTTCGGGTCCGCGAGCGCGCGCACGTCGCCGAAGACGTAGAGCGTCTGGCCGCCGATGGGCGGCAGGAAGACCTCGATGTCGCTGCGCGTGACGAGTTCCGGGTACATGCCGCCGGTTTCCTCGAACAGCGCGCGCCGCAGGTCGGCTTCGCTCACATTGAATCGCTTTGCGACGCCCGGCAGCCACCACACCGGCTCGACCGCGATCTTGGTGACGGTGGCGCTGGCGTCTTCCAGCAGGATGCGGCCGTCGGTGGCCAGGCGCTGGAAGGCGATGGCCTGCTTGATCTCCGGCAGGTGGATGTGCGCCTTCGTCACCGCGATGGTGGGGCGGATGTCGTAGCCCTCGGCGATGTAGTCGGCGAACACCGCCTGCACGCTGGCGCCCCAGGGGTCGATGGAGACGATCTTCTCCGCGCTGCCCCACTGCTCGTACGGTCCGACGGCGTCGGTGGGCGCGGTGTTGGTGAGGTCGGCGCGGTGGCCGCGCGTCAGGTTGCCCGCGGCCACGGCCAGCGCGCGGTAGACGCCGTAGCTGCCGCTGTGCGTGCCCACCACGTTGCGCTGGCTGCGGTTGGTGGTGGTGCCGACGATGGGACCGCGCAGCAGCGGGTCGGCGTCGCCCCAGCGGATGGCCGGCGCGCCGGTGGCGCCCTGGCCGGGATGCGAGGTCAGGCGGATGTGGCGGGGGGCGGTATCGCTGGCCATCGGGGGGATGTCCGGGGACGGAAAGCAGCAAAGATACGCTAGAAACGAGCATCCCCCGCAACACCGATTTCCGGAGACCCGCATGAAGTGCATCACCCGCCTGGCCGCCGCACTCGGCATGGCCTTCACCCTGGCCGCCCCTGCACTGGCCCAGACCACCATGAAGATCAGCATCTCGGTGGCGCAGAACTCGCACCAGGGCGTGGCCATCGACACCTTCGCGAAGGAAGTCGAGAAGCGCACCAACGGCAAGTACAAGATCCAGACCTTCTATTCGGGCTCGCTCGGCGGCGAGCGCGAGAGCATCGAGGCGGTGCAGCTCGGCACCCAGGAGCTCACCTTCACCTCCACCGGCCCGGTGCCCAACTTCGTGCCCGAGGCGCGCATCCTCGACATCCCGTTCCTGTTCCGCGACAAGGCGCACGCGCGCGCGGTGCTCGACGGCGCGATCGGCCAGGACATGCTCAAGGCCTTCGAGCCCAAGGGCTTCAAGGCGCTGGCCTGGGGCGAGAACGGCGTGCGCCACATGACCAACAGCAAGCGCCCGGTGAACGGCCCCGACGACCTCAAGGGCCTGAAGATGCGCACGATGGAGAACCCGGTGCACGTGGCCGCCTACAAGGGCTTCGGCATCATCACCACGCCGATGGCCTTCCCCGAGGTGTTCACCGCGCTCCAGCAGGGCACGGTCGACGGGCAGGAGAACCCGCTGTCGGTGATCATGGCCGCCAAGTTCGACCAGGTGCAGAAGTACCTCACGCTCACCGGCCACGTCTACAGCCCCTGCATCTTCCTGATGAACAAGGCGAGCTGGGACAAGCTGCCCGCCGCCGACCAGCAAGCCTTCCTGGCCGCCGCCGCCGAGGCCGTGAAGGCCAACCGCGCGCGCGTCGACGAGGACGACGCCAAGGGCGTGGCCGAACTGCGCAGCAAGGGCATGCAGGTCATCGAGAACCCGGACAAGGCCAAGTTCCAGGCCGCGCTGACCCCGGTCTACGCCGAGTTCGAGAAGCAGTTCGGCAAGGCCAACATCGACAAGATCAAGAACTTCCGCTGATGCGCGGGCTGCTGCTGCGGGTGGAGCGCGCCACCACCGCGCTCGCCACCGCGCTCGCCTGCGTGATGCTGGCCATCGCGGCGGCGCTGGGTCTGTGGCAGATCGTCACCCGCTTCATCATCGAGCGGCCGGCCGAGTGGACCGAGGTGCTGATCCGCTTCAGCCTGATCTGGATGGTGTTCCTGGGCATCCCGCTCGCCTTCCGCATCGGCGCGATGGTGAGCGTGGACGTGCTCTACCGCTGGAGCGGGCAGCGCATGAAGCGCGTGCTCGACACGATGGTCGCGCTGGCGGCGTTGCTGCTGGTGGGCGTGATCATCGTCGTCGGCTGGGACTACTCGGTGCGCGGGCGGGTGCAGAGCGTCATCGGGCTCGAAGACGTCTCGATGTTCTGGGCCTACGTCTCGATGCCGGTGGGCGGGCTGTTCTGCGTGCTCGCCATCGTCGGCAACTGGCTGGACCCGAAGCGGCTGGAGCTGGAGACGGCGCAATGAGCCGCGCAGCGCCGGGCCGCCCCAAGCAAGCGGCTGCCCGCTCGGGGGGCCGGCCGCGGTACGCCGCGGGCGGGGGGCTCACATGAGCACGGCGATGATCGTGACGATGGTGCTGTGCTTCGCACTCACCATCTCGGTGGCGGTGTCGATCGGGCTTTCGGCCATCGTCGGCATCCAGGTCAGCCACGTGAACATGCTGATCGCGGTGAAGGAGATGTTCTCCTCGATCAACAAGTTCCCGCTCGCCGCGATTCCCTTCTTCATCCTCGCCGGCAACCTGATGGAGACCGGCGGCATCAGCCGGCGGCTGGTGGAGTTCGCGAAGAGCCTGGTCGGCGGCGTGCAGGGCGGGCTGCCGATGACCTGCGTGCTGACCTGCATGATCTTCGCCGCGGTGTCGGGCTCCAGCGTGGCGACCACGTTTGCGATCGGCGCCATCCTCATCCCGGCGCTCATCAAGCACGGCTACCCGACCCCCTTCGCGGCCGCGCTGCAGGCGACCAGCGCCGAGCTGGGCGTGATCATCCCGCCCTCGATCCCGATGATCCTGTACGGCGTCTCGGCCGAGGTCTCGATCGGCGAGCTGTTCATCAGCGGCTTCGGCCCCGGGCTGCTGATCGGCGGCGCGCTGATGCTCTTCGTCTACCTGTGGTGCAAGCGCAAGGGCTGGGGCAGGAACGACGGCGACGGCCGGCTGCCGGTGCTGAAGGCCACGCTTCAGGCGGGCTGGGCGCTGATGATGCCGGTGATCATCCTCGGCGGCATCTACGGCGGCGTCTTCACGCCCACCGAGGCGTCGGCGGTGGCGGTGTTCTACGCGCTGGTGGTGGGCCTCGCCATCCACCGCGAGTTGCGCTTCGCCGACATCGTGGCGATCCTGAAGAAGTCGGTGATCTCGTCGTCGGTGATCATGTTCATCATCGCCAACGCGGGCCTGTTCGCCTACCTGATCACACGCGCCGGCGTGCCCGAAGCCATCGGCATCTGGCTGCAGGCGGTGCTGAAGGATTCCACCACCTTCCTGCTGGGCGTGAACGCGGCGCTGTTCGTCATCGGCATGTTCATCGAGACCAGCGCCGCCATCATCGTGCTGGCGCCCATCCTGGCGCCGGTGGCGCAGCACTTCGGCGTCGACCCGGTGCACTTCGGCACCGTGATGGTGGTGAACCTGGCGCTGGGCATGATCACGCCGCCCTTCGGCGTGAACCTGTTCGCCGCCTGCACGGTGGCCAAGATCTCGCTCGACCGCATCGTCACCCAGCTGCTGCCCTTCGTAGCGGTGGTGCTGGCCTGCCTGATGGTGATCACCTACGTGCCGGCGCTCACGCTCACGCTGCGCGACCTGGTGTACCGCTGAGGGCCGCGCCGCTTCAGGCCGCGGCCCCGGCTTCCATCAGCACCGAAGGCGAGAAGTCCAGCGGCCCTTCGACTGCCGGGTCCGGCAGCATGGCGGCCAGCAGCGCCTGCGGCGGCATCGGTTTCGCGAACAGGTAGCCCTGCAGCTCGTCGCAGCCCAGGTTGCACAGCACCTGGCGCTGCGCCGCCGTCTCCACCCCTTCGGCGACGATGCGCAGGCCGAGCGCGCGCCCCAGGTGCACGATGGCCTCGACCACGGCGCGCGCGTCGGCGCTGGTGGCGAGGTCGCCGACGAACTCGCGGTCGATCTTCAGCTCGTGCGCGCGCAGCCTGCGCAGCTTGGCCAGGCTGGAGTAGCCGGTGCCGAAATCGTCGATCGAGACCTTCACGCCCAGCGCCGCCAGGTCGGCGAACAGGCGCCGCGTGGTCTCGGTGTCCTCCATCGCGGCCGACTCGGTGATCTCGCACACCAGCTGGTCGGGCGGCAGACCGTGGCGCGCCAGCGCCTGGCCCACGCGCCGCGCGAGGTCGCCCTGGCGCAGTTCGTAGGCCGAGAGGTTGATCGACACCCGCAGGCGCCGCCCCGCGCGCGCCCATTGCGCGAGCTGGCGGCAGGTTTCCTCCAGCACCCAGGCGCCGATGGGCACGATGAGGCCGAAGCGTTCGGCCAGCGGCACGAAGACCGCCGGGCTCACCATGCCGCGCACCGGGTGCTGCCAGCGCAGCAGCGCCTCGGCGCCGCGCACGCGGCCGCTGTGCGCGTCGACCTTGGGCTGGTACTGCAGGCTCAGCTGGCCGGCGGCCAGCGCCTGCCGCAGGTCCTGCACCAGCTCCAGCTGCGTCGCCGCGCCTTCGCCCATGCGCGGCTCGAACATCGCGCAGGTGGCGCCGCCGGCGCGCTTGGCGGCGTACATGGCCGCGTCGGCGCTCGCCAGCAGGTGGTCGGCCTCCACCTGGCCGGGGTGCAGCACGATGCCGATCGAGGCCGACAGCGTGACCGCCCGCCCGCCGGCCTCGAAGGGCACGGCCATCGCGTCCAGCGCGCGCCGCGCGGCGGCCACCGCTTCGGCGGCGCCGGCCACGCCGTCGAACAGCAGCACGAATTCGTCGCCGCCCAGCCGGGCCAGGGTGTCGGACTCGCGCACCAGCGCGCCCAGTCGCTCGGCCACCTGGCACAGCACGGCGTCGCCGGCAGCGTGGCCGTAGACGTCGTTGACGGGCTTGAAGCCGTCGAGGTCGATGAACAGCAGCGCCAGCCGTTCGGCGCCGCCCGATGCCTGGGCGCCGCGTTCGGCGCGCCAGGCCGACTGCAGCAGCCGGTCTTCGAGCAGGGCGCGGTTGGGCACGCCGGTGAGCGGGTCGAAGAAGGCGCGGCGCTGCAGTTCGACGTTGGCCACCGAGAGCGAATGCGCCAGCCGGGCCGCGCGTGCCTGCAGCCGGGCGTCGAGCGCGGTGGTGAACAGCGTCATCGACAGCACCACCGCCACCGCCACCAGCACCATCAGCCCCAGGCCATGGCCGCCCAGGCCGCCCACCGAGAGGCACACCGCGCCGGCCGGGAACGACGCCGCGGCCATGCCGGTGTAGTGCATGCCGCTGATGGCCAGCCCCATGACCACCGCCGCCGAGGCCTGCGCCGCCAGCGCGTTCAGGCCCGAGAGCCGGCGCATGCCGAAGAAGATGAGCAACGCCACCGCGGCGGTGCCGCAGGCCACCAGCACCGAAGCGGCGACCCAGCCCGGGTGCCACACGATGCCGGGGGCGAGGTCGATGGCGGCCATGCCGGTGTAGTGCATGACGCAGATGCCGCCGCCCATGGCGAGCGCGCCCAGTCCCAGCGTGCGCCCGCCGAGCCGGTCGCGGCTGGCGATGCACAGGGCCAGCGCCGACACCGCCACCGCCGCCAGCCACGAAGCGAAGGTGACCCCGGGCGCGAAGCCGATCTCGATCTGCAGCGACATCGCCAGCATGCCCACGAAGTGCATCGACCAGATGCCCGAGCCCATCACCAGCGCGCCGCCCAGCACCCACGCCCGCGCACCGCCGTGTTCCTGCTGGCGGATGCGGCGCGCCAGATCGAGTGCCGTGAACGACGCCAGCGCGGCCACCAGGATCGAGAGCAGGACGACGACGGGGTCGTAGTGGGTCGGCAGGAAGGCGGTCGTTCGGGGCATGACGCGGTCGGCGAGCCGCGAAACCGACGGCATCGATTTTTGCGTTTTCGGGCGCGGCCCGAGCCAACTTGACGGCGCCGCGCAAGCGGCGCGCCAGGGCGTGAACTTGTGCGTCCCGCCCGTGACGGGGTTCAGCGGAAGCCGCGAAGCTCTGAGCGCCGAAGCCAGTTGCTGGCCGCGTACGCAGTGCGCGCGTCGGTCACGTGCAGCGTGTAGGCCATGCGCGAACGCGCGCTGCGGTTCGGCGCGCTCCAGTGCGGCAGCAGGCCGTGGAAGACCACCAGCGTGCCGGTCTCGCAAGGCAGCGCCAGCGCCTCGTGCTGCGCCGGCCAGGGCGTGGCGTCCAGCGCCTCCATGCGCAGCGTGTCGCCTTCGCGCACGAAGCGCTCGCGCAGCGGGCCGCGGTGGCCGCCGGGCAGCACCCACAGGCAGCCGTTGTCCGGCGTGGCGTCCTCGAGCGCGAACCAGAAGGTGGTGACGCTCAGCGGCTCGGTGACGAAGAAGCTGGCGTCCTGGTGCCAGCGCACCTCGCCGCCGATGCGCGGCTGCTTGAAGATCAGCATCGACTGCCACAGCTGCGGCTCGGCGAGGCCGAGGTCGGCCGCCAGCGCGGCCAGTCCGGGGCCGTGCGAGAAGGCTTCGAACACCGGGTCGCGGTCGTGCAGCGCGTGGCCGATCTTGTTGACGGCCTGCGCCTTCGGCACCACCTGGCGGCCTTCGGCGTCGAAGGCCTCTTCCTCGAAGAAGCAGTGCACCGCTTCGGCCGAGGCGATGAGCGCGGCGTCGGCCAGCTTCGCGCGGTCGCGGGAGGAGAACACCGCCGCCGGACCTTGCGGCTGCCAGGCTTCGACCAGCGCCTGCGCGCGCTCGCGCAGCGCGGCGCACTCGGCCGCGGGCTTGAAGCCGGGCAGCACGAGGAAGCCTTCGTCCGCATAGCGGCGGCGCTGTTCGGGGCTGAGCATGGCGGCGGCGGCAGTGTTGCGAATCGGCATCAAGACCTTGCGACCCGGCGTGGCTGTCATCCACAAAGCCGGTGGCTGGCGCGATCATCGTAGCGCCCCGCATCAAAAACGCTCCGCCCGTGGCATGCCGCTTGCACCACGGGCGCATTGCCATACCCGCAGGAGGATCCAACGTGAAGAAGAACCGTGCCCCCCATGCGCTCCACGCCCTGGCCGCCGCGGCGCTCGTCGCGCTCCAGCCCGGTGCGCAGGCGCAGAACGCCGAAGCCGGCAAGCTGAGCGTCGTCACCATCACCGCCGAGCGCCGGGTGGAGAACGCGCAGGAAGTGCCCAATTCGGTGAGCGTGCTGTCGCCCGAGCTGCTGGACGTGGTGAACACCGGCGGCCAGGACATCCGCGGCATCAGCGGCCGCGTGCCCAGCCTGAACATCGAGTCCAGCTTCGGCCGCGCCTTCCCGCGCTTCTACATCCGCGGCTACGGCAACACCGACTTCCGGCTCAACGCCTCGCAGCCGGTCTCGCTGGTCTACGACGACGTGGTGCAGGAGAACCCCATCCTCAAGGGCTTCCCGGCCTTCGACCTCGACCGCATCGAGGTGCTGCGCGGCCCGCAGGGCACGCTGTTCGGCCGCAACACGCCGGCCGGGGTGGTGAAGTTCGACTCCGCGCGGCCGACGCGCAAGGTGGAAGGCTACGGCAGCCTGTCCTTCGGCACCTTCCAGACGATCAATGCCGAAGGCGCGGTCAACATGCCGATCGGCGAGAGCTTCTCGACCCGCCTGTCGGTGCTGAACCAGTCGCGCGACGACTGGGTGCACAACACCTACGACGCCGGCCCCACGCGCGGGCTGGAGGGCTACCGCGACAGCGCGCTGCGCGGCCAGGTGCTGTTCGAGCCCAATGCGGACCTCAGCGTGCTGGGCAGCGTGCACGCCCGCGACTTCCGCGGCTCGGCGCGCCTGTTCCGCGCCAACATCATCAAGCCCGGCACCAACGACCTCGTCGACGGCTTCGACGAGAAGAGCATCTCGATCGACGGCAAGAACCACTCCGAGCTGCAGAACTACGGCGCCAACCTGCGCGTGCGCATCGGCCTGGGGCCGGTGGCGCTGCACTCGATCACCGGCTTCGAGACGGTGCACACCTACAGCCGGGGCGACATCGACGGCGGCTACGGCTCCTCGTTCGCCGTGCCCCCGATCCCCAGCGGGCCCGGGTTCATCCCCTTCCCTTCGGAGACCGCCGACGGCCTGCCGAAGCACGCCCAGTGGACGCAGGAGTTCCGCCTCGAATCCGCCGGCAGCGGGCCCTTCAGCTGGCAGGCGGGCGTCTACTTCTTCCACGAGGACTACAAGATCGAGAGCTTCGGCTACGACTCGCTCACCGCCGGCAACCCGCAGAGCAGCTACGAGCGTTCGCACCAGAAGAACGACGCCTACGCGCTGTTCGGCAACGTCAACTTCGCCGTCACGCCCGAGCTCAAGCTGCGCGCCGGCCTGCGCTACACGCACGACAAGAAAACCTTCGCGGTCGAGGAGTACCAGAACGGCGCCGCCACGCTGACCGACCTGCAGGCCGGCGGCCCGACCAGCGCCGCGCCTTCCGACAGCAAGGTGAACTGGGACCTCTCGGGCACCTACGCGGTCGCCAAGGACGTCAGCCTGTACGCGCGCGTCGCCACCGGCTACCGCGGCTCCAGCGTCCAGGGCGCGGGGGCCTTCAACGGCCAGTCGGTCGCCGGGCCCGAGAACAACACCTCGGTCGAGTTCGGCATCAAGAGCGACCTGCTCGACCGCCGCGCGCGCGTCAACTTCGGCGTCTTCAGCTACCAGGTGAAGGACCTGCAGCTCACCGCGGTGGGCGGCGCCGCCAACGCGAACATCCTGCTCAACGCGAAGAAGGCCTCCGGCCAGGGCTTCGAGCTCGACGGCCAGGCGCTGCTGGGCGACAACTTCCTCGCCAGCCTGGGCGTGGGCTACAACAAGACGAAGATCAAGGACCCGAACCTGTCGGTGGCAACCTGCGCGGCCTGCACGGTGACCGACCCGACCTACCAGCTGCCCGGCCCCTTCGGCCCGGTGACCTACGCCTACATCGACGGCAACCCGCTGCCGCAGGCGCCCAAGGTCACCATCAGCACCAGCCTGAAGTACACCCAGCCGGTGGGTCCCGGCGACTTCTACGCGCTGACCGACTGGGTCTACCGCAGCAAGGTCAACTTCTTCCTCTACGAGAGCGTGGAATTCACCGGCAAGTCGCTGCTCGAAGGCGGCCTGCGGCTGGGCTACACCTGGGGCAACGGCAAGTACGACGCGGCCGCATTCGTGCGCAACATCACCAACCAGATCCGCGTGGTGGGCGGCATCGACTTCAACAACCTCACCGGCTTCATCAACGAGCCGCGCACCTTCGGCGTGCAATTCAAAGCAGCCTTCTGATGAAGAAACCTCTGCTGTTCGCGGCCGCCCTGCTGGCGGCCGCCGTGGTGCGCGCCGAGCCGGCGATCATCTTCGAGCTCGGCGGCAAGTTCGACAAGAGCTTCGGCCAGGCCGCCTGGGAAGGCGCCGAGCGCTGGAAGAAGGAAAGCGGCAAGCCCTACCTCGAGTTCGAGATCGCCAACGCCGCCCAGCGCGAGCAGGCGGCGCGCCGCTTCGCCGAGCGCGGCGCCAGCCCGATCGTCGGCGTCGGCTTCCCGCAGGCTTCGAGCATCGAGAAGATCGCCAAGGAGTTCCCGAAGCTGCAGTTCGCCATCGTCGACGCGGTGGTGGACCTGCCCAACGTGCAGAGCTTCGTCTACCGCGAGCACGAAGGCAGCTTCCTCGTCGGCATGCTGGCGGCGATGGCGAGCAGGAGCGGCAAGGTCGGCTTCGTGGGCGGGCAGGACATCCCGCTCGTGCGCAAGTTCCTCTGCGGCTACGAACAGGGCGCGAAGTACGCCAACCCGAAGGTGCAGACCTTCTCGGCGATGACCGGCACCACCAACGCCGCCTGGACCGACCCGCCGCGCGGCGCCGAGCTCACGAAGGCGCAGATCGCGCAGGGCGTGGACGTGGTGTTCTCGGCCGCCGGCACCACCGGCATCGGCATCATGCAGGCGGCGAAGGACGGCGGCATCCTGGCCATCGGCGTCGACAGCAACCAGAACCATCTGCACCCGGGCACCATGCTCACCAGCATGGTCAAGCGCGTCGACCTGGCGGTCTACACCGCCTTCAAGGGCGTCAAGCCGGGCGTCATCGCGCTCGGTCTGAAGGAAGGCGCGCTCGACTACGCGATGGACCAGTACAACGACAAGCTGGTGACGCCGGAAATGCGCAGGAAGGTCGAGGCCGCGAAGGCCGACATCATCAGCGGCAAGCTTCAGGTGGTCGACTTCACGGCCGCGAACCGCTGCAACTGACCCGGGCTCAGCCTTTCAGCAGCTTCAGCACCGCCTCGGCCGCTTCCTTGCCCTTCTTGACGAAGTGCTCGGCGAAGAAGCGCCGGTGCTCCTCGTGCTCGTGGAAGCGGTGCGGCGTGAGCACCACGCTCAGCACCGGCACGCCGGTGTCGAGCATCACGCGCATCAGCCCGTCGACGACGGCCTGCGCCACGAACTCGTGGCGGTAGATGCCGCCGTCGACGACGAGGCCGATGCCGACCACGGCGCGGTAGCGGCCGCTGCGGGCCAGCTGCTGCGCCTTGAGCGGGATCTCGAACGAGCCCGGCACGTCGAAACATTCCACGCGCTGCGGCGAAAGCTCGTGGCGCGCCAGTTCGTCGATGAGCGACTCGCGCGCATGCGCCACGATGTCGGCATGCCAGAGCGCCGAGACGACGGCGACGCGTGTCTCGCCCGGCCAGGGGGGCGCGGCGTTGTGGGGATCGGGAGTCTTGGAAGTCTGATTCATGGTGTCCTCGAACAGGTTGAGACCAGAATCAGGGCGCACGGAGCATGGCGCACCACGCTCTCACGCAGTGAGCCCGCCACGCGTTTCTCTTTCATCCGGACTGTGACCGTCGGCCCTGGCATCTCACCAGGTCTGCTGACCCCCGCACCACAAGGGCGGTGCGGGGCGCTCGCGGGCTTGCGGGATCTCTCCCGCCTACCGCCGGTGGGGACTTCCACCCCGCCCTGAGAACGCTGCCGGCCCTCGCAGGCCGGCGACGCCGAGTTTAAGGGCGCCAGGCGCGGATGGCTTTCACCGCGGCGACACGCTGTTCGTGGGGCAGGAAGGAGTGGGTCGCGGCCTGCACCGCCATCTGCAGCAGGTCGTCGACGCCGAGCTCGGTGTGCTCCAGCAGCGCGGCCGCTTCATCGGAGTGGGTCACGCCGGACATCAGGCGGTTGTCGGTCTGCCAGCTGAGCGAGACGCCGGCCTGCCAGAGCTCGGTGATCGGGTGCTCGGCCACCGAACGCGCGGCGCCGGTATGCACGTTGCTCGTCGGGCACACCTCCAGGTGCAGGCCCATCGCCTTCACCTCGTCGACGAGGTGGCGGCGTCCGGGGTCGCGCAGCGCGTCGACCAGGTGCACGCCGTGGCCGATGCGGCGCGCGCCCAGGCGGCCGGCTTCCACCACACGCTCGGCGACATCGGCCTCGCCCGCGTGCAGCGTGATCGCCAGCCCGGCCTCGCGCGCGATGGCGAGCGCGCGTTCGTGCTGCGCAGGCGGGTGGCCCTTCTCCGCGCCGGCGAGGTCGAAGGCGACCACGCCCTGGTGCATGTGGCGCACCGCCAGCTCGGCGGCACGCGCCGTCTCTTGCGGCGGCAGGTGGCGCATGGCGCAGACGATGAGGCCGCTGGGCAGCGGGCTCTTCCTCAGGCCGGCGAGCAGCGCTTCCACCGCCGCGTCGCCGGACACGCCGTGCGATTCGAACAGCAGCGGCGCGATGCGGAACTCGGCCAGCAGCGCGCCGTCGGCGCGTGCGTCCTCGGCGGCCTCGAAGGCCACGCGCTCCATCGCCTCCGGCGTGGCCATCGCCGCCACGGTGAGGGCGAAGCCTTCGAGGAACTTCACCAGGCTGCCGGCATGCGCGTTGGCGTCGAACCAGGCGACGAGCGAAGCCGCGTCGGCCGCCGGGGCCGGCAGGCCGCGCGCCTGCAGCAGTTCCAGCAGCGTGGCGGGGCGCAGGCTGCCGTCCAGGTGGTCGTGCAGCACCACCTTGGGCAGGCGGCGCGCGGTGTCGGCGGGAGCGGAGTCCACCGGGGAATCCTAGTACAGGACTTGCTATCCTGCCGCACCCCACTGCGGAGGACCTGCTCGATGAAGCCCAGCCTCGTCTTCGCCGCCCTGGCGCTGGCCGCACAGGCCGCGTCGGCCGAACCCGCCGTCATCTACGACATGGGCGGCAAGTTCGACAAGTCCTTCAACCAGGCCGGCTACGACGGCGCCGAACGCTGGAAGAAGGAAAGCGGCAAGCCCTACCTGGAATTCGAGATCGCCAACCCCACGCAGCGCGAGCAGGCCGCGCGCCGCATGGCCGAGCGCGGCGCCAACCCGATCGTGGGCATCGGCTTCAGCCAGGGCAGCAGCATCGAGAAGGTGGCCAAGGAGTTTCCGAAACTGCAGTTCGCGATCATCGACTCGGTGATCAACCTGCCCAACGTGCAGAGCATCGTCTTCAAGGAGCACGAGGGCAGCTTCCTCGTCGGCATGCTGGCCGCAATGGCCAGCAAGACCGGCAGGGTGGGCTTCGTGGGCGGCATGGACATTCCGCTCATCCGCAAGTTCCAGTGCGGCTACGAGCAGGGCGCGAAGTACGCCAACCCGAAGGTGGAGACGAGCGCCAACATGACCGGCACCACGCCCACCGCGTGGAACGACCCCGCGCGCGGCGCCGAGCTGGCGAAGGCGCAGTTCGCATCGGGCGTTGACGTGGTCTTCGCCGCCGCCGGCGGCACCGGCGTGGGCGTCTACCAGGCCGCCAAGGACGCGGGCAAGCTGGCCATCGGCGTCGACAGCAACCAGAACCACCTGCACCCGGGCACCATGCTCACCAGCATGGTCAAGCGGGTCGATGTGGCGGTCTACAACGCCTTCAAGGGCGTGACGCCGGGCATGGCCGCGCTGGGGCTGAAGGAAGGCGGCGTCGACTACGCGCTCGACGAGAACAACGCCAAGCTGGTGAGCGCGGAGATGAAGAAGAAGGTCGATGCGGCGAAGGCCGACATCATCAGCGGCAAGATCAAGGTCATCGACTACATGGCCGCGAACGCCTGCAAGTGACCACCGCCGCTCCGGCGGTGGCGATGCGGCACATCGAGAAGCGCTTCGGCGCCGTCCACGCCAACCGCGACGTCCACCTCAGCGTGCAGGCCGGCACGGTGCACGGCATCGTCGGCGAGAACGGCGCCGGCAAGAGCACGCTGATGTCGATCCTGTACGGCTTCTACCAGGCCGACGGGGGCGAGATCGAGATCGACGGCAGGCCGGTGCGCATCGCCGGCTCGCGCGACGCAATCGCGCTGGGCATCGGCATGGTGCACCAGCACTTCATGCTGGTCGACACCCTCAGCGCATTGGACAACGTGATGCTCGGCGCCGAGCCCGACTGGCGCCTCATGCGAGCGCGCGCCACGGTGCGCGCGAAGCTGCAGGCGCTGATGCGCGAGACCGGCCTGCAGGTGGACCTGGACGCCACCGTGGCCGACCTGCCGGTGGGCGAACGCCAGCGGCTCGAGATCCTGAAGGCGCTCTACCGCGGCGCGCGCATCCTCATCCTGGACGAGCCCACCGCGGTGCTGACGCCGCAGGAGACCGAGCAGCTCTTCGCCACCCTGCGCCAGCTGCAACGCCGCGGCACCACGGTGCTGCTGATCACGCACAAGCTCAAGGAGATCATGGCGCTCGCCGACGCGGTGACGGTGATGCGCGGCGGCGCCGTGGTGCTGGACTGCGCCACCTCGCAGACCAGCCTGGACGGCCTGGCCGAGGCCATGGTGGGCCGGCGCGTGAACCTCGGCCGCGAGACCGGCGCCGCGGCGCGCGCCGCCGGCGCCCCGCTGCTGGCGGCGCACGACCTGCACTGGACCGACGCGCTGGGCGTGCCGCGGCTGGCCGGCGTCTCGCTCGAGCTGCGCGCGGGCGAGATCGTCGGCGTTGCCGGCGTCTCAGGCAACGGCCAGGGCGAGCTGCTGGACCTGCTCTCGGGCATGAAGGCGGCGCAGCAGGGCCGGCTGCAGCTGGGCGGGCGCGAATTCACGCCCGCGCAGTGGCTGGACACCGCCACCGCGCGCGACCTCGGCCTGGCCCACGTGCCCGAAGACCGTCACCAGCGGGGCCTGGTGCTGCCCTTCGCAGCCTGGGAGTCGGCGGTGCTGGGCTACCAGCGCCGCTACAGCCGCGCCGGCTTCATGCGCCAGCGCGCCATGCACGCCGACTGCGCGCAGATGATGGAGCGCTTCGACGTGCGCCCGCGCGACCCCGCGCTGCGCAGCTCCAAGTTCTCCGGCGGCAACCAGCAGAAGCTGGTGCTGGCGCGCGAAGCGGCGCCGCAGCCGAAAGTGCTGCTGGTGGGCCAGCCGACGCGCGGCGTGGACATCGGCGCCATCGAGTTCATTCACGGCCGCCTGCGCGCGATGCGCAACGCCGGCAGCGCGGTGCTGGTGGTCTCTTCGGAGCTGGACGAGATCCTGGCGCTTTCCGACCGCGTGCTGGTGATGAACGCCGGGCGCATCGCCGGCGAACTGCCGATCGAGCAGTGCAGCGAGGCGGCGCTCGGGCGGCTGATGGGGGGCGCGCATTGAGCCAGCCGGTGGAACTGCCGCGCTGGGCCGACGTCGCGCTGCTGCCGGCCATCAATCTTGCGGTGGCATTGCTGGTGGCAGGCCTCGTCGTCGCCCTCGTCGGCTTCCAGCCCTGGCAGGTGCTCACGCTGCTGCTCAAGGGCGCCTTCGGCAGCAAGGTAGGCCTGAGCTACACCGCCTACTACGCCACCACCTTCGTCTTCACCGGGCTGGCGGTGGCGGTGGCCTTCCACGGCGGGTTGTTCAACATCGGCGGCGAAGGGCAGGCCATGATGGGCGGGCTCGGCGCGGGCCTGGCCGCGCTGGCCTGGTCGGCGCAATGGCCGGCGTGGCTGATGCTGCCGGTGATGGTGGCCGCCGCCGCGCTCTTCGGCATGGCCTGGGCCGCGTTGCCGGCGGCGCTGCAGGCCTGGCGCGGCAGCCACGTGGTCATCACGACCATCATGTTCAACTTCATCGCCTCGGCGATCCTGGGCTACCTGCTCGTCAACACGCTCAAGGAGCCGGGCAACATGACGCCCGAGAGCCGCGCCTTCGCCGACTCGGCGCACATGCCCGGCGTCAACGAGGCGCTGGCCTGGCTGGGCGTGGAGTGGCCGAAGACGCCGCTCAACCTGAGCGTGCTGATCGCGCTCGCCGCCGCCTTCGCGGTGTGGGCGCTGCTGTGGAAGTCGCGCCCGGGCTACCAGGTGCGCGCGGTCGGCTTCGCGCCCGAGGCGGCGCTCTACGCCGGCATGCGGCCGAAGCGCATGGTGATGCTCTCGATGGCGGCTTCGGGCGCGCTCGCCGGGCTGGTGGGCATCAACGAGATCGCCGGCGTGCACGGGCGACTCATCGGCGACTTCGTTGCCGGCGCCGGCTTTGCCGGCATCGCGGTGAGCCTGATCGGCCGCAGCCACCCGCTGGGCATCGTGCTCGCGTCCATTCTCTTCGGCGCGCTCTACCAGGGCGGCGCCGAGCTCGCGTTCGAGATCGAAGGCTTCAGCCGCGAGACGGTGTTCATGCTGCAGGGGCTGATCGTGCTCTTCGCCGGCGCGATGGCGCAGGTGGCGGCGCCGGGGGTGGCGAAGCTGGTGGGGGCGGCGCGCCGTGGATGAACTGCTCGTCGGCACCCTGCTCGCCAGCACGCTGCGCGTGTCGACGCCGCTCGTGCTGTGCGCGCTGGCGGGCTGCCTCTCGGAACGCGCCGGCGTCATCGACCTCGGGCTCGAAGGCAAGATGCTGATGTGCGCCTTCGCCGCCGGCGCCGCCGGCGCGCTCACGGGGTCGATGGCGGCGGCGCTGGCGGCCGCCGTCGCGGTGGGCGTGGCGCTGTCGATGCTGCACGGCTACGCCTGCGTCACCCACCGCGGCGACCAGGTCGTGCTGGGCATGGCCATCACGATGACGGCCGCCGGGCTCACCGTGGTGCTGGGCATCGCCTGGTTCCACCAGGGCGGGCAGACGCCGGCGCTGGACGACGCGGTGCGGCTGGCGGCCTGGGGCCGCGGCGCGGGCGAGGCGGTGGCGGCGCTGCCCTTGGTCGGCAAGGCGGTGTCGATCGCGTTCTTCGGCCACACCGCGCTCGTCTACGGCGCGCTGGTGCTGGTGGGCGCGGTCTGGTGGCTGCTCTTTCGCACCCGCTTCGGCCTGCGCCTGCGCGCCGCGGGCGAGAACCCGGCGATGGTGGACGCCGCCGGCGTGCCGGTGGTGGCGCTGCGCTACCAGGCGCTGGCCCTGAACGGCGTGCTCTCGGCGCTGGCGGGGTCGTACCTGGTGCTGGCGCAGAACCCCAGCTTCATCCCCAACATGACCGCCGGCCGCGGCTACATGGCGCTGGCGGCGATGATCTTCGGCAAGTGGCACCCGCTGGGCGCGCTCGCCGCCTGCTGGCTGTTCGGCTTCCTCGACGCGGTGTCGATCCGGCTGCAGGGCGCCGAGCTGCCGCTCGTCGGCGCGGTGCCGGTGCAGGCGGTGCAGGCCCTGCCCTACGTGCTGACGGTGGTGCTGCTGGCCGGCTTCATCGGCAGCTCGCGCGCGCCGGCGGCGCTCGGCCGGCCTTACGTCAAGGAACGGTGAAGGAGCGTTGAACATGGTCGACGACGCGACGATGGCCCGGCTGGTCGAGGCCGCGCGCGCGGTGCGCGAGCGCGCCTACGCGCCCTACTCGAAGTTCGCCGTCGGCGCCGCGGTGCTGGACGAGCAGGGCCGCATCCACGCCGGCTGCAACGTCGAGAACGCCGCCTACCCGCAGGGCTGGTGCGCCGAGACCTCGGCCCTCGCCGCGCTGGTGTCGGCCGGCGCGCGCCGCGCGCTCGCGGTGGCGGTGGCGGGCGAAGCGCCGGATCCGGTCACGCCCTGCGGCGGCTGCCGGCAGAAGATCCGCGAGTTCGCCGCCGACGACTGCCCGGTGTGGTCGGCCGACAGCCGGGGCGTGCGCGCGCGCCACACGCTGGGCGAACTGCTGCCGGCCGGCTTCGGGCCGCAGCACCTGCCGGGCCGCTAACCGAGGAAGCCCAGGTCGACCGGGTAGTCCGGCCGGCCCGCCGCGGCGCCGAAGTTCTGCAGGTTGGGCAGGATGCCGGCCAGTTCGCTGTCGGCCACGCCGAACCAGCGCGCCAGCGTGGCCGCGTACTGGTCGACCGCGGTCGAGGGGATCAACCGGCCCTGGCCGATGTGCCACTGGTCGGCGGCCGCCGAGGTGTTGCCCACGCTCACCGGCGGCGCCACGCCGTAGAAGGCCTTGCCGCGCACCGCGCCGCCCACCACCAGGTGGTGGCCGCCCCAGCCGTGGTCGGCGCCGTCGCCGTTGCTGGTGAGCGTGCGGCCGAAGTCGGAGGCGGTGAACGCGGTCACCTGGTCGGCGACGCCGAGCTCGACGGTGGCGTCGTGGAAGGCCTTCATCGCGTCGCTCACCTTCTTCAGCAGCACCGGCTGGGTGGCGACCAGGTTGTCGTGCAGGTCGAAGCCGCCCAGCGAGACCATGAAGACCTGGCGCTTGTTGCCCAGCGTGTCGCGCGCGCCGATCAGGCGCGCCACGATCTTCAGCTGGTCGGCCAGCGGGTTGTCGGCAGGGAAGGCGGTGTTCATCGTCACGCCGGAGAGCGCCGCGGTGAGCTGCGCCTCGGCGTCGATCGAGCGCCGCGCGACGCGGTTGTACTCGTTCTCCAGCACGTGGCTGCGGCTCTCGGTCATCAGCTCGTCGAGCAGGCGCGCCGACGCGGGGCTGAAGAGCCCGAGCACGCCTTCGCGCACGGCACGCACCTGCACTGCGCCTTCGGTGCTCACCTGGTACTGCTGCGCCGTGTCGCCGGAGAGGAACACCGCGTTGCCGGTGGCCGAGATGCAGGTGAACAACGCATTGCCGTTGTTCGACTGCGCCAGGTCGCCCAGGTTGCCGCCCCAGCCCACCGTGCTGCCTTCGGCGCCCTGCGCCTGCCAGACCGACTGCTGGTCGTTGTGCGACATCAGCTGCGGCGGCAGCGGGTAGCGCACGCGGTCGGGGCTGAAGAACTCGGTCTTCGTCGTCGGCCGGATCAGCGGGCCGCAGTTGAACAGCACCGCCGCGCGGCCGCTGTTGAAGAGGCCGGCGAGCGCAGTCATCGACGGGTGCAGCGCGTACTGGCGGCCGCCGGCCAGCGGGGTGGCCGGTGCCAGCAGCGTGGGCGCGAGCGCGGCCTGGTCGATGGCCAGCCCGGCCGGCCCCGGGCCGGCGGCGCGGATGTTGCGATAGGCCGACCAGCTGGGCGTGTCGTAGGTGACCACGGTGTTCGCGTAGTCGTTGCCGCCGTACAGGAACACGCAGACCAGCGCGCGGTAGCCGCTGCCGGTGAAGGCCGCGGCATCGCCGAAGGCCGCCAGGTTGAGGCCGAAGGGCGTGGCCGCGCCGGCAAACGCCAGCCGGCCGGCGCGGCGCAGGAAGGCGCGGCGCGCCTGGCCGGTGGGGTCGATGAGATGCATGGCGAGCCCTCGGTCTACTTCTGCACCAGGTATTCGGGGCAGCACATCACGTAGGTGATGGCGGCGACGACGCGCCAGCGCTTGTTCTCCAGCGGGCTGGCGTCGGTGACGGTCTGCTCCTTCAGCGCGTCGACGATGCGCTGCTGCGTCGCGTCGCTCAGCTGGCCGGCGCACAGCAGCAGGTTCAGCCGCTTCAGCAGCGCCACCGGGTCGGCGGCCAGCGCCACCTCGGCCGGGTAGGCGGTGGCGATGTCGAAGCCGTCGGTCGGGTACGGCCCTTCGTAGACCGCCGGGTAGCCCGGCTGGTCGGGCCAGACCACGTAGACGCCCAGGAAGGCCCACAGCTCGAGCTGGTTGACCCACTGGCTGACGGTGCTCTCGTTGACGATCTGGAATTCGGGCGCGGTGGCGCCGCTGGCCGCCAGTGCGGTGCCCGGCGGCACGTAGCCGGGGCGGAAGAAGTTGAACACCGAAGGCGAGCCGAAGGGCACCTGCCCGTAGGCGTACTTCGGGTTCGAGTCGTAGCCCCATTTCCAGCTTCCGTGCGCCGATTCGACGCCGAAGCTGCGCCCCCACTGGTAGGCGCGCACCATCGGCTCGCGCAGTTTGCCGAAGGTCGTGGAAGCGAGCCCGGCGGCGCCGCGCGCCTCGTCGTCGAGCAGGATCGCCTTCCACACCGCCTTCAGGTCGCCGCGCACGCCGCGGCCGTCGTCGGCGAACTTCGCCGCCACCCGCGCCACGTAGGCCGGGCTGGGATTGCTGGTGACCAGGCGCTGGATCATCTGGCGCGCGAAGAAGGGGCCGGCGTTGGGGTGGTTGAAGAGCGCGTCCAGTGCGATGCGCAGCGCCGCAGGCCCCGCGGTGTTGGCCGCCACCGTGGTGCCCAGGAAGCTGGCCGCCAGCGTGCTGTGGCGGGTGGCGTCGAAGACCATCGGCCGGCGCGCGAATTCCGGGTACGGGCGCGGCGAGCCGTCGTTGGCCGAAGGGAAGCTGCGGCCGTCGGTCCAGAAGTCGTAGCCGGTGAACACGCGCGCCAGGTTCGAGACGTCGTCCTGCGTGTAGGTGGGCACCGGCCGGCCGCTGCCGTCCAGCACCGGCGTGCCGTCGGCGTTGAGCTGGACGAGGCCGATGGTGAAGAGCTGCATCACCTCGCGCGCGTAGTTCTCGTCGGGCACGCGGCCGGTCGCGGGGTCTTCCTTCGCGTTGCCGCGCGTGTTGAGCCAGGCGCCCATCACCGGGTGCAGCGTCACGTCTTCCAGCAGCTGGCGGAAGTTGCCGAAGGCGTTGGCGTTGAGCATGTCCCAGTAGGCGGCGATGCCCATGTGCGGCCAGCTCACGCCGGCCACGTTCATCGACACCACGAACAGCTCCGACAGCGCCAGCGCCACCCGCTTGCGCAGCGTGTCCGGCTGCTTGACGAGCTGGTGCGCCATCACGAACGGCACCGCGTAGGCGCCGGCGTCGTAGAAGCGGAAGTCGTCGATCGCGCTGTAGCCCTTGGCGACCAACCAGTCCCAGGCCGTCTGCGCCACCGGCGTCGCCATCTGCGCGTCCAGCCAGGCGGCGGCGCCCAGCGCCTTCACGGCGGCGATGTCGGCGTCGGTGGTGCCCAGCTGGGCCTGCAGCAGCAGCCGCGCGGCCGCGGTGTCGGCGGGGTCGAGCGCGAACGGCGAAGGCGGCGGCGCCGGGGGCGTAGGCGAAGGGGAAGGCGAAGGGGCCGGCGACGGCGCGGCGCCGTCGGAAGCGCCGCCGCCGCAGGCCGCCAGGGCCAGCGCCGCCAGCGTGGCCGCCGCCGCGAGCGGCGCGCCGACGGCGGTTTCGGTCTCGGCGCCGGCCGGATCGGCGACGACTTCCCCGGCGCTGGTGCGCTCCATCGGCGGTCCCTCCCTCGGGGCGCCGGGCGTGCGGGTGGCGGCAGGAACCCCGCGGCCACTGTAGCCGGGGCCGCGGCGCCGAAGCGCAACCGTGTGCTACCGCGGAACGCGGCGCGCGTTCAGGCCGAGACCTTGCGCGCGTCGACGTCCACGTGCGCCTGCTCGCGCCCGAGCGCGGCGAGCGCGGCGCGCGCGTAGTCCAGGCGCAGCGCCTCGTCGGCGGCGAAGCGGTCGTGGCCGATCTCGGCCGCCAGCGCCAGCAGCTTGTCGCCGGTGAGCACCTTGCCCATGGCGCGCAGCGGCTCGCATTCGTAGGCGGTGAACTTCTCGTCCAGCCAGCGCCGGCCTTCGTCGGCAGCCCAGCGGCGGTCGTTCTCGGGCAGGGTGGCGATCACTTCGGCGGGGCCGAAGGAGATGCGCACGGTGGGTCTCATGACGCGGCGCTCCGGGTGGGGAATGCAGCCAGTCTACGCCGCGCCGGGGACTCGTCAGCGCGGCTCGCGCCGCCACAGCCGCACGGTGGCGATCGACACCTGCGTGTAGCCCGGCGGGTCGCTCGCCATGCCGAAGGTGGCCGGGCTGTTGAGCGTGTTGCTCGTCAGCTGGCCGCCCGTGTAGACCGCGGAAGCCGGCTTCAGCACCAACTGGCACGCCAGCACGAACAGGCCCTTGGCCGGCTGGTCGGCCTGCAGGACGCGGCAGTCGCCATGGCCGCTGACTTCTTCGCCGGCCACCGTGCCTTCGCCATGGAAGGCGAGCACGCGGCGGTCGGCGGTGCTCGCCAGGCAGGTGCGCAGTTCGCCGGCGCGGCCGGCGGCGGCGTCGACCACCCGGCCGTCGCCGCCGCGCGACTGCACGGCCCACAACGAGAAGCGGTCCTCGATCGTGAAGCCGCCTTCGGCGGCGGCGGCGAAGCCGGTGCGTTCACGGGTGCACCAGTCGCTCTTGTCGGTGCGCGACTCGCGCACGCTGCGCAGCACGAGGATCTCCTCCTTCGAAGGCGGCGGTGTGGCGCAACCGGCCAGCGCGGCCAGCGCGGCCGGCAGGCAGTGCTTCGGAAGGGCTTTCATGGGGCATCCTTGCAGGTCGTTGAGCAGGCCACCACCGTGCCTGCCGACGCCGCGGCTGTCGCCATGACGGGCCTGAAATGGCCTGAAGCCGCCTGAAACCTGCGGCCGCGCAACACCCCGCCGGCCGCGCGGCCAGGTGCGAAGATCGCCGCCAGCCGTGAAGATGGAGCCCCTTCATGGACCAGGCCAGCCGCCACATCGAGAAACCGGAGCTTCGCTTCGGCCCCTGGCGCCTGCTGCCGGCCGAACGCCAGCTGCTGCGCAACGGGCAGCCGGTTCCGCTGGGCGGACGCGCCTTCGACCTGCTGGTGCTGCTGGTGCAGCGTTCGGGCCAGGTGGTCGCCAAGGACGAGATCCACGAACGCGTCTGGGCCGGGCTGGTGGTGGAAGACAACAACCTGCAGGTGCAGGTGTCGACGCTGCGCAAGCTCCTGGGCCACGAGGCCATCGTCACCGTGGCCGGCCGTGGCTACAGCTTCGTGCTGCCGCTCGAAGACGACGCGTCGCCGGCCGCGGTCCCTGCGCCGGCGCCCGTGCAAGGCCCGAAGCGCCGGCCCTGGGCGGCGGCTGCGCTCCTGGGGCTGGTGGTCGCGGCGGCTGCCCTGTGGGCCGTGTTACGACCCGCCGGCAACCCCGCAGGGACGCCGGCCCGCATGCCCGACCGGCCCTCGATCGCCGTTCTCGCCGCGGCCCGTGCCGAAGGCGCGGCCGGCCGCGAGCTGGCCCAGGGCCTGGCCGACGACCTGACGGCCGAGCTGGCACGCAACGCCGACCTGCGCGTGGTGTCGCAGCATTCCGGCGTCGCCCTCGCCGGGCGGGCGCTGGCGCCGCCACAGATCGGCGCCCGGCTGGGCACGCGCTACTTCGTCGACGTCGCGGCGCAGCCGCTGGCCGACCGGCTGCTGCTGCGCGTGCAGCTGGTCGACGCCACCGACGGCGTGGTGGCCTGGTCGGCGCGCCACGAGCTGCAGGCGGCCGAGGTGCCGGCGGTGCGCGACGCGCTGGTGCAGCGCATCGCCGGCCACCTGCACACCACGCTGCGCCAGAACGAGGAGTCGGCCGTGCTGGCGCGCCCGCCGGCCACGCTGGATGTCTACACGAAGGTGCTGCGGGCGGTGGCGCTGAAGCACCAGGCGCGCCCCGAGGCCACGCGCGAAGGCCGGCGCCTGCTGGAGCAGGCGCTGGCGGAGGATCCGGGCTACGCGCCGGCCTGGTTGTTCCTGTCGATGACCAACGCGCACGATGCCTTCTTCCGCATCACCGGCGAATGGGGGCCCGCGCGGGCGGCCGAGATCACGGCCCAGGCCGAGCGCGCGATCGCGCTCGACCCCCGGCTGCCGCTGGCCTGGCTGGCGCTGTCCAACGGCGAGCTGCTCGCCGGCCGCCCGCCACAGGCGCTGGCGGCGGCGCGGCGCTGCGTCGAGCTGGGCCCCTCGGACGCCGACTGCCTGCAGGCGCTGGCCACGGTGCAGCTGCTCAACGGCGACACCGCGGCCGCGAAAGGCGCGCTTGAACGCGCGCTCGAACTCTCGCCGCTGGTGCCGTACTGGCTGAACCACACGCGCGCAATGGTCGCCTGGGCCGACGGCAGGCCCGCCGAGGCCGTGGCCGCCGCCGACGAGTGCCTGCGCGCCGCCCCGCTGCATGTCGGCTGCCGGCTGACGCGGCTGCACGCGCTCGCGGAATCGGGCCGCGCCGACGAAAGCCGCGCCGAGGCGCAGCGCGTCCTGGCCCAGCTGCCGCGCTACAGCCTGCGCTGGGCCGGCGAAGCCTACGCGACGCCCGCGACGGCGCCGCTGCGGGCGCGCGCGGTCGCCGCCGAACGCGGCGCCGGCATTCCCGAAGCCGGGTCCTGAACGGCTTTGAAGCCATACTCCGCGCGATGACCGACCCCATCGCCACCAGCGCCGCGCGCCTGCGCGCCAGCGGCCACGCGCCGCAGATCGCCGTGCTGCTGGGCAGCGGCTGGGCGCCGCTGGCCGAGCGGGTGCAGGAGGCCGTCGACGTGCCCTACGCCGAGCTGCCGGCGTTCCCCGAACTGGGCGTCGGCGGCCACGTCGGCACGGTGCGGCTGGGCCGGCTGGGCGGGCGCGCGGTGGCGCTGCTGGCCGGCCGCAAGCACACCTACGAGAGCGGCGACGCGGGCGCGATGAAGGGCGCCATCCGCACCCTGGCCGCGCTGGGCGTGCGCGTGCTGGTGCAGACCAACGCCGCCGGCAGCCTGGACCCCGCCGTGCCGCCGGGCGCGCTGTTGCTGATCGACGACCACCTGAACCTGGTGCAGCGCTCGCCGCTGGTGGGCGAGCCGGGCAACGGACGCTTCGTCGACATGGGCAACGCCTACGACGCCGCGCTGCGTGCGCAGGCCCAGGCCGCGGCGCGTGCCCACGGCGCCGAGCTGCCCGAAGGCACCTACGCCTGGGCGCTGGGGCCGCAGTTCGAGACGCCGGCCGAGATCCGCATGATGAAGCTGCTGGGCGCGCGCGCGGTCGGCATGAGCACGGTGCCGGAGACCATCCTCGCGCGCCACGCCGGGCTGCGCGTGCTGGCGGTCTCGCTGATGACCAACATGGCCGCCGGCCTGGCCGCCGAGGTGCTGAGCCACGAGCACACGATGGCCACCGCCCAGGCCGCCGGCGCACGCGCGGCGGCGCTGCTGGAAGCGGTGATCGCCGCGCTGGAGCCGTGATGGACGCGAACGAAGCGGCACGCACCGCCCGAATTGCACTCGCCTGCCTGGACCTCACCAGCCTGGGCGACGCCGACACCGAAGCCGACGTCGAACGCCTGTGCCGGCGCGCGCAGGGTCCCTTCGGCAACACCGCCGCGGTGTGCGTGTGGCCGCGCTTCGTGGCCTTCGCGCGCGCGCGGCTGCCTGCCGCTGTGCGCGTGGCCGCGGTGGCCAACTTTCCCGACGGCAGCAGCGACGCCGCACGCGCGGTGCGCGACACGCAGGCGATCGTGGGCGCCGGCGGCGACGAGGTCGACGTCGTCATCCCGTACCGCGACCTCGACGCCGCACCGGCGCTGCTGGCCACGGTGCGGCGCGCCTGCGAAGGGCGCACGCTGAAGGTGATCCTGGAGACCGGCGTGCTGGCCGACGAAACACTGATCCGGCGCGCCTGCCGCATCGCGCTCGACGCCGGCGCCGACTTCCTGAAGACCAGCACCGGCAAGGCGAAGCTGAGCGCCACGCCGGCGGCGGCGAAGCTGCTGCTGGAGGCGATCGATCCCGCCTCCAAGGTCGGCTTCAAGCCCGCCGGCGGCATCCGCACCGTGGCCGACGCGGCGGTCTACATCGAACTCGCGGCGGCGCGCTTCGGCGCCGTTTCGCCGGCGCGTTTCCGCATCGGCGCCAGCGGCCTGCTCGACGACGTCGAAGCGGTGCTCGGCGGCGGCGCGCCTTCCGCAAGCCAAGCCAGCTACTGAAATGAAGCCCACCCGCCTGCTCGCCTTCGTCTTCGCGGCCCTGCTGGCCGCCTGCGCCACGCCGCCGGAGGCGCCGCTGCGCGTGAAGATCCTCGCGATCAACGACTTCCACGGCAACCTGAAGACGCCTTCGGGCGGCATCCGCATCGCCGACCCGGCCGACCGCACGAGGACGGTGGTGGTGCCCGCCGGCGGCGCCGAGCACCTGGCCAGCGCGGTGGCCGAGCTGAGGGCGCGGAACCCGAACCACGTGTTCGTCGCCGCCGGCGACCTGGTGGGCGCCTCGCCGCTGCTGTCTTCGCTGTTCCACGACGAGCCCACGGTCGAGTCGCTCTCGGCCATGGGCCTGGAAGCGAGCGCGGTCGGCAACCACGAGTTCGACCAGGGCGCGGCCGAGCTGCTGCGCCTGCAGCGCGGCGGCTGCGCGGCCGACGGCTGCAAGGGGCCGAACGGCCGCTTCGACGGCGCGCGCTGGCAGTACCTGGCGGCCAGCACGGTGGACCTGAAAAGCGGCAGCACGCTCTTCCCGGCTGTCTACGTGAAGCGCTTCGAAGGCGTGCCGGTGGCCTTCATCGGCCTCACGCTCAAGGCCACGCCTTCGATAGTGGTGCCCACCGGCGTCGCCGGGCTGGAGTTCCGCGACGAGGCCGAAACCGTGAACGCGCTCGTGCCCGGCTTGAAGGCGCAGGGCATCGAGGCCATCGTCGTGCTCATCCACGAAGGCGGCCAGCCGACCGGCGACTACAACGAATGCCCCGGCATCAGCGGCCCCATCGTCGGCATCGTCGAGAAGCTGGACAAGGCGGTCGACGTGGTCATCAGCGGCCACACGCACCGCGCCTACAACTGCCGCATCGCGGGCCGGCTGGTGACCAGCGGCGACAAGTTCGGCAGCATCGTGACGCAGATCGACCTCACCATCGACCGCCGGACGCACGACGTCACCGCCGCGGTGGCCGACAACGTGATCGTGCGCCCCGAGCGCTTTGCGAAGGACCCGCGGCAGACGCAGCTCATCGCCGCCTACGAGGCGCTGGCGCGACCGCTGGCGCAGCGCGTGGTGGGCCGCATCGAGGCGCCGCTCTCGCGCGACGCCAACGCCGCCGGCGAGATGCCGCTCGGCCAGCTGATCGCCGACGCGCAGCTGGAAGCCACGCGCGACGCCGGCGCGCAGATCGCGCTCATGAACCCGGGCGGCATCCGCACCGGGCTCGCGAAGCCGGCCGACGGCCAGCTGCGCTACGAGGACCTCTTCGCCTCGCAGCCCTTCTACAACAACCTGGTGACGATCACGCTCAGCGGCGCCGAGCTGGCCGCGGTGCTGGAACAGCAGTGGCAGAACCAGCCGGTACCGCGCGTGCTGCAAATCTCCAACGGGCTCACGTACGCCTGGGACGCGTCGCAGCCCGCGGGCCGCCGCGTGGTGCCCGGCAGCCTGAAGCTGGACGGCAAGCCCATCGCGCCCGAGGCTTCGCTGCGTGTCACCGTCAACGGCTTCCTGGCCGCCGGCGGCGACAACTTCGGCGTGCTCAAGCAAGGCCGCGAAGCGCGCACCGGCATCATGGACATCGAGGCGCTGGAACGCTACGTGGCGCGCCAGCCGGCGCTGAAACCGCTCGATACCCAGCGCATCGTCAGGCTCAATTGAGCATGCGCGCCGCGGCGCGGTGATAGGCTTTGCCGACGTCTCGAGAAGCAGGGAGAAGGCGACGATGAACCGCAAGCTTGCGTGCGTCGGCACGATGCTGCTGCTGGCCGGCAGTGCCTTCGCGCAGGAGAAGCCGCAGGGCTACCTGTGCTGCAACATGCGCACCGACGGCAAGTGGATCAGCGACTCCAACTACGAGGAGAGCGGCAAGACGCTGATCCCGCTGGGCACGCCGGTGAAGGTCACGGGCTACGGCCGCAACCGCGTGAACGTGGAGCTGAGCACCGGCGGCGCGCAGACCATCGGCAACGACTACAGCCGCAGCGTGCCGGCCGAGGCCTTCGCGAAGCGCTACGTGGTGGCCGAGGACCCGCTGCAGAAGGTGGCGGGCTACCCGCCGAAGATCCAGGCCGCGATCAGGAGCGCGCGCGTGGCCAACGGCATGACGCGCGAGCAGGTGATCATGGCGCTGGGCTGGCCGATCGCGAGCGAGAACCCGCACCTGGACCTGAAGACCTGGCGCTACTGGCTGTGGAGCTTCGACGAGTTCCAGGTCCGCTTCGACGACGCCGGCCGCGTGTCCGAGGTCTCGGCCGAGAGCCGCGAGCTGCTCGACAAGGTCTATCTCCGCTGAGGCGGCCATGCTGCCGCAGGAGATCATCCGCGCCAAGCGCGACGGCCAGGCGCTCAGCCGCGCGCAGGTGCAGGCCTTCGCGGAAGGCCTGGCCGGCGGCGGCTGGAGCGACGCCCAGGCCGGCGCGATGGCGATGGCCATCGTGCTGCGTGGCATGTCGGCCGAGGAGACGGTGGCGCTCACCGAGGCGATGACACGCTCCGGCGAGGTGCTGGACTGGTCGGCCGCGAACCTGCACGGCCCGGTGCTGGACAAGCACAGCACCGGCGGCGTCGGCGACAAGGTGAGCCTGGTGCTGGCGCCGCTGGTGGCCGCCTGCGGCGGCGTGGTGCCGATGGTGAGCGGCCGCGGCCTGGGCCACACCGGCGGCACGCTGGACAAGCTGGAGGCGCTGCCCGGCTACGACGTGAACCCGGCGCGCGAACGGCTGCTCGCGGTGCTGCGCGACGCCGGCTGCGCCATCGTCGGCGCGAGCGCGCGGCTGGCACCGGCCGACCGCCGGCTCTACGCGATCCGCGACGTCACCGCCACGGTGGAGTCGCTGCCGCTCATCACCGCCAGCATCCTGAGCAAGAAGCGCGCGGCCGGGCTCTCGGCACTGGTGCTCGACGTCAAGGCCGGCAGCGGCGCCTTCATGCGCCGCGTGCCGGAGGCGCGCGCGCTCGCCGAAAGCCTGGTGCGCGTGGCGCGCGCCTCGGGCCTGCCGGCCGAGGCGATGGTGACCGACATGAACCAGGTGCTGGGCGGCACCGCCGGCAACGCGCTCGAAGTGCGCGAGGCGATCGACCTGCTCTGCGGCCGCGTGGCCGACCCGCGCCTGCTGGCGCTGACGCTCGCGCTGGCGACGCGCCTGCTGGTGCTGGGCCGCGTGTTCGACAGCCACGAGGCGGCGCGCCAGGCGGCGACACGCGCGCTCGCCGACGGCCGGGCTGCCGAGCGATTCGCGCGCATGGTGGCCGCGCTCGGCGGCCCGCGCGACGTGCTGCACGACGCGCAGCTGCCCGCCGCGCCCGTGAAGCGCGCGGTGCCG
>CAYVXO010000002.1:0-67904 GCA_964454485.1 uncultured Rubrivivax sp.
ACTCGGGCTGCATCTACATCAGCGGCGCGGTCGAGTTCGACGACCGGCCCGGCCCCGTGCGCGACGCGCTCGCCGGCATGGTGCGCACCTGGCACGCGGCGCTGGAGCGCGCCATCTCGCAGGCGGTCGAGGAAGGCCAGCTGCGCGCCGACACCGACGCCGGGCAGATGCTGTTCGAGATCCACGGCCTGATCCTGGCGCTGCACCACGACGCCCGCTTCCTGCGCCAGCCGCACGTGCTGGACCGCGCGCGCAAGGGCTTCGAGCGCGTCGTCGACCACTACCGCAAGCCGGCGCGCGCGGCGCGCCGCTGAACCTCGCCCCCTTTTTCCCCCGCCCCCGAGAAGGAGCACCCCTCATGGCCCAGTACACCCCGCCGCTGCGCGACATGCAGTTCGTGCTGCACGAGCTGCTGAACGTCACCGACGAGCTGAAGCTGCTGCCCCGCCACGCCGAGGTCGACGCCGACACCCTCAACGCGGTGCTCGAGGAAGCCGGCAAGTTCGCCGCCCAGGTGGTGTTCCCGCTCAACATGAGCGGCGACGCCGAAGGCTGCACGCTCGACAAGGCCACGCACGTGGTGAAGGCGCCGGCGGGCTTCAAGGAGGCCTACGCGAAGTACGTCGAAGGCGGCTGGCCGGCGCTGTCGACCGACCCCGAGTACGGCGGCCAGGGCCTGCCGCTGGTGCTGAACCAGTGCCTCTACGAGATGCTGAACTCGGCCAACCAGGCCTGGACCATGTACCCGGGCCTGAGCCACGGCGCCTACGAATGCCTGCACCAGCACGGCACGCCGGAGCAGAAGGCCACTTTCCTGCCCAAGCTGACCACCGGCGAATGGACCGGCACCATGTGCCTGACCGAGCCGCACTGCGGCACCGACCTCGGCATGCTGCGCAGCAAGGCCGAGCCGCAGCCCGACGGCACCTACCGCATCAGCGGCGAGAAGATCTTCATCTCCGCCGGCGAGCACGACTTGGCGCCGAACATCATCCACCTCGTGCTGGCGCGGCTGCCGGACGCGCCGCAGGGCAGCAAGGGCATCAGCCTGTTCGTGGTGCCCAAGTTCCTGGTCAACGCCGACGGCAGCCTGGGCGAGCGCAACGGCATCCACTGCGGCGCGCTCGAGCACAAGATGGGCATCCACGGCAACGCCACCTGCCAGATGATCCTGGAAGGCGCCGTCGGCACCCTGGTGGGCGAGCCGCACAAGGGCCTGGCGGCGATGTTCGTGATGATGAACGCGGCCCGTCTGGGCGTGGGCAACCAGTCGCTGGGCCTCACCGAGGTGGCCTACCAGAACGCGGTGGCCTACGCGAAGGACCGCATCCAGATGCGCAGCCTCTCCGGCCCGAAGGCGCCCGACCGTCCGGCCGACCCCATCATCGTGCACCCCGACGTGCGCAAGATGCTGCTCACCGCGCGTGCCTACGCCGAAGGCGGCCGCGCGCTGGCCTGCTGGACCGCGCTGCTGCTGGACAAGGAGATCTCCAGCGACGACGAGGACGAGCGCCGGGAATGCGCCGACCTGGTGGCGCTGCTCACGCCCATCATCAAGGCCTTCTTCACCGACAACGGCTGGATCGCCACCAGCCACTGCATGCAGGTCTTCGGCGGCCATGGCTACATCCGCCAGCAGGGCATGGAGCAGCTGGTGCGCGACGCCCGCATCAACATGATCTACGAGGGCACGAACACCGTGCAGTCGCTGGACCTGCTGGGCCGCAAGGTGCTGGGCGACAACGGCAAGAAGCTGAAGAAGTTCGGCAAGCTGGTGGCCGACTTCATCGAGGAAGAAGGCACCGACGAGAAGATGCAGGAGTTCGTGAACCCGCTCGCCGACCTGGGCGACAAGGTCACCAAGCTCACCACCGAACTGGGCATGAAGGCGTTCCAGAACGCCGACGAGGTGGGCGCCGCGGCGGTGGACTACCTGCGCGTGTGCGGCCACCTGGTGTTTGCGTACTTCTTCGCCCGCATGGCGAAGATCGCGCTCGCCAAGCAGGGCTCGGGCGACCCGTTCTACACCGCCAAGCTCGCCACCGCGCGCTTCTACTTCGCCAAGCTGCTGCCGGAGACGGCCGGCCTCATCCGCAGCGCGCGCGCCGGCGTGGCGCCGCTGATGGCGATGGACGAAGCGCTGTTCTGAGCCCCAACCCCGCCGGAAGGAGACACCGGATGAAGAAGATCCTGATCACGCTGGGACTGGCCGCCGCCTGCGGCGCCGCCTTCGCCCAGGCCACGCCCGCCGGGCTGTGGAAGACCATCGACGACGAGACGAAGCAGGAGAAGTCCTTCGTGCGCATCGTCGACAACGCCGGCGTGCTGGCGGGGAAGATCGAGAAGCTGCTCGACCCCGGCAAGCAGGACGCGAAGTGCGAGAAGTGCAGCGACGCGCGTAAGGACCAGCCGGTGATGGGCATGACCATCATCGAGAACGTGAAGAAGAACCCCGATGAAGCCTACTGGGACGGCGGCACCATCCTCGACCCGAACAACGGCAAGACCTACCGCGTGCGCCTGACCCCCAAGGACGGCGGCAAGGCGCTCGAAGTGCGGGGCTTCATCGGCCCGTTCTATCGCAACCAGACCTGGCTGCGGGTCGAATAAGGAGTGAGCCCCGTGAACCGATTCCCCGTGCGCAAGGTGGCCGTGCTCGGCGCCGGCGTGATGGGCGCGCAGATCGCCGCCCATCTGGTCAACTGCAACGTGCCCGTGGTGCTGTTCGACCTTCCCGCGAAGGAAGGTCCCAAGAACGGCATCGTCACGAAGGCCGTGGAAGGGCTGAAGAAGCTCAAGCCCGCGCCGCTGGGCGTGCCCGAGGACGCGGCGCGCATCCAGCCCGCCAACTACGAGGAGCACCTGGCGCTGCTGGGTGAATGCGACCTCGTCATCGAGGCCATCGCCGAGCGCATGGACTGGAAGCTGGACCTGTACCAGCGCATCGCCGGCGCGCTGGCACCGCACGCCATCGTGGCCAGCAACACCTCGGGGCTGTCGATCACGAAGCTCTCCGAAGCGCTGCCCGACAACGTGAAGCCGCGCTTCTGCGGCATCCACTTCTTCAACCCGCCGCGCTACATGCTGCTGGTGGAGCTGATCAACACCCCGGCGACCAAGCCCGAGGTGCTGGACC
Organism: uncultured Rubrivivax sp.; assembly: GCA_964454485.1. Taxonomy (GTDB): domain Bacteria; phylum Pseudomonadota; class Gammaproteobacteria; order Burkholderiales; family Burkholderiaceae_C; genus Rubrivivax. The sequence goes on from CAYVXO010000002.1 coordinate 3,137, forward strand.
AGCTGGAAAGCTTCGTCACCAGCACGCTGGGCAAGGGCGTGGTGCGGGCGAAGGACACGCCCAACTTCATCGCCAACCGCGTCGGGATCGCCGGCATGCTGGCCACGATCAAGGAGGCGGAGAAGTACGGCCTCTCGTACGACGTGGTCGACGACCTCACCGGCAAGAAGATGGGCCGCGCCTCCAGCGGCACCTTCCGCACCGCCGACGTGGTGGGGCTGGACACGATGGCCCACGTCATCAAGACGCTGCAGGACAACCTGGCCGACGACCCGTTCTTCCCGAGCTACGCCACGCCGCCGGTGCTGAAGGGGCTGATCGAGAAGGGCGCGCTGGGCCAGAAGACCGGCGCGGGCTTCTACAAGAAGGTGGGCAGGGACATCCTGCGCCTGGACCCGGCCAAGGGCGAGTACGTGGCCGGCGGCGGCAAGGCCGAGCCCATCGTCGAGCGCATGCTCAAGAAGCCGGCCGCCGAACGCCTGAAGCTGCTGCGCGAGAGCCCCAACCCGCAGGCGCAGTTCGTCTGGGCCATCCTGCGCGACGCCTTCCACTACGCCGCGGTGCACCTGGAAGCCATCGCCGACAACGCGCGCGACGTCGACTTCGCGATGCGCTGGGGCTTCGGCATGAAGCAGGGCCCGTTCGAGCTCTGGCAGGACGCCGGCTGGCAGCAGGTGGCGGGCTGGGTGAAGGAAGACATCGACGCCGGCAAGGCGCTGTCGACCGCGCCGCTGCCGGCCTGGGTGTTCGACGGCCGCAGCGGGGTGCACACGCCGGAAGGCAGCTGGAGCCCTTCGAAGAAGGCCTATGTGCCCAGGAGCGAGCTGCCGGTGTACTGCCGCCAGCACTTCCCCGAGGCCGTGCTCGGCTCGGGCGCGAAGGACGCATTGAAGAGCGGCACGGAGGTCTGGAAGAACGACGAGATCCGCCTCTGGACGCTGCACGGCGACGTGCTCGTCGCCAGCATCACCGCCAAGCTGCACCTCATCAGCCCGGCCGTCACCGAAGGCCTGCTGAAGGCGGTGGAACTGGCCGAACAGTCTTACCAGGGCCTGGTGATCTGGAGCCCGGACGACGTGTTCTCGGCCGGCGCCAATCTCGAGTCGCTGATGCCGGTGTTCATGAAGCTGGGCGCCAAGGGCATCGCGCCCGAGGAGAAGAAACTGCAGGACGCGATGCTGCGCATCCGCTACGCGCAGGTGCCGGTGGTGAGCGCGATCCGCGGCCTCGCGCTGGGCGGCGGCTGCGAGCTGGCGGTGCACAGCGCGCGCCGCGTGGCGGCGATGGAAAGCTACGTCGGCCTGGTGGAAGTGGGCGTGGGTCTCATCCCCGGCGGCGGCGGCCTGGCCTACGTGGCGCGCCGCGCGGCCGAGATGGCGAACGCGGCGAACGCGAACGCCGACATCCTGAAGTTCGCCTTCGACGGCCTGCTGAGCGCCGCGATGGCCAAGGTGGGCACGAGCGCGATCGAAAGCCGCAAGCTCGGCTACCTGGTCGACGGCGACGTCATCGTGCCGCACAAGGACGAGTTGCTGCACGTGGCGCTGACGCAGGCGAAGGCGATGGCCGAAAGCGGGTACCGTCCGCCGGCGAAGGCGCTGTTCCCGGTGGCCGGCCGCAATGCGATCGCCACCATCAAGGGCCAGCTCGCCAACATGCGCGACGGCGGCTTCATCAGCGCGCACGACTTCCACATCAGCACGCTGATCGCCGAGGTGGTGTGCGGCGGCGACGTCGACGCCGGCTCGCTGGTGACCGAGGACTACCTGATGGCCATGGAGCGCGAGCGCTTCTGCGCGCTGCTGGAACACCCGAAGACCCAGGAACGGATCATGGGCATGCTGCAGACCGGCAAGCCGGTGAGGAACTGAGATGAGCAAGCAAGTTCAAGACGCGTACATCGTCGCCGCCACCCGCACGCCCATCGGCAAGGCGCCGCGCGGCATGTTCCGCCACATGCGCCCCGACGACCTGCTGGTCGCCGCGGTGCGGCACGCGCTTTCGCAGGTGCCCACGCTGGACCCGAAGGCGATCGAGGACGCCATCGTCGGCTGCAGCTTCCCCGAAGCCGAGCAGGGCATGAACATGGCGCGCGTGGCGATGGTGCTCGCGGGCCTGCCGCATTCGGTGGGCGGGGTCACCGTCAACCGCTTCTGCGCGAGCGGCGTCACCGCGCTGGCGATGGCGGCCGACCGCATCCGCGTCGGCGAGGCCGACGTGATGATCGCCGGCGGCGCCGAGAGCATGAGCGTGGTGCCGATGGGCGGCAACAAGGCCAGCTACAACCCCGAGATCTTCGCCAAGGACGAGAACGTGGGCATCGCCTACGGCATGGGCCTCACCGCCGAGAAGGTGGCGGCGCAGTGGAAGGTCAGCCGCGAGGCCCAGGACGAGTTCGCGCTCGGCTCGCACCAGAAGGCGCTGGCCGCCATCCAGGCCGGCGCCTTTGCCGACGAGATGACGCCGGTGCAGGTGGTCAGCCGCGTACCCAGCCTCGCGACCGGCGGGGTCGACATCCAGGCGCGCACGGTCGCCATCGACGAGGGCCCGCGCAAGGACACCACGCTCGAAGGCCTGGCCAAGCTGAAGCCGGTGTTCGCCGCCAAGGGCAGCGTCACTGCCGGCAACAGCAGCCAGACCAGCGACGGCGCCGGCGCGCTCATCCTGGCCAGCGAGAAGGCGGTGAAGCAGTTCGGCCTCACGCCGCTGGCGCGCTTCGTCAGCTTCGCGGTGCGCGGCGTGCCGCCAGAGATCATGGGCATCGGCCCGATCGAGGCCATTCCCGCGGCGCTGAAGTCGGCCGGTCTGAAGCAGGACGACCTGGGCTGGATCGAGCTGAACGAGGCCTTCGCGGCGCAGGCGCTGGCGGTCATCAACACGGTCGGGCTGGACCCGAAGAAGGTGAACCCGATGGGCGGCGCCATCGCGCTCGGCCATCCGCTGGGCGCCACCGGCGCCATCCGCGCCGCCACGGTGGTGCATGCGCTGCACCGTCACCAGCTGAAGTACGGCATGGTGACCATGTGCGTCGGCATGGGCCAGGGCGCGGCCGGCATCATCGAGAGGGTTTGACACCGTGAGCATCAAGACCGCCACCCTGAACGGCGTCGCGACGATCGAGATCGCGCGGCCGGAGAAGAAGAACGCGCTCACGATCGCGATGTACGCCGACATGGCCGAGGCGCTGAACGCCGCCGTCGCCGACAACGCGGTGCGCGCGGTGCTGATCACGGGCCAGCCGGGCATCTTCACCAGTGGCAACGACATCGAGGACTTCATGAAGCGGCCGCCCGGCAGCGGCAGCGACGCGATGGACTCGCCGGTGTTCCGCTTCATGCGCGCGCTGCTGGAGTGCGACAAGCCGGTGGTGGCGGCGGTCACCGGCGCGGCCATCGGCATCGGCACCACGATGCTGCTGCACTGCGACTTCGTCTACGTCTCCGACGAGGCGCGCCTGGCCATGCCCTTCGTCAGCCTGGGCCTGGTGCCCGAATACGCTTCCAGCCTGCTGGTGCCGCAGCTGATGGGCCACGCGCGCGCGGCCGAGAAGCTGCTGCTGGGCGACCCCTTCAGCGGCGAACAGGCGGTGGAATGCGGCATCGCCAACGCGGTGCTGCCGGCGGCCGAAGTGGTGAACCATGCGCGCCGCGTCGCCGAGCGCTTCAACACGCTGCCGCCGGGCGCCGTGCGCGGCGCCAAGAAGCTGCTGCGCACGCCGCAGCGCGAGCAGATCCTGGCAACGATCAAGACCGAAGGCGAGCTCTTCGGCCAGCGCCTGCGCAGCCCGGAGGCGATGGAAGCCTTCCAGGCCTTCTTCCAGAAGCGCAAGCCCGACTTCAGCAAGTTCTGAATGTCGCTGACCGCGAAGCTCGTCCTCAGCCCGGTGCTCGTCGCGCAGGCGCTCCGCCTGCGGGCGAAGCTGCCGCGGCTGCCCGAAGCCGAAGGCGAACGCCAGGGCGCGGTGGGCGAAGGGCCGCGGCTGAAGCTCTTGATCGCCGGCGACTCGTCGGCCGCCGGCGTCGGCGTGGTGCACCAGAAGGACGCCCTCGCCGGCCAGCTGGTGCCGCGGCTGGCCAAGGACTGCGGCGCGCGCGTCGAGTGGCAGCTGGTGGCCGCCAGCGGGCTGACCACCGCGCAGACGCTGCACCGCCTGCAGCGCGAGAGCCTGCCCCACTTCGACCTGGCGCTGGTGGTCACCGGCGTCAACGACGTCATCGACCAGGTGCCCTCGCACCACGCCGTCTCGGCGCGCGAGGCGCTGGCCAACTGGCTGCGCAACGGGCTGGGCGTGTTTCACGTGGTGTTCGCGCCGCTGCCGCCGGTGCACCAGTTCCCCAGCCTGCCGCAACCGTTGCGCTGGGTGGCCGGCAGCGACGCGCGCCGCCACGACCGCGCGCTGGAGCGCTGGGCCGCCACGCGCGGCGACGTCACGCGCGTCGCCTTGCAGCTGAGCCTGAACCGCGGCGTGATGGCGGCCGACGGCTTCCACCCCGGCGCCAAGGCCTACCGCCAGTACGCAGGCGCCATCGCGCGCCACATCGCCACCGAGTTGTGGCCCCGCATCCGAGGAGGGACGACATGACCGACCGCAGCCTCAAGGGCAGGACGCTCTTCATCACCGGCGCCAGCCGCGGCATCGGCCTGGCGATCGCGAAGCGCGCCGCCGCCGACGGCGCCAACATCGTGCTGGTGGCCAAGACCACCGAGCCCAATCCCAGGCTGCCGGGCACGCTGTTCAGCGCGGCCGAAGAGATCGTCGCCGCCGGCGGCCAGGCGCTGCCGGTGCCCACCGACATCCGCGACGAGGACGCGGTGGCCGCGGCGGTGAAGGCCGGCGTGGAGCGTTTCGGCGGCATCGACATCCTGGTCAACAACGCCAGCGCCATCAGCCTCACGAACACGCCGATGACGCCGATGAAGCGCTTCGACCTGATGTTCGGCGTCAACGTGCGCGGCACCTACTGCTGCACCCAGGCCTGCCTGCCGGAGCTCGTCAGGAGCGCCCAGGCCGGCCGCAACCCGCACGTGCTGAACATGAGCCCGCCGCTGTCGATGAAGGAGCACTGGTTCAAGGGCCACGTGGCCTACACGATGGCCAAGTACGGCATGAGCGAGTGCACGCTGGGCCACGCCGGCGAGTTCCGCTCCAAGGGCATCGCGGTCAACAGCCTGTGGCCGCGCACCGCCATTGCCACCGCGGCGCTGCAGATGATCCCGGGCGTGGACCTGAACCTGTGCCGCAAGCCGGAGATCCTGTCCGACGCCGCCTGGTGGATCCTCACCAGCGACGCGAAGACCACCACCGGGCAGTTCTTCATAGACGACGAACTGCTGGCGAAGCACGGCGTGACCGACTTCGCCCGCTATGCGGTGGTGCCGGGCACGAAGAACCTGATCCCGGACTTCTTCGTCGACTGAGGCCCGGCGCGGGCGGCGGTCAGTCCCGGGGCAGCGGCCGCGGCCGGCCCTCCATGTCGATCGCCACGTAGGTGAGGTTGGCCTCGGTCACCTTCACCACCTGCGGCGCGGCTGGGTTGCGCTCGGCGTAGACCTCGACGTGCACCGTCACCGAGGTGGTGCCCACGCGCGTGATGAGCGCGTAGAAGCTCAGCAGGTCGCCCACCGAGACCGGCTGCTTGAAGACGAACTGGTTCACCGACACGGTGGCCATGCGCCCCTTGGCGATGCGCACCGGCAGCACCGCGCCGGCGAGGTCGACCTGGGCCATGATCCAGCCGCCGAAGATGTCGCCGTTGGCGTTGGCGTCGGCCGGCATCGGCATCACGCGCAGCACCAGCTGGGCGCCGCTGGCCAGGGTGGCGGGCGCCAGTTCGAGGGTGCTGGGATCCATGGTCTTCCTCCGGTCGTGACGCCCGCCATTGTGACGGCGGCGACAATGCAGCCCGATGTGGCCGCGCTCCCGCCCCGACACGCAGCACGACATCGGCCGCCGGCTCCAGCGGCTGGCGCGCGTGTTCCCGCTCGAGCGCATGGCGCACGAACGCATGGGCCTGGCCGAGGTGGCGAGCTACTACGACGTCTGCTTCGAGGCCTACCGCCGCCACCATTCGGCCGAAGGCGCGGTGCACATGGCGCTCAACGAGGACGGCCGCTTCGACGCCGCGGGCTTCCGCGGCCAGCTCGAGCGCATCGAAGCCGCCTGGCGCGCCGAGCCGCCGCGCGACGTGCTGGAACTCGCCTTCGGCCAGGGCTTCAACCTCGCCTTCCTGGCGCCGCGCTTCCCGCAGGCGCGTTTCGCAGGGCTGGACCTCACGCCGCGCAACGTGGCGCACGTGCGTGACCTGCTCGCCGGCCGCGGCATCGCCAACGTGGTGCTGCAGGAAGGCGATTACCACTGGCTGCCGTACGCGGGCGCCTCGTTCGACCAGCTCTACTGCATCGAGGCGCTGTGCCACGCGCTGGACACGCCGCGCGCGCTGGCCGAGGCGGCGCGCGTGCTGCGCCCCGGCGGTGCGCTCACGGTGTTCGACGGCTACCTCTCGCGCCCGCTCGAAGGCCTGCCCGAGACCGAGGCGCTGGCGGTGCGCCTGGTCGCCAAGGGCATGGCGATCGAACGCTTCCAGGTCGCCGACGAGTTCGTCGCCCAGGCCGCCGCCGCCGGCCTGAAGGCCGAATGCGTGCAGGCGCTGGACGCGCAGATCATGCCCAGCCTGAAGCGGCTGGAAAGGCTCACCGGCGCGGTCGTGCGCTGGCCCTGGCTGGGCCGGCGCGCGCTGGCGCGCCGCCACCCGATGCGCGGCCGCAACGTGCTGGCCGGCTACCTGATGCGCAGCCTGGTCGCCCACGGGCTGCTGACCTACCGCCACCTCGTCTTGCGCAAGCCGCCTGCCGCCGCCACCTGACACCGATGCGTTCCGAAGCCCGCACCCTGCAAGCCCTGCCGCCCGCTGCCGGCGCCCCGGCCCGCCGTTCCGACTGGGGCACGCTGGCGCGCCTGCTGCCGTACCTGTGGCGCTACCGCTGGCGCGTGGGCATCGCGCTCGCGTTCCTGGTGGCGGCCAAGGTGGCCAACGTGGGCGTGCCGGTGCTGCTGAAGAACCTGGTCGACGCGATGTCGGTGAAGCCGGGCGACCCGGCGGCGCTGCTGGTGGTGCCGGTGGGGCTGGTGGTGGCCTACGGGCTGCTGCGGCTGTCGACCTCGCTGTTCACCGAACTGCGCGAGCTCACCTTCGCCAAGGCCACCGAAGGCACGGCGCGCAGCATCTCGCTGTCGGTCTTCCGCCACCTGCATTCGCTCTCGCTGCGCTTCCACCTGGAACGCCAGACCGGCGGCATGACGCGCGACATCGAACGCGGCACGCGCGCCGTGCAGTCGCTCATCTCGTACTCGCTCTACAGCATCTTCCCCACGCTGATCGAGGTGGGCCTGGTGCTCACGCTGCTGGCGGTGAAGTTCGACGCCTGGTTCGCCTGGATCACGATCGCCGCGCTCGTGGTCTACGTGACCTTCACCGTGAGCGTGACCGAGTGGCGCACGCGTTTCCGCAAGCAGATGAACGAGCTCGACTCGGCCGCCCACACGCGCGCCATCGACTCGCTGCTCAACTACGAGACGGTGAAGTACTTCAACAACGAGGACTTCGAGGCGAAGCGCTACGACGAGAACCTGGAGCGCCTGCGGCGCGCCGCGCTCAAGAGCCAGAGCACGCTGTCGATGCTCAACACCGGGCAGCAGCTGATCATCGCTTTCGCGCTGGTGGCCATGCTGTGGCGCGCCACCGAAGGCGTGGCCGCCGGCCGCATGACGCTGGGCGACCTGGTGATGGTCAACGCCTTCATGATCCAGATCTACATCCCGCTCAACTTCCTGGGCGTGATCTACCGCGAGCTGAAGCAGGCGCTGACCGACCTGCAGAAGATGTTCGACCTGATGGAGAAGCACCGAGAGATCGACGACGCGCCCGGCGCGCCGGCGCTGGCGGTGCACGAAGGCGTGGTGCGCTTCGAGCACGTGGACTTCGCCTACGACCCGGCCAGGCCGATCCTTCACGACGTGAGCTTCGAGATCCCCCCCGGCAAGACGGTGGCGGTGGTCGGCCCCTCGGGCGCCGGCAAGTCGACGCTGGCGCGGCTGCTCTACCGCTTCTACGACGTGAGCGGCGGCCGCATCACGATCGACGGCCAGGACATCCGCCAGGTCACGCAGTCCAGCCTGCGCCAGGCCATCGGCATCGTGCCGCAGGACACCGTGCTCTTCAACGACACGGTGGCCTACAACATCGCCTACGGCCGGCCCGGCGCCGACCAGGCCGAGGTGGAGGCGGCGGCGCGCGCGGCGCACATCCACGACTTCATCAGCGCCACGCCCAAGGGCTACGAGACGATGGTGGGCGAGCGCGGGCTCAAGCTCTCCGGCGGCGAGAAGCAGCGGGTGGCGATCGCGCGCACGCTGCTGAAGAACCCGCCGGTGCTGATCTTCGACGAGGCCACCTCGGCGCTGGACTCGGCCAACGAACGCGCGATCCAGGCCGAGCTGAAGAGTGCGGCGCAGGGCAAGACGGCGCTCGTCATCGCGCACCGGCTGTCCACCGTGGTCGACGCGCACGAGATCGTGGTGCTCGAGGCCGGCCGCGTGGTCGAGCGCGGGCCGCACGCCGAACTGCTGGCGCGCAACGGCCGCTACGCCGAGATGTGGCGCCTGCAGCAGAGCGGCGAGCTCGAACCCACCGCCTGACTGCGGGTTTCCCGCCATGCCGGGGCGGCTGTGGCCCGCCGGGGGCGGCGCCACAATCCCCGCGTGGACACCAAGTGGCTGGAGGACTTCGTCGCCCTCGCCGAGACGCGCAGCTTCTCGCGCGCCGCCCAGATGCGGCACGTCACGCAGCCGGCCTTCTCGCGCCGCATCCAGGCGCTGGAGGCGTGGACCGGCATCGACCTCGTCGACCGCTCGTCGTTCCCGACCCGCCTCACGCCCGCCGGCGAGACCTTCCACGCCCAGGCGCTGGAGATCCTGGGCACGCTGCAGGCCACGCGCAACATGATGCGCAGCCACCAGGCGGCGGGGCAGGACATGATCGAGTTCGCGGTGCCGCACACGCTGGCCTTCACCTTCTTCCCGCACTGGCTGATGGACCTGCGGGCGCACTTCGCGGGGCTGAAGTCGCGCCTCACGGCGCTCAACGTGCACGACGCCGTGTTGCGCCTCACCGAAGGCGGCTGCGACCTGCTGATCGCCTACCACCACCCGGCGCAGCCGCTGCAGTTGTCCAGCGACCGCTACGAGATGCTCACCCTCGGCCGCGAGACGCTGGCGCCCTACGCCAAGGCCGACGCCGACGGCCAGCCGATGTTCCCCCTGCCCGGCCCGCTGGGCGTGCGCGTGCCCTTCCTGGCCTACGCCTCCGGCGCCTACCTGGCGCGCCTGGTGGAAGTGATCCTGAAGGACGCCGACAAGCCCGCCGCGCTGGACGCCATCTACGAGACCGACATGGCCGAGGGCCTGAAGGCGATGGCGCTGGAAGGCCACGGCCTGGCCTTCCTGCCGGTGAGCTCGGTGCGCAAGGAGCTGAAGGCGCGCCGGCTGGTGCCGGCCGCGCCTTCGGGCAGCTTCGAGCTGACGATGGACGTGCGCATCTACCGCGAGCGGCCCGAGCACGCGCGCCTCGTCAAGCCCCTCGCCCAGGCGGTGTGGGAGTTCCTCAGCAAGGGTTGAGGCGTGGCCCCGGTGCACCGCCGATGCGCGCCGCGCATGGCTCGATTCCTGCTGTGCCGCAAAACGCACGGGCTTTCACGCAGGAGCCGGCCCCAGGGTGATCCCTAGAATGCCGGCTTCGCCCGCTGGCGGTGCACCGGCGGGTGTCGACGAGCCTCTCATCCCCCTGGAGTGAACATGAAGACCACGCTGATCGCGGCCGCCCTCTTGGCCGCCCTGGCCGCCCACGCCGACACCCTGGGCAAGATCAAGGAGTCCGGCGCCGTGACCATGGGCGTGCGCGAATCCTCCGGCGCACTGTCCTACACGCTGGGCGACGGCAAGTACGCCGGCTTCCACGTCGAGGTCTGCCAGCGCGTGCTGGCCGACGTGCAGAAGAAGCTGGGCCTGCCCAAGCTGGACGTCAAGTACCAGGCGGTGACCTCGCAGAACCGCATCCCGCTGGTGCAGAACGGCACCGTCGACATCGAGTGCGGCAGCACCACCAACAACGCGGCGCGCCAGAAGGACGTGTCCTTCGCCGTCACCACCTACGTCGAAGAGGTGCGCATCGCGGTGAAGGCCAATTCGGGCATCACCTCGATCGCACAGCTGAAGGACAAGAACGTCGCCACCACCACCGGCACCACCTCGGTCCAGCTGCTGCGCAAGCACGAGAAGGCCAACGGCGTGAACTTCAACGAGGTGTTCGGCAAGGACCACGCCGACAGCTTCCTGCTGCTCGAATCGGGCCGCGCCGACGCCTTCGTGATGGACGGCCAGATCCTGGCCGGCAACATCGCCAAGGCCAAGAACCCGGCCGACTTCAAGATCGTCGGCGAGGTGCTCTCGGTGGAGCCGATCGCCATCATGATCCGCAAGGACGACCCGGCCTTCAAGAAGGCCGTCGACGACAGCATCGTCGCGATGATGAAGTCGGGCGAGATGGCCAAGCTCTACGACAAGTGGTTCATGCAGCCCATCCCGCCGGCCAACACCCGGGTGGGCCTGCCGGCGAGCGAAGCCACCAAGGCCGCGTGGGCGAACCCGAACGACAAGCCGGTCGAAGAGTACGCGAAGAAGTAGCGCGGCATGGCAATGGAATGGCAGGTCTTCTGCAAGGAGACCACCAGCGGTGAGGTCGTCGCCGGCTGCTTCGGCCGCGGCGGCGACGTCACCTACCTGAACTGGATCCTCAAGGCCTGGGGCTGGACGCTCTCGGTGGCCCTGCTGGCGCTGGTGGTGGCGCTGGTGGTGGGGTCGCTGGTGGGCATCCTGCGCACCACGCCGAGCCGCCGCCTGGTGGCGCTGGGCAACGCCTGGACCGAGCTGTTCCGCAACATCCCGCTGCTGGTGCAGATCTTCCTCTGGTACCACGTGCTGCCCTCGCTGTTCACCCCGCTGCGCGCGCTGCCCAGCTTCGTGCTGGTGGTGTTCGCGCTCGGCTTCTTCACCAGCGCGCGCATCGCCGAGCAGGTGAAGGCCGGCATCCAGAGCCTGCCGCGCGGCCAGCGCTACGCCGGCCTGGCGATGGGCCTGACGCTGCCGCAGACCTACCGCTACGTGCTGCTGCCGATGGCTTTCCGCATCGTCATCCCGCCGCTCACCAGCGAGTCGATGAACATCATCAAGAACTCCTCGGTGGCGTTCGCGGTGAGCATCGCCGAGCTCACCATGTTCGCCATGCAGGCGGGCGAGGAGACCGCGCGCAACGTCGAGATGTACCTGGCGGTGACGGTGCTGTACTTCGTCTCGGCCTTCGCGATCAACCGGGTCATGAAGGTGGTCGAGGAGAAGGTCCGCGTGCCCGGCATGATCGGCGGGAAGTGAAGCCGCGATGAACCTCGACTTCAGCTTCCTGAATGCGGACGTCATCGCGAACTTCGTCGCCAAGGGCTTCGTGTTCTCGGTGCAGCTCACGCTCGTCGCGATGGTCGGCGGCATCGTCATCGGCACCCTGCTGGCGCTGATGCGCCTGTCGGGCAAGCCCTGGCTGGTGATGCCCGCGGCGGCCTACGTGAACACGATGCGCTCGATCCCGCTCGTGATGGTGATCCTGTGGTTCTTCCTGCTCATCCCGCTGCTGATCGGCCGCCCGATGGGCGCCGAGCTGTCGGCCATGATCACCTTCACGCTCTTCGAGGCGGCCTACTACTCGGAGATCATGCGCGCGGGCATCCAGAGCGTGCCCAAGGGCCAGGTCCACGCCGGCTATGCCGTCGGCATGACCTACGCGCAGACCATGCAGCTGGTGGTGCTGCCGCAGGCCTTCCGCAACATGCTGCCGGTGCTGCTGACGCAGACCATCATCCTGTTCCAGGACACCAGCCTGGTCTACGCCATCGGCGCCTACGACCTGCTGAAGGGTTTCGAGATCGCAGGCAAGAACTTCAACCGCCCGGTCGAGACCTACCTCGTCGCCGCGGTGCTGTACTTCGTGATCTGCTTCAGCCTCTCGATGCTGGTGCGGCGCCTGCAGAGCAGGATCCAGATCATCCGATGAAGCCGCTGCACGCCCTGTCCGCCGCGCTGCTGACGGGCGCCGCCCTGGCCCCTGCGGCGGCGGCGCCCGATCCCGCCCGCCTGCTGGCCGACGCGCCGCGCAGCGGCGCCATCACGATGATGCCGGGCGAGGTCTACATCGGACCCGGCCCCATGACGGTGGGCTACCTGGGCGCGAAGAAGCAGCTGGTGCTGCCACCCGGCCGCTGGACGCTGCTGGCGGTGGGCGAAAGGCCCAGCCGGCACCCGACGCCGGTGACCATCGTCTCGATGGTGTTCGCGCGCACCGAAGGCGCGGCGCCGAAGACCATGCTCTCGTTCGACTTCAACGGCCGCCCCGTGCCCGTGCGCAGCAGCTGGACCGAAACGCTGAACTGCGCCCGCGAAGGCGCCCCGAAGGACGGCCAGAAGGTGCAGCGCACGGCCGAGGACCGCCAGGGTTGCGGCTGGGTGCGCTGGGTGGCGCAGTGGCCCGACTTCGGGGACCCGGCCTGGGACCGCGCGCTCGCCGCGCTGGTGCGGCTGGGCCACGCGCCGTCGGCCGGGCGCATGAGCTACACGCGCGCCTGGGCCTGGGACCGCGGCAACGACTACCTCACCGTGCGCCGCCTCGACTTCCCGCAGCCCGGCGACCGCCTGCGTGTCGACTGGCTGGAGGCCTACCTCGACCCCATGGTCGAAGGCTTCCAGCGCCGGCTCACGGCCGAAGAACTGGAGCCCGGCCGCGAACCCGGCGGGGCGCGGCTGCAGATTCCCGACTGAGACAGGGCAACGCCATGATCGCCATCAACAACGTCAGCAAGTGGTACGGCAGCTTCCAGGTGCTGACCGACTGCACCACCGCCATCCAGAAGGGCGAGGTGGTCGTGGTCTGCGGCCCTTCGGGCAGCGGCAAGAGCACGCTCATCAAGACCGTCAACGCGCTGGAGCCGTTCCAGAAGGGCGACATCGTGGTCGACGGCATCAGCCTCACCGACCCCAAGACCGACCTGCCCAAGCTGCGCAGCCGCGTGGGCATGGTGTTCCAGCACTTCGAGCTGTTCCCGCACCTGAGCGTGACCGAGAACCTCACGCTGGCGCAGATCAAGGTGCTCGGGCGCAGCAAGGACGAGGCGCTCAAGCGCGGCCTGAAGATGCTCGACCGCGTGGGTCTCTCGGCCCACAAGGACAAGTTCCCGGGCCAGCTCTCCGGCGGCCAGCAGCAGCGGGTGGCGATCGCCCGCGCGCTCAGCATGGACCCGATCGTGATGCTCTTCGACGAGCCCACCAGCGCGCTCGACCCCGAGATGGTGGGCGAGGTGCTCGACGTGATGGTGCAGCTGGCCACCGAAGGCATGACCATGATGTGCGTCACCCACGAGATGGGCTTCGCGAAGAAGGTCAGCCACCGCGTGATCTTCATGGACGCGGGCAGGATCGTCGAGGACTGCCGCAAGGAGGAGTTCTTCGGCAACCCGGAGGCGCGCACGCCGCGCGCCAAGGACTTCCTCTCGAAGATCCTGCAGCACTAGGCGCGGCGCGCCGCGGCCACCGCCGCGGTGTCGAAGAAGCCTTCGAAGCGCACGACCCTGCCGTCGCGCACGGTCCACACGTGGACCCAGTCGCATTCGAAGACGCCGCCGGTGGCGCGCACCTTGGTGCGCTCCCAGCCGAGCACGGTGACGTGCTCGCCGCCGGCCAGGAACTCGCGCGGCTCGAAGGCCTGGATGTCGTCTTCCTGCGCGACCTGGCCGAACCAGCGCTGCAGCGCTTCCTTGCCGACCGCGGTGCCCAGGTAGGGCACGCCCGGCAGGCTGCCGTGGAAGGTCCAGCGCACGTCGTCGCTCACCAGGCCGAGCAGGCGCGCCATGTCACCGGCGCCGAAGGCGGCGTAGAGGGATTGGACGGTTTCGGTCGGGCTGGTCATGCGGGTTCTCCGGTGGTGCGGTCCCGAGCCATACGAAGCCTGCGCGGGCGCGGATGCACCGGGTGCGAGAATGCCCCGATGCCCGAGACGCTCACGCTCACCCGCCCCGACGACTGGCACCTGCACCTGCGCGACGGCGCCGCGCTCGCCGCCGTGCTGCCGGCCACCGCGCGCCAGTTCGCGCGCGCCATCGTGATGCCCAACCTGAAGCCGCCGGTGACGACGGCGGCGCAGGCGCTCGCCTACCGCCGGCGCATCGAGCAGGCGCTGCCTGCCGGCAGCGGTTTCCAGCCGCTGATGACGCTGTACCTGACCGACAACACGCCGCCCGACGAGGTGCGGCGCGCGCGCGAGGCCGGCGTCGTCGCCTTCAAGCTTTACCCGGCCGGCGCCACCACCAACAGCGACGCCGGCGTCACCGACATCCGCAAGACCCACGCCACGCTGGAGGCGATGCAGCGCGAGGGCCTGCTGCTGCTGGTGCACGGCGAGGTCACCGACCCCGCGGTCGACGTGTTCGACCGCGAGGCCGTGTTCATCGAACGCGTGATGCAGCCGCTGCGGCGCGACTTCCCGGCGCTGAAGGTGGTGTTCGAGCACATCACCACGAAGGACGCGGCCGACTACGTGACCGGCGCCGACGCGCACACCGCCGCCACCGTGACCGCGCACCACCTGCTCTACAACCGCAACGCGCTCTTCCAGGGCGGCCTGCGCCCGCACTGGTACTGCCTGCCGGTGTTGAAGCGCGAACTGCACCGCCAGGCGCTGGTGCAGGCGGCCACCTCGGGCAGCCCGAAGTTCTTCCTCGGCACCGACAGCGCGCCGCACGCGGCGGCGCTGAAGGAGCAGTCGGTCTGCGGCGCCGGCTGCTATACCGCACCGGCCGCGCTGGAGCTGTATGCCGAGGCCTTCGAGGCCGCCGGCGCGCTCGATCGGCTGGAAGCCTTCGCCAGCTTCCACGGCCCCGACTTCTACGGCCTGCCGCGCAACCGAGGCACCGTCACCTTGAAGCGCGAACCCTGGGCGCTGCCCGAGGTGCTGCCCTTCGGCGAAGCGACGATCAAGCCGCTGCGCGGCGGCGAGACCCTGGCCTGGAGGCTTTCCGCATGACGTCGAACAAGGTGATGCTGCTGATCGACGCCGACAACGTCTCGGCCGACGTGATGGAACAGGCGGTGGCGCTGCTGCTGGAGCTGCACGGCGCGTTGCACGTGCGGCGCGCCTACTGCACGGCCGAGAGCGCGCTCAAGAACCAGGCCCTCTTCAAGCGCCTTTCGATCCGGCCGATGGTGAACCTGGCGGCCGGCAAGAACTCGACCGACATCGCGCTCGCGGTCGATGCGCTCGACCTGGTGCTGGCCGAGCGGCCCGACCTGGTCGCCGTGGCCTCTTCGGATTCCGACTTCGCGCCGCTGGTGAGCCGGCTGCGCGAGAAGGGCTGCCGCGTTGTCGGCCTCGGCCAGGCGGGCAAGACCGGCGACGAGACCCGCGGCGTGTACGACGAGTTCCACGAGCTCACGCACCGGCGGGCAAAGGCGGCCGGGAAGGCCCACGAGAGGGCGCACGAGAAGGCGCCCGAGAAAGCGTCCACCAAGGCCCCCGCCGAAGCGCCGGCGGCCAAGACGCCGGCCGCGAAGAGGACTTCGCGCCGCAAGGCGGCCCCCGCGCCGGCGCCGGAACTGCCGGACGCGGTGCGCTCGATCGCGGCCGCGCTGCCCGAGCTGCTGCGCGGCGAAACGGTGGAATTGCGCGTCGCCGCGGAGCGGCTGCGCGAAGCCGGCGTCGTCGGCGCCAAGGCCAGCCCCACCAAGCTGCTGCGCGCCCACCCCGACCACTTCGAACTGGTGCCGGCGAAGGCGCCCAACCAGGTGCGCTGGCGGCCGGGCTTGAATCCGGCGCCGGCACCCTGATATCGCCGACATTGCCGTATCGTCGCGCCCGGAAGGAGGGCGTCCATCCATGAAGCGCATCCTGCTGTTCGTCCTGACCAACCTGGCCGTGATGCTGGTGCTGGGCATCGCCGCCAGCCTGCTGGGCGTGAACCGTTTCCTCACGGCCAACGGGCTCCAGATGGGCCAGCTGCTCGGCTTCGCGCTCATCATGGGCTTCGGCGGCGCGACGATCTCGCTGCTGATGAGCAAGCCGATGGCCAAGTGGAGCACCGGCGCCCAGGTCATCAACGACTCGCCGGACCCCACCCACCGCTGGCTGGTCAACACCGTTGCGCAGTTCGCGCAGAAGGCCGGCATCCGGATGCCCGAAGTCGCCCTCTACGACGGCGAGCCGAACGCCTTCGCCACCGGCGCGTTCAAGAACTCGGCGCTGGTCGCGGTGTCCACCGGTCTGCTGCACAGCATGAACCGGGAAGAGGTCGAGGCCGTCATCGGCCACGAGGTGAGCCACGTCGCCAACGGCGACATGGTGACGATGACGCTCATCCAGGGCGTGATGAACACCTTCGTCGTCTTCCTCTCGCGCGTGATCGGCTACTTCGTCGACAAGGTGGTGCTGCGCAACGACCGCGAAGGTCCGGGCATGGGCTACTACATCACCACCGTGGTGCTGGACCTGGTGCTGGGCCTGGTGGCCGCCATCATCGTGGCCTGGTTCTCGCGCCAGCGCGAGTACCGCGCCGACGCCGGCGCCGCCGCGCTGATGGGCGACAAGCGCCCGATGATCAACGCCCTGGCGCGCCTGGGCGGCCTGGATCCGGGCGAGCTGCCGCAGAGCGTGGCCACCATGGGGATCAGCGGCAAACCCAGCGGCGTGATGGCGCTGTTCTCCAGCCACCCGCCGATCGAGGACCGCATCCGCGCCCTGCAGCAGGCGTGATGCGGCCCCGCCCCGCAGTCTTGGCAGGCCGCGGGGCGCGCCGCATACTCGGCGCATGAACGGGTCGGGTCGTCTCTGGGCCGCGGGCTTCGTGCTTGCCGCGGCGGCGGGCATCGGCATTGCGCTGTGGCGCGCACCGCGCACGGTGGAGGTGCCGGCCGACGGCGACGAGCGCCCGGCCTCTTCCAGCCCCGCCCCGGCGGCCACGCCACCCAAGCCCGCCGGCCCCGTGATGCCGGCCCCGCCCGACCTGGCCCAGGCGCCGCCACGCGGCGTGAGCCCGGCGCAATGGGCCGCCTTGCGCACCGAACTGGCCGGCCGTCCCGAAGAGCTGCAGCGTGTTGCCGCCTACCTGGACTACAGCGCCGCGCTGCGCGAGTTCGGCGCGCTGCCGGCGGGGTCGGCCGAGAAGCGCCGCCTGGCCGCCCGGCTGGACGCCGGCCTCGACGAACGCCTGCAGCGGCGCGAGATGAGCGCCGGCGAAGCCCGGCTCGTGAAGACCGCGCTGCTCGAGACGCTGGAGCCCGACCCCGCGGCGCGCGACACCGCGCTCGCGCGCTGGCAGGACGCCTGGCGTGCCCGCCCCACCGACAAGCCCCCGGGAGGAGACCGATGAACCCGTTCGCCTTCGTCCGCCGCGCGCTGCCGGCGCTGCTGCTGGCCGCTGCCACGCCCTGGGCCGCGGCCGGCTACTTCCAGTGGGAGATGGTGGAACTGCCGGCCGACAGCGGCGCCACCTGCGGCAACGGCTCACCGTACCGCTTCTTCGTCAACCGCACGCCGCTGTCGAAGAACCTGGTGATGGTCTACGAAGGCGGCGGCGCCTGCTGGGACCAGGCGGCCTGCCTGGGGCAGGGGCCGCTGTCGGCGGCCAACCCGGACGGCATCCCGCCCGACTACATGCAGCGCCTGGACGGCGGCGCAAACGGGCTGGTGACGCCCTTCAGTGCCCGCACCGACCCGTTCCAGAAGGTGGCCACGCAGTCGTGGAACATCGTCTACCTGCCGTACTGCACCGGCGACGTGCACAGCGGCAGCAAGGTCACCGTCTACGACGACGCCGACCCCGCGCACCCGCGCACGCAGTACCACCGCGGGCAGGCCAACGTGCGCGGCGCCGCGCAGTGGCTGCGTGCCACGCTGGGTGCGCCGCAGGAGCTGCTGCTCACCGGGTTCTCGGCCGGCGGCGTGGGCGCGACCACCACCTACGCGCTGGTGCGCGAAACGCTGGCGCCCACCGGCCGCTCTTCGCTGATCGCCGACTCGGGCCTGCTGATGCAGGCGCCGCGCGGCGGCTCGCCGGCGCAGTACCCCTCGCTGCCGCTGCACGAGAAGATCCGCGTCGCCTGGGGGCTGGACGAACCCGGCGGCCTGGTCAGCTCCTACGCCGGCCAGCTGCCCGGCTTCGACGCGAACAACCTGGGCAGCGTGAACGGCGCGCTCGCGCAGCGCTACCCGGCCGACCGCTTCACCTACCTGGCGTTCCAGGCCGACATGAACTTCTCGGCCTTCAGCTACGCCAAGTTCTACGACGACATCGCCAACGCGCCGAACGACCTGGTGCGGCGCGAGCGCATCCTCTCGCGCTGGCAGCCCGACCTGGCGATGCACGCGGCCGACGCCGACCCGCACGCCAACGTGGCGTACCACCAGGCCTTCTTCCGCAACTTCAACGACTCGCACTGCCTGACGATCATCGACTTCTCGGGCACCGGCATCGAGGAGCTGGGCATCGAGAGCATCGCGCCGGTGGTCGACGCCACGCTCGCGCGCGGGCCGGTCACCCGCAACGTCGAGCAGGACCACGTGAGCGACTTCTTCCGGCCGCTTTCCGACGCGATCCGCTTCTTCAAATTGCTGCTGCGCCTAGGCTGAAGGCAGGAAGCCCTCGATCGAGAGGTAGCGTTCGCCGGTGTCGTAGTTGAAGCCGAGCACGCGGGCGCCGGCGGCCACGTCGGGCAGCTTCTGCGCGATCGCCGCCAGCGTGGCGCCGCTGGAGATGCCCACCAGCAGGCCTTCCTCGCGCGCCGAGCGGCGCGCCATCTCGCGCGCGGCCTCGGCCTCGACCTGGATCACGCCGTCGAGCAGGTCCTTGTGCAGGTTCTTCGGGATGAAGCCGGCGCCGATGCCTTGAATGGGGTGCGGCGAAGGCTGGCCGCCGCTGATCACCGGGCTCTGCGTGGGCTCGACCGCGAACACGCGCAGCTTCGGCCAGCGCTTCTTCAGCACCTGGGCGCAGCCGGTGATGTGGCCGCCGGTGCCGACGCCGGTGATGAGCACGTCGATGCCTTCAGGGAAGTCGCGCGCGATCTCCTCGGCGGTGGTCTTCACGTGGACCGCGATATTGGCCTCGTTCTCGAACTGCTGCGGCATCCAGGCGCCGGGCGTGGCGGCGACGATCTCCTCGGCGCGCGCGATCGAGCCCTTCATGCCCTTCTCGCGCGGGGTGAGCTCGAAGGTGGCGCCGTAAGCCAGCATCAGGCGGCGGCGCTCGACGCTCATGCTGTCGGGCATCACCAGCACCAGCTTGTAGCCCTTCACCGCCGCCACCATGGCCAGGCCGATGCCGGTGTTGCCCGAGGTGGGCTCGACGATGGTGCCGCCGGCCTTCAGCTTGCCGGAAGCCTCGGCCGCTTCCACCATCGAAAGCGCGATGCGGTCCTTGATCGACCCGCCGGGGTTGCTGCGTTCGGATTTGATCCACACCTCGTGCTTGCTGCCGAACAGGCGGTTGATGCGGATGTGCGGCGTGTTGCCGATGGTGGCGAGGACGTCGTTGGCTCTCATGGGTGCTCTTCTCCTGGGATAATCGCCGTTGTGAAGCGGGCCAGACCGCCGCCGGTGCGAGCGTGGAAACACGGCACGGGAGGAAGGTCCGGACTGCAGAGGGCAGCGTAGCAGCTAACGGCTGTCCACCGCGAGGTGAGGATCAGAGCAACAGAGACGAGTCCCGGGGCTTTGTCCCGGGGGTGAAACGGGCAATCTCTACGCGCAGCAACACCAAATAGGCCGGCGACGATGCGGCCCGCGGAGCCGGCGGGTAGGTGGCACCGAGCCGGGCGAGCGATCCCCGGCCCAGATGAATGGCGGTCACGCTCCGCCTGCCGCAAGGCAGCGGGGTGCACAGAATCCGGCCTATCGGCCCGCTTCACACTTTTCTCCCTCCCGATGAACCCCGACGCCCCCCGACTCTGGCGCGGCCCGCGCTGGACGCTGGCCCTGCTGCTGGCCTGCCTGGGCATGCTGGGGCCGTTCGCGGTCGACACCTACCTGCCGGCGTTCGCGCGCATCGGCGAGTCGATCGGCGCCACGCCGGTGCAGATGCAGCAGACCCTGTCGGCCAACCTGCTGGGCTTCGCGGTGATGAACCTGTTCCACGGCGCGCTCTCCGACAGCGTGGGCCGGCGGCCGGTGGTGCTGTGGGGCATCGGCGTGTTCACGCTCGCCTCGGTGGGCTGCGCGCTCGCCGACAGCATCGGCACCCTGGTGCTGTTCCGTGCGCTGCAGGGCATGTCGGCGGGGGCCGGCATGGTGGTCTCGCGCGCCATCATCCGCGACATGTTCCCGCCCGCCGACGCCCAGCGCGTGATGGCGCAGGTGACGATCTACTTCGGCGTTGCCCCCGCGGTGGCGCCGATGGTGGGCGGCTTCCTGGTCGTGCACGCCGACTGGCACGCGATCTTCTGGTTCCTGGCCGCGGTGGGCGCGCTGCTGTGGTCGGCCAACTGGCGGCTGCTGCCGGAGACGCTGCACGCCGGCGCGCGCCAGCCCTTCCACGCGGGGTCGCTGCTGCGCGGCTACTGGCGGCTGGTGAAGAGCCCGCGCTTCCTGGCGCTGGTGCTGGCCAGCGGCATCCCGTTCAACGGCATGTTCCTCTACGTGCTGTCGACGCCGGTGTTCCTGGGCGAGCACCTGAAGCTGGAGCCGCAGCAGTTCTTCTGGTTCTTCGTGCTCACCATCGGCGGCATCATGGCCGGGTCCTGGCTGTCGGGCCGGCTGGCCGGGCGCATCCTGCCGCGCCACCAGGTGCGGCACGGGCTGGTGATCATGCTGGCGGTGTCGCTGGCCAACGTGGCGCTCAACCTGCTCTTCGAGCCGGCGGCCTGGTGGGCGATGCTGCCGATCGCGCTCTACGCCTTCGGCTGGGCGCTGATGGTGCCATCGGTGACGCTGATGGTGCTGGACCAGGCGCCGGACCGGCGCGGCATGGCCTCTTCGGTGCAGGCGTGCATCGGCAGCCTGGCCAACGCGGCGGTCGCCGGCATCGTGGTGCCGCTGGTGATGCATTCGACGCAGGCGCTGGCCTTCACATCGCTGGCGATGCTGGGCATCGGCCTCGGGGCCTGGCTGTGGGTGAAGCCGCGGCTGCCGCGCTGAGACTCAAGCCCGCGGCGACGGCGGCCGATAACGGGGGCGGAGCCCCGCCATGCCCGAAGCACGCCTGCCCTTTGCCCTTGCCCTGCTGCCCCTGACGGCCGCCCTGCTGGTCGCCGCGCCCGCCTGGGCCGACGAAGCGCATGCGGCCGCCGCCAAGCCTGCCGCGGCGAAGGCTGAATCCAGGGCCGAACCGAAGGCCGAAGGCAAGGCCAAGGCGAAGGAAGAGCCCGCCGAAGAGGTCGACCCGCTGGACAAGGTGCGCGAACGCCTGGCCGAGAAGCTGGGTGCCAAGCGCGCGCCCGATGCCGGCCGCGCGAACGTGATCCGCGTCGCCGCGCGCGCCGAATCCGAACCCGCGCCGCGCCGCGCACCGGCCCATCGCGCCGAGAAGAAGCCCGAGAAGCCCGGCGTCGCCCCCGCCGGTCACGACGTGCACTGGGAATACCGCGGCGAAGCCGGCCCCGCCGCCTGGGGCGGCCTGAAGCCCGAGTTCGGCCTCTGCTCCACGGGCAAGCGGCAGAGCCCGATCGACATCCGCGACGGCATCGCGGTCGACCTGGAGCCGGTGCAGTTCGAGTACCGCGCCAGCAGTTTCAGCGTCGTCGACAACGGCCACACGATCCAGGTCAACATGGCGCCGGGCAACTTCATCACCCTGGCCGGCCGGCGCTGGGAGCTGGTGCAGTTCCACTTCCACCGCCCTTCGGAAGAACGCATCGACGGCCGCCAGTTCGACATGGTGGCGCACCTGGTGCACAAGGACCTGGACGGCAACCTCGCCGTGGTGGCGGTGCTGCTGGACCGCGGCAGCGCGCACCCGATCGTGCAGACGGTGTGGAACAACCTGCCGCTGGAAAAGGGCGAGGAGGCGCAGGCCTCGGTGCAGATCGACCTGGCCTCGCTGCTGCCCGCCGACCGCCGCTACTTCACCTACATGGGTTCGCTCACCACGCCGCCTTGCAGCGAAGGCGTGCGCTGGGTCGTGATGCGCCAGCCGGTGCAGCTGTCGCAGCAGCAGCTGGACATCTTCACGCGCCTGTACCCGATGAACGCGCGCCCGATCCAGCAGGCGTCCGGCCGCCTGATCAAGCAGTCCCAGTAGGACCGCCGCCGCCGCCGCGCCGCCCCAGCAGCAGCGGCCACAGCCACAGGCTGGCGAACCACAGCGCCACGCGCCGCGCCGACAGCGGCTGCGTCTCGTGGCGCGCCACCCTGGCGAATAGCACCACCGCGCCGACGATCACGTACAGCAGCAGCACGCCGTAGATCGTCACCCGCAACCCGTACGAATCGGCGAAGCGGTCGCCGAGCCAGCGTGCGGCCACCGCCGCCGTGGGCACCGAGAGCAGCAGCGCGAGCGCCACGCCGAGCAAAGCGTGACGGAGTTGCCAGAGCGGGTCGTTCGGCGCCATCAGGCGTGGAGCCCGGTGGGGAATCCGCCCAATCTCACAAAGCACTTCATGAGCGTCGTTCAAGTCCTTCATTTTGAAGGACTTTTGACGCCGACCTGCTCGAAATTCGGGCGCTAAGTGCTTGATTTGTCTGTTTTTTTTGCGAGCGCGTCCATTGACCCGGCGGCCCCGACCTGGGCACAATGGTGGGGAAAAGTGGAATTGGGTGGGGATTCGTGTCGCTATTCGTCTTCCGGGGCGGGCCGGTCTTGACGTTGGACGCGAAGGGGCGGGTGACCGTTCCTTCGCGCTGGCGCGACGTGCTCATGGCCACCGTGAACGGGCAGCTGGTGATCGCGAAGGACCCCGCGCGCTGCCTCACGCTGTACCCGCGCCCGATCTGGGAAGCCTTCGAACGCGAGCTGGACAAGCTGCCGATGAAGGACGACGGCTGGCGGCGCCTGTTCATCGGCAGCGCGCAGGACGTGGAACTGGACAGTGCCTCGCGCGTGCTGGTGCCGCCCGAACTTCGGGCCTGGGCATCGTTGACGCGCGACGTGGTCTTCATGGGCGTGGGCGACCGCTTCGAATTGTGGGACAAGGACCGCCTGGCGGCGAGCGAGCTCATGGTCATCGGCGGCGGCCTGCCCGAAGGGCTGAGCAACCGGGTGCGCGCATGAACAGCGTCGCCTTCGAACACACCACCGTTCTGCTCGCCGAGGCGGTGGACGCGCTCGTCACCGACCCCGCCGGCATCTACGTCGACGGCACCTTCGGCCGCGGCGGCCATTCGCGCGCCGTGCTGGCACGGCTGGCGGCCGAAGGCCGGCTCATCGCCTTCGACCGCGACCCCGCGGCGGTGGCCGCCGCGGGCACGATCGACGACCGCCGCTTCGCGATCCGCCACGCCAGCTTCGCCGCCATGCGCGACGAACTGGCCGCGCTCGGCATCGCGAAAGTCAACGGCGTGCTGCTCGACCTGGGCGTGAGCTCGCCGCAGATCGACGACCCTTCGCGCGGGTTCAGCTTCCGCTTCGACGCGCCGCTGGACATGCGCATGGACACGACCCGCGGCGAAACGGCCGCGGACTTCCTGGCCCGCGCCGACGAGCGCACCCTTGCACAGGTGATCCGCGACTATGGGGAAGAACGGTTTGCTGTACCGATTGCAAAGGCGATTGCTGCTCGCCGGCAAGGCGGGCGTCCACTTCGAACCACCGGCGAACTTTCCGCGCTCGTGGCTGGTGCAGTCAAAACCCGCGAGCCGGGCCAGGACCCTGCTACGCGCACATTTCAGGCTCTTCGGATTTTCGTCAACGCCGAGCTTGAGGCGCTCGAACAAGGGCTGAAGGCCGCGCTCGAGCTGCTCGCGCCGCAGGGCCGGCTGGTGGTGATCAGCTTCCATTCGCTGGAAGACCGCATCGTCAAGACCTTCATCGCGAAGGAAAGCCGCGACGAGCCCGACCGCCGTGCCCCCTTCGCGCCGCCGCGCGCGCTGCGCCTGCATGCGCTGGGCCGCGTGAAGCCTTCCGCGTCCGAGCTGGCGGCCAACCCGCGGGCGCGCTCGGCCGTGATGCGGGTGGCCGAACGCACCGGGGTGGGCGCTTGACCAAGCTGAACCTGCTGCTGCTGCTCGCGCTCCTGGCCAGCGCGCTGCTGCTGGTGCGCACCTCGTTCGAGGGCCGCCGCGTCTACGCCGCGCTGGACCGCGCGCGCGGCGAAGAGGCGCAGCTCGAAGCCGAATACAAGCGCCTGGACGCCGAGCGCCAGTCGCAGGCCACCCACCTGCGCGTGGAGCGCGTCGCGCGCGAGAAGCTCGCCATGCGCAACGCCACGCCGGCGGTCACGCAGTACGTGCAAGACGTGCCGGCCGCTTCGGGAGCCGCGCGATGAGGAAGGCCGCGCGCCCGCTCGCCAGCCGCAGCGTCAACTACGCCACCAGCCCGCTGCTGGCGAGCAAGACGCCGCCCTGGCGCTCGCGCTTCGCGGTCGTGCTGGTGGCGGCGGCGTTCGCGGTGCTGCTCGGCCGCGCGGTGTGGATCCAGATCATCGACAGCGGCTTCTACCTCAAGCAGGGCGAGAAGCGCTACGCGCACCAGCTCGAGCTGCCGGCCAGCCGCGGGCGCATCCTCGACCGCAACGGGCTCGTGCTCGCCACCTCGGTGCCGGCACCTTCGGTGTGGGTGCTGCCGAAGGACTTCCAGGCCGACGCCGCGCAGCGCAAGGCGCTGCTGAAGCTGCTGGGCATCACGAATGCCGAGCTCGAGACGCGCCTCGAAGGCAACCCCAACTTCGGCTGGCTGCGCCGCCAGGTCGACGAATCGGTGTGGGAGCAGGTGAAGGCGCTGAACATCAAGGGCGTCTACCAGGTGCGCGAGTTCAAGCGCCGCTACCCGGAAGGCGAGGCCGCGGCGCACGTGGTCGGCTTCACCAATGTCGAAGACAAGGGCCAGGAAGGCATCGAGCTGCGCTTCCAGAAGGAACTGCAGGGCCGCGACGGCCAGCGCGTCGTGGCCAAGGACCGCCTGGGCCGCGTGGTGGAGGAACTCGCCGACCAGACCGACGCCGTCAACGGCGAGGACGTGCAGCTCTCGATCGATTCGAAGGTGCAGTTCTTCGCCTACCAGCGCGTGCGCGACGCGGTGGCCGAGCATGGCGCCAAGGCCGGCAGCGTGGTGGTGCTGGACGTGCAGACCGGCGAGGTGTTGGCGCTCGCCAACTACCCCAGCTTCAACCCGGCCGACCGCCAGAACCTGAACTTCCAGCAGATGCGCAACCGCGCGCTCACCGACATCTTCGAACCCGGCTCGACGATGAAGCCCTTCGTCGCCTCGATCGCGCTCGACAGCGGCCGCGTGACGCCGGAGACGCGCTTCGACACCAGCCCCGGCCGCATCACGATCACCGGCTCGACGATCAGCGATTCGCATCCGCACGGCGTGCTCTCGGTGCGCGAGATCATCCAGAAGTCCAGCAACGTCGGCACCGTCAAGATGGCGATGCAGATGCAGCCGCGCGAGATGTGGGAGATGTTCACCCAGGTCGGCCTGGGGCAGAAGCCGCAGATCGACTTCCCCGGCGCCATCACCGGCCGCCTGCGGCCGTACAAGACCTGGCGCCCGATCGAGCAGGCCACCATGAGCTACGGCTACGGCCTGTCGGCCAGCCTGTTCCAGCTGGCGCGCGCCTACACCGCCTTCGCGCGCGACGGCGAGGTGATCCCGGTCTCCATCCTCAAGCAGGACCACGCCCAGCCCGGCGTGCAGGTGATGAAGCCCGACACCGCGCGTGCCGTGCGCGAGATGCTGCACCTGGTCACGCTGCCCGGCGGCACCGCGCCCAAGGCGCAGGCCATCGGCTATTCGGTCGGCGGCAAGACCGGCACCGCGCGCAAGCAGGAAGGGCGCAACTACACCAACAAGTACCGCGCCTGGTTCGTCGGCGTCGCGCCCATCAGCGCGCCGCGCATCGTGGTGGCGGTGATGGTCGACGAGCCCAGCAAGGGTTCGTTCTTCGGCGGCGACGTCGCCGCGCCGGTGTTCAGCCAGGTGGTGCAGAACACGCTGCGCATGATGGGCGTGCCGCCGGACATCGAGGTGAAGGCGCAGATCGTCGCCAAGCCGGTGGCCAGCGAGCCGGAGAGCTTCTGAAGGGCCATGGCGCTGACGAAACTCCAATCCCCCGAAGACGCCGCGCGCTGGCTGCGCGAGCGCGTCACCGGCACGCTGCGCCAGGACAGCCGGCATCTTCAGCCGGGCGACGGCTTCATCGCCTGGCCGGGTGCCGCCACCGACGGCCGCCGCTTCGTGCCGCAGGCCCTGGCCGCGGGCGCGGCGGCCTGCCTGGTGGAGCACCACAAGGTCGACCGCTACGGCTTCGACGACCCGCGCATCGCCACCCTGGCGGGGATGAAGGCCGCCACCGGGCCGGTGGCCGACCTCTTCTTCGGCCAGCCCGGCGCGCGGCTGCAGAAGGTGGCCACCACCGGCACCAACGGCAAAACCAGCACCGCCTGGTGGACCGCGCAGGCGCTCACGCTGCTGGGGCGCCGCTGCGGCGTCGTCGGCACGCTGGGCATCGGCGTGCCGCCTGCGGACGTCAAGTCCACCGGCCTCACCACGCCCGACCCGGTGACGCTGCACGCCGCGTTCCGCCGCTTCGCCGACGAAGGCTTTGCCGCCTGCGCGCTCGAAGCCAGCTCGATCGGCCTCGACGAGCAGCGGCTCGAAGGCGTGGCCTTCGACGTCGCCCTGTTCACCAACTTCACGCGCGACCACCTGGACTACCACGGCAGCATGGAAGCCTACTGGGCGGCCAAGCGGCGCCTGTTCTCGTGGCCCGGGCTGCGTTCGGCCGTCGTCAACGTGGACGACCGCGCCGGCGAACGGCTGGCGGCCGAACTGGCCGAACGACCCGGCAGCCCGGACCTGTGGACCGTGTCGGCGGCGCGCCGCGCCCGCCTGGTCGCCGAGGGCCTGCACTACGAAGGCGGCGGCCTGGCCTTCACGCTGCGCGAAGGCAGCGCCACCGTCTCGGTGAAGAGCTCCCTGGTGGGCGAGTTCAACGCCAGCAACCTGCTGGTGGTCCTGGGCGGGCTGCGCGCGCTGGGCGTGCCGCTGATCCATGCCGCCGCCGTGGTGCCGCGCCTGCAGCCGGTGCCGGGCCGCCTGCAGCGCGTGGGCGACGCCGCGCTCGAGGTGGTGGTCGACTACGCCCACACGCCGGACGCGCTGGAGAAGGTGCTGCAGGCGCTGCGCCCGCTGGCGCAGGCGCGGGGCGGCCGCCTGTGGTGCGTGTTCGGCTGCGGCGGCAATCGCGACGCCACCAAGCGGCCGATGATGGGCGCCATCGCCGCCCGCCTGGCCGACCGCGTGGTCATCACGAGCGACAACCCGCGCGACGAGACGCCTTCGCTGATCCTGGCGCAGATCCTGGCCGGCGTGGCCGGCCACGACGAGGTCGACGTCATCGAGGACCGGCGCGAAGCCATCGTCGAGGCGATCAACGGCGCCGCCGACGGCGACGTGATCCTGCTCGCCGGCAAGGGCCACGAGGACTACCAGGAAGTGCGCGGCGAACGGCTGCCCTTCCACGACGAGACGGTGGCCCGCGCCGCGCTGGCGCAGCGGCGGAAGGCGGCCGCATGAGCGGCACGATGTTCACGCTGCGCGAGGCGGCTTCGCTGGTGCCGGGCGCGGTGGTCGTCGGTGACGGCAACACCGTGGTCTCGCGCGTCGCCAGCGACACCCGCACGCTGCAGCCCGGCGACCTGTTCGTGGCGCTGCGCGGCGAGCGTTTCGACGCCCACGACTTCCTGCCGCAGGCGAAGGCCGCCGGCGCCGCCGCGGCGATCGCCGAACGCGGGCTCGAAGCCGCCGGCCTGCCCGGTCTGCAGGTGCCCGACACGCTGCGCGCGCTGCAGCAGCTGGGCGCGGCCTGGCGCGCGCGCTTCGCGCTGCCGCTCGTCGCCGTCACCGGCAGCAACGGCAAGACCACGGTGACGCAGATGGTGGCGTCCATCCTGCGCGCCGCCTTCGGCGACGCCGCCTTCGCGACGCGCGGCAACCTGAACAACCACATCGGCGTGCCGCTCACGCTGCTGCGGCTGGCGCGCATTCACAAGGCCGGCGTGGTGGAACTGGGCATGAACCACCCGGGCGAGATCGGCGAGCTGGCCGCGATCGCGAAGCCGACCATCGCGCTCGTCAACAACGCGCAGCGCGAGCACCAGGAATTCATGACCAGCGTCGAGGCGGTGGCGCGCGAGAACGGCGCCGCGATCGAGGCGCTGCCGGCCGACGGCACCGCCGTCTTCCCGGCCGACGACGCCTACGCGCCGCTGTGGCGCACGCTCGCCGGGCGCCGGCGCGTGATCACCTTCGCGCTCGAAGCCGAGGCCGACGTCTGCGGCCACGCCGAGCCGCAGGGCGCCGGCTGGGCGCTGCACGCGGCCACGCCCACCGGCGAGTTGCGCACCACGCTGCACGTGGCCGGCCGCCACAACGCGAAGAACGCGCTCGCCGCCGCCGCCTGCGCGCTGGCGGCTGGCGTGGAGCTGCCCGCCATCGCGCGCGGCCTCGCCGACTTCCGCCCGGTCGCCGGCCGCTCGGCCGCGCACACGCTGAACTGGCGCGGGCGCGAGGTGGTGCTGGTCGACGACAGCTACAACGCCAACCCCGACTCGGTGCTCGCCGCCATCGAGGTGCTGGCCGCGCTGCCCGCGCCGCGCTGGCTGGTGCTGGGCGACATGGGCGAGGTCGGCGAACGCGGCCCCGAGTTCCACGCCGAGGTCGGTGCCTTCGCACGCCGGCGCAGCATCGAAACCGTGTGGACCGCGGGCACGCTCTCGGCGCACGCGCAGGCCACGCGCCACTTCGCCGACGTGCCAGCGCTGCTGGCGGCCCTGCCCGAAGCGCCGGCCGCCGCGTCGGTGCTGGTGAAGGGCTCGCGCTTCATGGCGATGGAACGCGTCGTCAAGGCGCTGCAGCAGGAGGCCGCGTAGATGCTGCCGGCGCTGGCGCAACTGCTCTATTCCGTCTCGCCCGACGGACTGGGTTTCCTGCGCGTCTTCCAGTACCTGACCTTCCGCGCCGTGATGGCGGCGATGACCGCGCTGCTCATCGGCCTGGCCTTCGGGCAGCTGGTGATCCGCCGCCTCACGGAGATGAAGATCGGCCAGCCGATCCGCGAGTACGGCGTCGCGGCCCACCTGGGCAAGCGAGGCACGCCCACGATGGGCGGGGTGCTGGTGCTCATCGGCATCGGCGTCTCGACGCTGCTGTGGTTCGACTGGAGCAACCGCTTCGTCTGGATCGTGATGGTGGTGACCTTCGGCTTCGGCACCATCGGCTGGGTCGACGACTGGCGCAAGGTGGTCAAGAAGGACCCCGAGGGCATGCCCTCGCGCGAGAAGTTCTTCTGGCAGTCCATCATCGGCCTGGTGGCGGCGCTGTACCTGGCCTTCAGCGTCAGCGAGACCTCCAACCTGCGCGTGCTGGAGCTCTTCCTGCGCTGGGTCACCAGCGGCTTCAGCAACGAGCTGCCGCCCAAGGCCGACCTGATGGTGCCGTTCTTCAAGACGGTGAGCTACCCGCTCGGCGTCTACGGCTTCATCGCGCTGTCGTGGTTCGTGATCGTCGGCGCCAGCAACGCGGTGAACTTCACCGACGGGTTGGACGGCCTGGCCATCATGCCGGTGGTGATGGTGGGCTCGGCGCTCGGCATCTTCGCCTACATCGTCGGCCGCGCCGACTACTCGCGCTACCTGCTGTTCCCGCACATCCCGGGCGCGGGCGAACTGCTCGTCTTCTGCGCCGCGATGGCCGGCGCCGGGCTGGCCTTCCTGTGGTTCAACGCCAACCCGGCGCAGGTGTTCATGGGCGACGTGGGCGCGCTGTCGCTCGGCGGCGCGCTCGGCACGGTGGCCGTCATCACGCGGCAGGAGATCGTGCTCGGGATCATGGGCGGCATCTTCGTCGTCGAGGCGCTCTCGGTGATGCTGCAGGTGAGCTGGTTCAAGTACACCAAGCGCCGCTACGGCGAGGGCCGGCGCATCTTCCTGATGGCGCCGCTGCACCACCACTTCGAGAAGAAGGGCTGGACCGAGACCCAGGTCGTGGTCCGCTTCTGGATCATCACCATGCTCCTGTGCCTGATCGGCCTGGCCAGCCTCAAACTGCGATGAGCGACGACCTCCGCCACAACGTGCTGGTCCTGGGCCTGGGCGAGAGCGGCCTCGCGATGGCGCGCTGGTGCACGCGCTTGGGGCTGGCCGTGCGCGTCTGGGACTCGCGCGAGCAGCCGCCCGGCGCCGAGGCGCTGCGCGCCGAATGCCCCGAAGCGCTGCTGCTGAACGGCGAGCTGACGCGCGAGCAGGTGCAAGGCGTCGACCGCCTGCTCAAGAGCCCGGGCCTGGCGCCGCACGACGCGCGCATCGCCGCCGCGCTGGACGAGGCGCGCATGCGCGGCCTGCCGGTGCAGGGTGAGCTGGACCTCTTCGCGCAGGCGCTCGCGCACCTGAAGCGCGAGCGCGACTACGCGCCCCAGGTCGTCGCCATCACCGGCACCAACGGCAAGACCACCACCACCGCGATGACCGGGTTGCTGGTCGAACGCGCGGGTCGCAGCGTGGCGGTGGCCGGCAACATCGGCCCGACGATGCTGGACACGCTGGCCGCGCGCTGGGACGACCTGCCGCAGGTCTGGGTGCTGGAACTCTCCAGCTTCCAGTTGGACGGCATCACCGGCTTCGAACCCGACGCCGCCACCGTGCTCAACGTGACGCAGGACCACCTGGACTGGCACGGCTCGATGGCCGCCTACGCCGCCGCGAAGGCGCGCATCTTCGGCGAGCGCGCGGTGATGGTGATCAACCGCGACGACGAACGTGTCGAGCAGATGATCCCCGTGCCCGTGGCGCCGGTGAAGGGCAAGACCAAGCCGGTGGAGCGCAGCGTGATCCGCTTCGGGCTCGACGCGCCGAAGCGCCCGGGCGACTTCGGCCTCGTCGTCGAGAACGGCATGGCCTGGCTGGTGCGCGCGCTGCCCGCCGACGAGACGGTGAAGCGCAAGAAAGACGAGGAGGAAGAGATCCACCTCCAGCGCCTGATGCCCGCCGACGCGCTGCGCGTGCGCGGCCGCCACAACGCGGCCAACGCGCTCGCCGCGCTGGCGCTGGCCACCGCCATCGGCTGCCCGCTGGCGCCCATGCTGCACGGCCTGCGCGAATACGAAGGCGAGCCGCACCGCGTGCAGTTCATCGGCAAGGTCGGCGAGGTGGAGGTCTTCGACGACAGCAAGGGCACCAACGTCGGCGCCACCGTGGCCGCGCTGGAAGGCCTGGGGGCCGACAAGGCGCCGGCCAAGCTGGTCGTCATCCTGGGCGGCGACGGCAAGGGGCAGGACTTCTCGCCGCTGTCGCTGCCGGTGCAGCGCCACGCGCGCGCGGTGGCCACCATCGGCCGCGACGCGACGGCGATCGAGAACGTGCTCGGCGGCGTGCCGCTGGCGCGCCACGAGACGCTGGAAGCCGCGGTGGCCTGGTGCTTCGAGCAGGCGCTGCCGGGCGACGCGGTGCTGCTGTCGCCGGCCTGCGCCAGCCTGGACATGTTCCGCAACTACGGCCACCGCGCGCAGGTCTTCGCCGACGCGGTGCGCGCGCTCGCCGAAGACAGGGGGCAGGTCGCATGATCGGGATCGGCGCCCTCAAGGGCTGGTGGGCTGCGCGCGCCGAGGCGCGGCCGCGCGCGCTGCCGGTGCGCGACAACATCGACATCGCCGGCGCGCGGCCGACGCGCCTGTCCAGCTTCGACCAGCCGCTGGTGATGGTGGTGGGTGCGCTGCTGGCGCTGGGGCTGGTGATGGTCTATTCGGCCTCGGTCGCGATGGGCGACAACCCGCGCTTCGTCGCCTTCAGCCCCAACTACTTCCTCACCCGCCACCTGATGGCGCTGGCCATCGGGCTTGTCGTCGCGCTCGCCACGGTGCAGGTGCCGGTGGCCTTCTGGGAGAAGCGTGCGCCCTGGATCCTGGTCGGTGCGCTGGTGCTGCTGGTGGTGGTGCTGCTGCCCTTCGTCGGCAAGGTGGTCAACAACTCGCGCCGCTGGATCCCGCTTGGCGTCATGAACTTCCAGCCCAGCGAGCTGGGCAAGCTGGCGATCGCGATGTACGCCGCCAGCTACATGGTGCGCAAGATGGACGTGAAGGAGAACTTCTTCAAGGCCGTCTGGCCGATGGTGGTGGCGGTGGCCTTCATCGGCCTGCTGCTGCTGCGCGAGCCCGACATGGGCGCCTTCATCGTCATCGCCACCATCGCGATGGGCGTGCTGTTCCTGGGCGGCGTCAACGGCCGCATGTTCTTCCTCGTCGCGGCCGTCATCGTCGCGACCTTCGCGCTCATCATCGCCTTCGACGACCTGCGGCGCGAACGCATCCTGGCCTACCTGGACCCGTGGAACCCGAAGTGGGCGCAGGGCAAGGCCTACCAGCTCACGCATTCGCTCATCGCCTTCGGCCGCGGCGAGATCTTCGGCCAGGGCCTGGGCGGCAGCCTGGAGAAGCTGCACTACCTGCCGGAAGCGCACACCGACTTCCTGCTCGCCGTCATCGGCGAGGAACTGGGCTTCGTCGGCGTGGCCAGCGTGATCGTGCTGTTCTTCTGGCTCACGCGGCGCATCTTCTCGATCGGCCGCCAGGCGATCGCGCTCGACCGCGTGTTCGCCGGCCTCATGGTGCAGGGCATCGGCATCTGGTTCGGCGGCCAGGCCTTCATCAACATGGGCGTCAACCTGGGCGTGCTGCCCACCAAGGGCCTGACGCTGCCGCTGATGAGCTACGGCGGCTCGGCGATCCTGATGAACCTGGTGGCGATCGCGATGGTGGTTCGCGTCGATCTGGAGAACCGGGCGCTCATGCGCGGAGGGCGTGCGTGAGCCGGCGCCGGGCCGCCCCAAGCCGGCTCACCCCCTCGGGGGGCGGGTGCGCAGCGCCCTGGGGGCACACATGAGCCATCTGGTGATCATGGCGGCCGGCACCGGCGGCCACATCATCCCCGGCCTCGCGGTGGCACGCGAGATGGCGCGCCGCGGCTGGAGCGTGAGCTGGCTGGGCACCAAGACCGGCATGGAAAACCAGCTCGTGCCCAAGGCCGGCATCGTGCTGGACGCCATCGGCTTCAGCGGCCTCCGCGGCAAGGGATTCGTGCAGGCCATGACCGGCGGCCTGCGTTTGCTCAAGGCCTTCTGGGACTGCCTGCTCATCCTGCGCCGCCGCGGCACGAACGCGGTGCTGGGCATGGGCGGCTACGTGTGCTTCCCGGGCGGCATGATGGCCAGCCTGCTGGGCAAGCCGCTGGTGCTGGTGAACGCCGACGCGGCGATGCTGCTGTCCAACCGGGCGCTGCTGCCGGTGGCCGACCGCGTGGCCTTCGGCTTCGAAGGCGAGGCGGCGCGCAAGACGAAGAACGCCATCGTCACCGGCAACCCGGTGCGCGCCGAGATCGAGCAGATGCCCGAGCCGGCCGAACGCTTCCGCGGCCGCAGCGGCCCGCTGCAGCTGCTGGTGGTGGGCGGCAGCCTGGGTGCGAAGGTGCTCAACGAGAACCTGCCGAAGGCGCTGGCGCTGATCGACCCCGCAGCGCGCCCGGTGGTCGTCCACCAGGCCGGCGCCGCCCATGCCGACGCGGTGCGCGCCGCCTATGCCGAAGCGGGTGTGGCCGCCGAGGTGCTGCCCTTCATCGACGACATGCCGCGCCGCCTGGCCGACTGCGACCTGATGGTCTGCCGCTCGGGCGCCATCACGGTGAGCGAGCTGTGCGCGGCCGGCGTGCCTTCGGTGCTGGTGCCGCTGGTCATCAGCACCACGGCGCACCAGCGCGACAACGCCGAGTTCATGGCGCGCCAGGGCGCGGCGCTGCACCTGCCGCAAGGCGAGCTGACGCCGCACAAGCTGGCCGAGCTGCTGCGCGGCATGGACCGCGAGGCGCTGGTCGCGATGGCGACAAAGGCGCGCGCTTGCGCCAAGCCGCAGGCGGCGGCGCGCGTGGCCGACCTCATCGAGGGGCTCACCAAATCATGAAGCACGCCGTCAAGCAGATTCATTTCGTGGGCGTCGGCGGCGCGGGCATGAGCGGCATCGCCGAGATCCTGCACAACCTGGGCTACCGCGTGACGGGCAGCGACCAGCATGCCAGCGCCACCACCGAGCGGCTGGCCGGGCTGGGCGTGAAGGTGGCCATCGGCCATGCGGCCGAGCACATCGCCGGGGCCGACGCGGTGGTCGTCTCCACCGCGGTGAAGGGCGACAACCCCGAGGTCATCGCCGCGCGCGCCAAGCGCGTGCCGGTGGTGCCGCGCGCGGTGATGCTGGCCGAGCTGATGCGGCTGAAGCAGGGCATCGCCATCGCCGGCACCCACGGCAAGACGACCACCACCTCGCTCGTCGCCAGCGTGCTGGCCGAAGCCGGGCTGGACCCCACCTTCGTCATCGGCGGCAAGCTGGTGAGCGCGGGCGCCCATTCGCGCCTGGGCTCGGGCGACTACATCGTGGTGGAGGCCGACGAGAGCGACGCCTCGTTCCTGAACCTGATGCCGGTGCTGGCGGTGGTGACCAACATCGACGCCGACCACATGGAGACCTACGGCCACGACCTGTCGAAGCTGCGCACCGCCTTCGTCGACTTCGTGCACCGCATGCCGTTCTACGGCGCCGCCATCCTGTGCGGCGACGACCCCGGCGTGAAGGCCATCGTGCCGATGATCAGCCGCCCCGTCGTCACCTACGGGCTGGGCGAGGACGTGCAGGTGCGTGCGGTCGACGTGCAGGCGCTGCCCGGCGGCCAGATGCGCTTCACCGCGCAGCGCCGCAACGGCACGCGCATGCCCGACCTGCAGGTCACGCTGAACCTGCCCGGCGTGCACAACGTGCTGAATGCGCTCGCCGCCATCGCGGTGGCGATGGAACTCGAACTGCCCGACGAGCCCACCGTGAAGGCGCTCGCCGGCTTCACCGGCGTCGGCCGGCGCTTCCAGCGCTGGGGCGAACTGAAGGCCAAGGCCGGCGGCCGCTTTACGCTGATCGACGACTACGGCCACCACCCGGCCGAGATGGCCGCCGTGCTGGCCGCCGCGCGCGGCGCCTTCCCGGGCCGGCGCCTCGTGCTCGCCTTCCAGCCGCACCGCTACACGCGCACGCGCGACTGCTTCGAGGACTTCGTGAAGGTGATGGGCACGGCCGACGCGGTGCTGCTCACCGAGGTGTATTCCGCCGGCGAAAGCCCCATCGTCGCCGCCGACGGCCGCGCGCTGGCGCGCGCGCTGCGCGTGGCCGGCAAGGTGGACCCGGTGTTCGTGGAGCAGATCGCCGACCTGCCGCAGGCGATCGCCGACTTCGCGCACGAAGGCGACGTCGTCATCGCGATGGGCGCGGGCTCGATGGGCGGCGTGCCGGCGAAGGTCGTGGAGGCCACGGCATGACGAATCTCGGCAAGGTCGCGGTTCTCATGGGCGGCACGAGCGCCGAGCGCGAGGTCTCGCTCATGTCCGGCGGCGGCGTGCTGAAGGCGCTGCAGTCGCAGGGCGTGGACGCGCACGCCTTCGACCCCGCCGAGCGCCCGCTCGACGACCTCAAGCGTGAAGGATTCGCGCGTGTCTTCATCGCGCTGCACGGCCGCCATGGCGAAGACGGCACCGTGCAGGGCGCGCTGGAACTGCTGGGCCTGCCCTACACCGGCAGCGGCGTGATGGCGAGCGCGATCGCGATGGACAAGGTCATGACCAAGCGCATCTGGCTCGCCGAAGGCCTGCCCACGCCGCGCTGGCAATGGCTGGCACCCGACCGCCAGGCGCGCGAGGACCTGGTGCACGTGCCCGACGTGTTGGGCCTGCCGGTGATCGTGAAGCCGCCGCGCGAAGGCAGCTCGATCGGCATCACCAAGGTCCAGGGCTACAGCGAGATGGCCGACGCGGTGAAGCTGGCCGCGCAGTACGACGCCGACGTGCTCTGCGAGGAGTTCATCGAAGGCGACGAGGTCACCTGCGCCGTGCTGGGCACGGGCGCCAGCGCGCGCGCGCTGCCCGTCATCCGCATCCAGGCGCCCGAAGGCAAGTACGACTACCAGCACAAGTACTTCAGCGAAGACACCGGCTACCGCTGCCCGAGCGGCCTGCCGGCGGCCGAGGAAGCCGAAGTGCAGCGCCTCACGCTGGCGGCCTACCGCTTGCTGGGCTGCCGCGGCTGGGGCCGTGCCGACCTGATGATCCGCGCCAGGGACCGCCAGCCCTTCCTGCTGGAGATGAACACCAGCCCGGGCATGACCGGCCATTCGCTGGTGCCGATGGCCGCGCGTGCCGCCGGCATGAGCTACGAGCAGCTGTGCGTTCACCTGGTCGAGCAGGCCGCGCTCGACTCGACGAGGGCCTGAGGCAGTCCACCATGCCGCGCGCCGCCGCCACCCTGAACCCCGCACCCGCCGCCCTCCTGGGGCTGCCGGCCGACGTTCGGCTGATGAACGGCGTGGCGTCCGCTGTCTACCTGCTGGGCGCCTGCGCGCTGCTGGCGGCGGCGGCGCTGTGGCTGACGCGCGCGCCGGCGTTCACGATCCGCACCATCCGCCTGGAAGGCGAGCTCACGCGCAACAGCGTCAACACGATCCGCGCCAACGCGATGCCGGCGCTGGCCGGCAACTTCTTCAGCGTGAACCTGCAGAAGACGCGCGCCGCGTTCGAGTCGGTGCCCTGGGTGCGGCGTGCCACCGTGCGCCGCGTCTGGCCCGACCGCCTGGTGGTGCAGCTCGAGGAACACCGCGCCGCCGCCACATGGGCCGGCGAGGACGGCAACGACCGCCTGGTCAACACCCACGGCGAGGTGTTCGAAGCCAACCTGGGCGACGTGGAAGACGAAGGCCTGCCCGGCTTCGCCGGACCGGACGGCACCTCGGCCCAGGTACTGGCGATGTACCGCCGCCTGCAGCCGGTGTTCGCGCGCATGGAACAGGAGATGGACACGCTCACGCTGTCGGGGCGCGGCTCGTGGAAGGTGGAACTGGACGGCGGCGCCACGCTGGAGCTGGGCCGCGGCAGCGAGGACGAGGTGGTGGCGCGCAGCGAACGCTTCGTGCGCACCTTCCCGCAGCTGGCCGCGCGCTACCAGCGCCAGCCGCTGGCCTATGCCGACCTGCGCCACGCCGACGGCTACGCGGTGCGCCTGCGTGGCGTGACGACGAAGACGATCAACTAGGACGAGAACCACCGCATGGCCAAGGAATACAAGGACCTCGTCTTCGGACTCGACATCGGCACCGCGAAGGTGATGGTCGTGGCCGCCGAGGTGCTGCCCGACGGCGACCTGCGCGTGGCCGGGCTGGGCGTGGCCGGCACCCATGGCTTGAAGCGCGGCGTGGTGGTCAACATCGACGCCACGGTGCAGAGCATCCAGCAGGCGCTGAAGGAGGCCGAGATGATGGCCGCCTGCAAGATCACCAGCGTCTACACCGGCATCACCGGCAGCCACATCCGCGGCCAGAACAGCACCGGCATGGTGATCGTGCGCGACAACCGCGAGGTCACGCCGGTCGACGTGGCGCGCGTGGTGGAGACGGCCAAGGCCATTAACATCCCCAACGACCAGCGGCTGCTGCTGGTGGAGCCGCAGGAATTCATCATCGACGGCCACGAGGTGAAGGAGCCGATCGGCATGAGCGGCAGCCGGCTCGAGGTGAAGGTGCACATCGTCACCGGTGCCCAGAGCGCGGCCGAGAACATCCTGAAGTGCGTGCGCCGCTGCGGGCTGGAAGTGGAACGGCTGGTGCTGAACCCCAGCGCCAGCGCCGCCGCGGTGCTGACCGACGACGAGAAGAGCCTGGGCGTGGCCGTGGTGGACATCGGCGCCGGCACGACCGACGTGCAGGTCTACACCGACGGCAGCGTGCGCCACACCGCGGTGATCCCGATCGCCGGCGACCTGATCACGAGCGACATCGCGATGGCGCTGCGCACGCCCACGAAGGACGCCGAGGAGATCAAGGTCGAGTACGGCGTGGCCAAGCAGCTGCTGGCGGATCCCGGCGAGCAGGTGGAAGTGCCCGGCCTGGGCGACCGCGCGCCGCGCATGCTCAGCCGCCAGGCGCTGGCCGGCGTGATCGAGCCGCGCGTGGAAGAGATCTTCAGCCTGGTGCACCAGGTCATCCGCGACAGCGGCTACGAGGAACTGCTGTCCTCCGGCATCGTCATCACCGGCGGCAGCAGCGTCATGCCCGGCATGGTGGAGCTGGGCGAGGACATCTTCCTCAAACCGGTGAGGCGTGGCCTGCCGACTTACGGCGGGCCGCTCGGGGACATGGTGGCGAACCCGCGTTCGGCCACCGTGATGGGGCTGCTCGAGGAAGCGCGCATGGCGCGCCAGCGCGGGCAGAAGGCGGCGGCCCAGGCCGGCTCGGTGAGCAACCTGTTCACGCGCGCCAGGGACTGGTTTCTCGGCAATTTCTAGGAGAGGGGTGGCAAAGGACAGATGGCAACGAAGCACACCCCCGTCTTTTCACGGCAACTGCATCTCAATCAGTAGGAGGCTCTCATGCCCATCGAAATGATCGAAGAGTTCCAGCAAGGTACGCAGATCAAGGTGATCGGCGTCGGTGGCGGCGGCGGCAACGCGGTCGAGCACATGATCACCCAGGGCGTGCAGGGCGTGGACTTCATCTGCGCCAACACCGACGCCCAGGCGCTGGGGCGCAGCGCCGCCGGCACGCTGGTGCAGCTGGGCAAGAGCGGCCTCGGCGCGGGCAGCAAGCCCTCGGTCGGCCGCACCGCGGCCGAGGAGGCGGTGGACAGCATCCGCAACGCGATCGACGGCGCGCACATGCTGTTCATCACCGCCGGCATGGGCGGCGGCACCGGCACCGGCGCCGCGCCGGTGATCGCGCGCGTGGCCAAGGAGATGGGCATCCTGACCGTGGGCGTGGTGACCAAGCCCTTCGAGTTCGAAGGCCGGCGCCGCGGCCAGCAGGCCGAGGACGGCGTGGCCGAACTCGAAGCCAACGTCGACAGCCTCATCGTGGTGCTCAACGAGAAGCTGCTCGAAGTGCTGGGCGACGACGTGACGCAGGAGCAGGCCTTCGCGCACGCCAACGACGTGCTGAAGAACGCGGTGGGCGGCATCAGCGACATCATCCACATCCCCGGCCTCGTGAACGTCGACTTCGAGGACGTGAAGACGGTGATGAGCGAGCCGGGCAAGGCGATGATGGGCACCGCCACTGCCGGCGGCCCGGACCGCGCCACCAAGGCGGCCGATGCGGCCGTGGCCTGCCCGCTGCTCGAAGGCATCGACCTGAGCGGCGCGCGCGGCGTGCTGGTGCTCATTGCCGCCAGCAAGGGCACCTTCAAGCTCGCCGAGAGCCGCAACGCGATGAACACGATCCGGCGCTACGCCGCCGAGGACGCGCACGTGATCTACGGCACCGCCTACGACGACAGCCTGGGCGACCAGCTGCGCGTGACCGTCATCGCCACCGGCCTGTCTTCGGTGGCACGCGCGAAGGCGGCGGACCCGCGCGGCGCGGGCGGCCACCCGCCGCTGCAGGTGGTGTCGCACACGCCGCCGCTGCAGCAGCCGGTGCGCATGACGGGCACCGACAACCTGCCCATCCTGACGCAGCCGGCGCAGCTGCCGGCCAGCGCCGGCGCGCCGCAGGCGGCGGCGCCGCAGATGGCGACGGACTTCAACACGCTGAACACGCCCAGCGTGTGGCGCAGCGCGCGCAGCCAGGCGGCGGCGAAGGTGGATGCGCTGGCCAGCAACGGGATGGACGAGATCGAGATTCCGGCGTTCCTGCGCAAGCAGGCGGATTGAGGCTCGAGTTTTGGGCCTGAAGGCAAGGGCGGCTGCGGCCGCCCTTTTTCATGGGGGCGTGTAGGGGCGCTGTCGACCCACTGCTGCCGTTCGAGGTTCTCCGAACCAGCCTGTCAGTCCAGCCTGAGCTCACAGCATCTCGCGACCAGGAAGCTGCCGCTCGTGGCCACCAGGACTCGGCCATCAGCAGCCATTCCGGGCCGTCGGCTGGCGGTCCGTCATCGCGAATGCTCGCAGGCGGCACGCGCGCTGGGGCGCGAGCCGCGTGGCCCTGTCAGGAGCGTGTTCAGAAGGTCAACGTCTTCGTGTTGTCCTTGAAGAGGGCGCCTCCCACGAGATCTGGGTTGCCCATCTTGAATCCGGGCAACAGATCAGACTCGGCGACATCGAGTTGCTTCATGCAGTACTGGCAAACCAGCACCGTGGCGCCCTTGCTCATCAGATCGGCCAGTTCCTTCTGGCGCGCGGCGTGCTTTTCCGTGTGCTTCTTGGAGGCGAGGAAGATCCCGCCTTCGTTCAACCAGATCGTCACTGGGTGACCCCTGGACATCTGCAGACCCGCGAAGTGCAGCACGTGGCCGACCCGATTGGCACCGTCGCTCGACAGCCCGATGAAGAGCGGGTCATTCGGTCCGGCGATCGCCGAGGTGGCGGCGAACCCGAGGACCACTGCAAGCAGCACGACAACCCGGTGGAAGAACTTGTTCACGATAGACCTTTCATTGAACGCTGGACCGCAAGAGGCAGGCACAACCATGGGTGCCCACTGCGGCATGGAGTGATGAATCGCGCGAAAAGGGACCGCCCTCACCGAAAGACGGCGGCAGTCTCGACGCCAAGAGACCGAGGCGAATCGGCTAGACGGGCGCGGGCGGCCCGCGCGGCCGCGTGTGGACCCATTCGCGCAAGGACTTGCCTGCGTCGGCGATCGCGGGTGCAATGCGCGACGATCGGTCCGACACCCGCGCCGTCACGCCAGCGCCCGACGGCGTTGGCAATGCCGCCATGCCGAGTGCGCAGAGCGCACAACAAGCCTGATGCTGGACGCCGTTTCGCGAGCCGGTCTCCCCGGCGGGGTCTTGCGACATCGGCTTCGTTGCCGAACAGATCTGCGGCAAGGACCACGAACCTTGCCCAGACACGGTGAGCCGCGACAACGTGGGCGCAGCGACGAGCGCCAGCATTGCCGCCAACACGAGCCAGCCGGCATACTGGCGCGCTCTCCGCAGTCGCTCCATAAGACCACTCTACGGTCCGGCCCTCGCGCCGGCCTTGACTGAGCGCAATCGCGCGCCCGAGAGGGCTTTGGCGGGGAAACTGCCGCGACGGCGTGGAAAGCGTGCCGTGTCAGGTTCGGCACAGAAGCCCGTCGTCATCACATCATCGGGACTCTGGACTCCACGCCATCGCCTTGAGTGCGGCCCGCCGATGTGTATGTGTGCCCTGCGCTGCTGGGTCTGCGACAAGTGAACGTGGTGAAGTCCGACCGGCGGCTTCAAGGCGGCGAGATCAGGGCAGCCAATGTCTCTTCGGGGCCGTGGGCTGCCTCACGCAGGCTGGATCGTTCAACCGCGAAGCTGCAGTTGGACTTCCTGGCAGCACAGTTGACGTTAGGGCCCTGGCCCCGAAACCGCCATGGGAAAGCGCCCCTTCATGTGGCCGGCGGTCGGCCTGTCGTGGGACGGCAGCACCGGCTCGACGTACCGCGCCGAGTACGACATGCTCGAGCGCATCGACCCCGCCAAGCTGCCGCGGAGCGTGGCCCTTGTGCGATCACCGCGTGGGTGCCGGCGTTGTTCGCGCCGGCGTTCGGTCCGACGCCGCTGGAGCCATCGCCGGCCGCAGCCGGCGTTCGAAATCGGGCGGTGCCACGTACTGCAGCACCGCCTTGCGCCCCGGCTGCAGCGCGACTGCCAGGCCACGATCCGGGTAGAGCCAGGTCTGCAGGCCTTCGCCCCCGGCCTGCACCTCGGCAGGTGGGCCGAAGCGCTGCGACACGTCGTCGGCGCTCAGCGACAGGGACGGCACGAACGTGGCCCCCGCCAGCCGCATCGAGGCCGCCTCGCGCGCGCCGTCGGCCGACAGCGTGTAGCGGCGCGCGCCGGTGTCCATCACTTCGGACTTGGCGGCGCCTTCGCGCCACCGCGCCAGCGCGTCGGCCGGCGCGTCGAAGGCCAACACCAGCCGCCCGGTGACGAAGCCGGCGCTGAACGGGTCGACCAGCGCCTCCAGCGCCCCCGCCTCGCCACGCCGCGCGACGATGGCCGGCTGCAGCGCGTCGCCCAGCCGACCCTGCAAGCTGCCCAGCGTGTCGGTGCCCGGCTGGAGGCCCATCACGCGACTGGTCCCGTCGGCGCCCACGTCGATGCGCCATGGTTCCTTCGCCTGCGCAGCCGGCGGGCCCGGGGGCGCGGCCAGCATGTGCCAGGCCGTGGGCACGAAGGCCGCCACCAGCGACAGAGCGCCGGCGATCAGCGCCCAGGCGAACGGCGGCAGGCGGCGCCACAGCGGAAGTGAAGGGATTGGAGCCGGCATGCCCCGCATTGTGGCCGTCGGCTCAGGGCCTGCCGCTGCTGCGGTGGCGCAGCCGCCTGTGTAACCGCTGCCAGGGCCGCCGTCGTCCAGTGCTGGCGGCTCTGCCCTTGTTGCAGGCGATGAACGGCTCATTGGCATCTCTGCTCTGGGATGCACCATGGTCTCTGCCAGCGGGCGCCCATTCGATAGCTGGAAACGGCGTGTCGAGCTGGCGCCAATGTTCCGTCTCACTGGCATGAGGACGGTTTGGGCGTCATGCCGCTAAGGCTGGACCAGAAGCCGCATGCGATGAAGGTCCCACGGCGTATGGTTCCAGCCGAAGTGAAGCTCACAATCGTCGCCGCAGACCTGCCACTCGCGGGCGCTTGGCGATCTGGTCTTCGAGCGCATCGCGGAAGTCGGCTCGTGGCCGACCAGTCAGTGCGCGGGCAGTGACTCCAGGTCGTGGGCCAGGTCCACGCGCAGTGCGGCGTCGGTCCTGCACGGCAGCGCCTGTTCGGCCACTTTGTCGTCCAGCGGCTCGCGCCTGAACATCATCCGCTCCAGGCGGCGGCACTCGACATGGCTTTCCCCTTCG
This sequence comes from uncultured Rubrivivax sp., assembly GCA_964454485.1. Classification (GTDB taxonomy): domain Bacteria; phylum Pseudomonadota; class Gammaproteobacteria; order Burkholderiales; family Burkholderiaceae_C; genus Rubrivivax. The sequence goes on from CAYVXO010000002.1 coordinate 46,255, forward strand.
ATGGCCTCGGTTGCGAGGGGAACCCTCCATCGCCACGAGGCGCCAGCGCCGGCAGACGGTTCGCGCTCGCGCGCCACCCGGGCGGCGCGCTCTTCTAGAAGCGCGTGGTGAGCTCGGTCAGCCAGGCCGGCGAGACCTCGACCAGCCAGGCTTCCAGCGGCTTGTCGGCGCCGCTGACGATGAGCGCGGCGACGGCCAGCAACACGGCGCCCATCAGCAGCTTGCCGGTCTTGCCTGCCTGCAGCAGCCGCCCGCGCGCCTTCGTCATGGCGGCCCGCGACGCCAGCGCGAGCCCGGCCACCGGCAGCGCGGCTCCCAGGCCGAACAGCCCCATCAGCAAGGCGACCTGCGGCAGTTGCGTTCCCTGGCTCGCCAGCACGATGGCCGCGCCCAGCGTGGGCCCGACGCAGGGGCTCCACACGACGCCCAGCGCCAGCCCGATCACGAACTGGCCCGGCATGCCCTCCAGGTTCAGGCGCGAGACCAGCGCATTGCCGGCGTCGCCGATGCCCGAGGTGGCCGAGGCGAAGCGTTGCTGCAGCGTGCGCGACATCAGGACCAGGCCCAGCAGACCCAGCACCAGCGCCGCCGGGACCCGGAATGCCGTGGCATCGAAGCCCAGTGCGCCGCCCGCCCACGCCAGCAGCGTGCCGAGCGTGGCATACGACAGCGCCAGGCCCGCCGCCAGCGCCAGCGGCGCGCGCGGGTGGGCGGCGCTGGCCGAACCCAGCAGGATGGGAAGGATCGGCAGCACGCAGGGGGAGAGCGTCGACAGCAGCCCGGCCAGCAGGCCGAAGCCGTAGGTGCCGAGCCCGAAGGTCATCGGTCGACGGCCTTCTTGAACAGCCCTTCGATGCCGCCGGCCGTGGTGTCGCCCACCGAGCGGGCGGCTTCCTTGCCGGCCTTGAACGCGATCAGCGTGCTCTGCATGCCCACCTTGAACTGCTTGAGCGCCGGCTTGTCGGCGTCGAAATCGACCGTCAGCACGGCCACGTCCTGGTAGGCCGGCAGCCGCGACAGCCGGTCGACGATGGGCTTCTGGGCCTTGCAGGTGGGGCACCAGGTGGCGGCCACGTCCACCACCACCGGCTTGCCTTCCCGGGCGAGGCGCTCGAAGTCCTGCTGGCTGAACGGCCGAGGTTCGGCGGCCGTGGCCAGGCTGAAGGCGAAAGACAGGGCTGACACGACAAGGGCGTGGCGCAGGTTCATGGACTTCTCCTGAGTCGGTGGCGCAGCGGGTGCTGCAGTGATGAAGAGGCGAAAGGCGACCGAAAGGTTTCGCGCCGCCGCCGGGACTTCAACCGGATTGGTCGGCGACCGGGGGATTTCCTTGCATCGTTCTGCGCGGGCCGCATTGACCGCCGCCGACCCGGTCGAACGCCGAAGCGGCAGCGCTCGCGCGACGAAGCTGCATTCAATCGGCCGTGCGGTCCCTCTGCTTCGAGGGCCGACACGCGGCACTTGCGGGCCATCGGCTTCGGCGCCAGGGGCGTGCCGATCTCGCTGTTCACCGTGCGCTGGACGTGCTGTCGGAAGCCGCGCTCGGACCGGCCAGCCCGATGCGCTCAAGGAGCCGTGCCATGACAAGCGGCCGACGCGCGACACGCGCAATCGAACCGCAGATCGAAGTGCGGCAGCGCCAACGAAGCGCACCCTGCGATAGACTTTCTAAGCGCCAGCGTCAGGTCGGAAACCATGCTCACCATCCATCGCGCCATCGAGTCTGATGTGCCCGTGATGCACGGCATCCAGATGCGTGCGTTCGAGGAGGAGGGAAGAAGGTGCGGCACGCCCGACATCCCCCCGCTTCAAGAGACGCCCGGTTCCATCCTCGAGCATGTACGGACACACCTCGCGCTCGTCGCTCGAGATGGCACCACGGTCGTCGGCTGCGTTCGCGGCGTCATCGACGGCAAGGTCTGCACCGTTCGCGCGCTGGTGGTCGAGCCATCCAGGCATGGTCAGGGCATCGGGTCCCGGCTGCTTCGAGCACTCGAGGCCGAGCTTGGCCACATGGATCGCATCGATCTGACCACGAACACCCTCATGGAGAGCAACGTCCGGTTCTACGAGCGGCACGGCTACCGGATCTACGACCGAACCGAGCACATGCCCGGCGTCGAACTTGCTCACCTCACGAAGCCGGTCAACGGCGCCGCCTGAGGCTGCGCAGGAACTGCTGCCGGACACTGCGATCGGTCTCGACTTGACTTGCAAATATGATGACCGTAATATTATGAACATCATGTCGACCGCCGCCACGCGCAAGGAGCTCAGCCACGAACGCATCGTCGACGTGGCGGCGCGGGCGATCCGGCGCGCGGGTTACCGCGGCGTGGGTGTCGCCGACATCATGAAGGAGGCGGGGCTCACGCACGGCGGCTTCTACGCCCACTTCGCCTCTCGTGACGCCCTGCTGGTCGAGGCCATGCAGCGGGCCAGCCGCGACAACCAGGCGGCACTGTCGGAAGCGATGGAACGCCGCATGGCGAAGGGCAGCACGCGTTTCGCCGCACTCGTGTGGGCCTACCTCCACGACACGAATCTCGATCGCCCCGATCAGGGTTGCGTCGTCGCCGCGCTCGCTTCGGAGATGACGCGCCAGGACGATGCGGTGCGGGAAGAGGCGCGCCGCAGGGTCACCGACCTGGTCGCGCTCGTGGGCGCGGCACTGCCGGCGGGCACCGAACCGGGCCAGGCGGCAGTCGTCGCCGCCACGATGGTCGGCGCGCTGCAACTGGCTCGCACGCTCGGCGGCAAGGCAGGCCTGGCCCTGCTGGCGCAGACGCGCGAAGCGCTCATCCGGCGTCACGATTCCCCGGCCGCAGCCTAGTTTCACCGGCGCGATGCCCCTCCCCGCAAAGGCTTGCGCACGAATATGACACTCATCATATCGAGGACCCGACCATGAAGATCGCAGATTCGACCGTCCTGATCACCGGGGCCAACCGCGGCATCGGGCTGGCGTTCGCCCGGGCCTTCCTCGGCCGCGGCGCGCGCAAGGTGTACGCCGCGGCGCGCGACCCTTCGCGCGTGGCGCTGCCGGGCGTGACGCCGGTGAAGCTGGACGTCACCTCGCCGGGCGATGTCGAGGCCGCCGCACGGCTGGCCTCCGATGCGACCATCGTCGTCAACAACGCCGGCATCGCCAGCTTCGGCAGCTTCATGGCCGAAGACGCGGAAGCGGCGCTGCGCCGGCACCTGGAGACCAACCTGCTGGGCGTGCTGCGCGTGAGCCGCGCCTTCGCGCCCGTGCTGGCCCGCAACGGCGGCGGCGCGCTGCTCAACGTGGCCTCGGTGGCCAGCTGGATCAGCAACCCGCTGCTGGCCAGCTACGCCGTCTCGAAGGCTGCCGTCTGGAGCCTGAGCAACGGCCTGCGCCACGACCTGCGGGCGCAGAACACGCACGTGCTCACGCTGCACATGGGCTTCGTGGACACCGACCTCACGCGCGGCGTCGAGATGCCGAAGGCCACACCCGAGGCGATCGTCGAGCAGGCGCTGGACGCGCTCGAAGCCGGTGCCGAGGAGGTGCTGGCCGACGAGCTGACCCGTCAGGTCAAGCGCGGGCTTTCCGCCGACCCGGCGGTCTATCTGGCGGCGCGCTGAGGTGGGCCTTCCCGCCGCCGCCGGGGCCTCGCCGGCCGAAACGCGGGCCGAGACGCCGGCCACTGCCGCATCGCCCTGGCCGGCGTTCTGGATCGCCAGCAGTGCCGTCTTCCTGGTGTCGCTGGACTCGACGATGCTGTTCGCGGCCTTCGACGCGCTGCGCCACAGCTTCGCCGGCAGTTCGGCCGCCACGCTGTCGTGGGTGCTCAACGGCTACACCGTGGTCTACGCCGCGATGCTGATCCCGGCCGGCGGGCTGGCCGACGCCCATGGGCGCAAGCGCGTCTTCAGGCGCGGGCTGGCCCTTTTCATCGCCGCGTCCGCGGCCTGCGGGCTGGCGCCGACGGTGGGCTGGCTGATCGCCGCGCGCGTGCTGCAGGCCCTGGGCGCGGCACTGCTGACGCCGGCCTCGATGTCGATCGTGCTCGCGGCCTTCCCGGCCGAGCGCCGGGCCGTCATCGTCAGCCTGTGGGGCGCGGTGGGCGGGCTGGCCGCCGCCGTGGGCCCCAGCCTGGGAAGCTGGGTCACCGCCCACGCCGGCTGGCCGTGGGCCTTCTACATCAACATCCCCGTGGGCCTGTGGGCGCTGTGGCGCAGCGCCTCGCGTGTCGAAGAGGCGGTCAAGCCGGCACAGCGCCGGCGGGTGGACGTCGTCGGCCTGCTGCTGCTGATGGCCGCCGTGGGGGCCGTGGCGCTGGCGATCGTCGAGAGCGGCTCGCCCGCATGGACCGCGGGCCGGATCGCCGCCGTGGCCGGCGGCGGCGTGCTCGCCAGCATCGCCTTCGTGCTGTGGGCGCGCTGGCACCCGGCGCCGCTGCTGGACCTGTCGCTGTTCGGCCATGCCACCTACCGCTATGCCAACGCGGCGACGCTGGCCTTCGGCATCGCGTTCTCGATGATGTTCCTGGGCTTCTTCTTCTTCATGACGGGGGTCTGGCACTACACCTTGCCGCAGGCCGGCCTGGCCGTGACGCCCGGCCCGCTGCTGGTGATGCCGACGGCCATCGTCACCGGGCGGCTGGCGGGCCGCCTGGGTCACCGCCCGTTCCTCGTCGGCGGCTCGCTGCTGTATGCGTGCAGCGGTCTGTGGCTGCTGCTGGTGCCGGGAGCGCAGCCTGAGTACCTGCGCCACTGGCTGCCCGGGCTCCTGATGAGCGGCGTGGCGGTCGGTCTGGTGCTGCCTTCGCTGGCCGGCGCGGCCGTGAGCCGCCTGCCGGCGGCGCACTACGCGGTCGGCGCGGCCTTCAACCAGGCCACGCGCCAGATGGGCGGCGTGCTCGGCGTCGCGATCACGGTCGGCCTGCTCGGCCACGCCGGCCTGGTCCGTTCCGACTTCAACCCGCTGTACGGACTGCACGCCGCGCTCGCCCTGCTCACCGCGCTGCTGTGCTTGCCGGTGAGCACGAGGCCGCGCTGAGCGGCGAACCTCCCAACCGCAAAGGAACACTGCATGGACGCCCACGAGGTCCTCGAGCAATGGAAGTCGCAGGAGCAGGCGGTTCGCGCCCGGCTGCGGCCGGCCGACGCCCCGCGTCCCACGCTGCGGGTGGCCGGCTTGTCCGGCATGGAAATCCTCGACGCCATCTTCGCGGGCGACCTGCCGACGCCGCCCATGGGCGAGACGCTGGACTTCGTGCCGATCCGCATGGCGCCAGGACAGGCGGTGTTCCAGGGGCGCCCGCTGCGGCGGCACTACAACCCGCTGGGCACCGTTCACGGCGGGTGGTTTGCCGCGCTGCTGGACTCCGCGGTGGGGTGCGCGATCCACACCACCCTGCCTGCCGGTCGGGGCTACACCACCCTGGAACTCAAGATCAACCTGGTTCGTGCGCTGACGGAAGAAGTGCCCTTGGTGCGCGCCGAGGGCAAGGTCATCCACGTCGGGCGCCAGACCGGTACGGCGGAAGGCCGCATCGTGGGGCCGGACGGCAGGCTCTACGCGCATGCCACCACCACCTGCCTGATCTTCGACGCCGCGGCGGCCACCGGGCGCCATCCCGCTGCGCAGGCCTCCACCCCCCACTGAAGCCGAGGTTCCCATGTCCAGTTCCAGAGTCGTGTTCGTCACCGGCGTCTCCTCCGGCATCGGCCGCGCCACCGCCGAGCAGTTCGCACGGCAGGGCTGCACCGTCTTCGGCACGGTGCGCGACCTGCGCAAGGCCCGGCCCATCCCCGGCGTCGAACTCGTGGAGATGGATGTGCGCGACGAAGGCGCCGTCAAGCGCGCGGTGCAGGTCGTCATCGCCAAGGCGAAGCGCATCGACGTGCTGGTCAACAACGCCGGCGGCACCATGCTGGGTGCCGTCGAAGAGACCTCGGTCGCCGAGGCGCAGGCCCTGTTCGACACCAACGTGTTCGGGGCGCTGCGCACGAGCCAGGCGGTGCTGCCTCACATGCGCGAACAGCGCGCGGGGCGCATCGTCAACGTGAGCTCGGTGCTGGGCTTCCTGCCGGCGCCCTACATGGGTCTGTACGCGGCGTCGAAGCACGCCGTCGAAGGCCTGTCCGAGTCGCTGGACCACGAGGTGCGCCGCTTCGGCATCCGCGTCGTGCTGGTCGAGCCTGCGTACACCAGGACCCAGCTGGACCAGAACGCGCCGCAAACCGCGAGCAGGATGCCGGCGTACGAGGCCGACCGGGACCTCGCGTCCCGGGCCATCGTGAAGAGCGTGCAGAAGGCCCCGGCGCCGGAAACCGTGGCGGCGACGATCGTGGAGGCCGCCTTCGGTCGCTGGCGGATGCGCAAGACGCCGAAGGGCGAGGCGTCACTGCTCAGCAAGCTGCGCCGCTTCCTGCCGGCCGGCCCCGTGGATTCCGGCCTGCGCAAGACCTTCGGTTTGTCGTGACGTGGCCGTGGCGCGACCGTGATCGCGCCGAACGCGCCCACCGGCCTGTCGGGACGCTGCCTTCGGCGGACGGGGCCAGCGCGTGAAGGCGGCCCGAAGCGCAGGAGCAGGTCGGGCACCCTGACGCCGGCCCAGACCCAAGGCGCGCCGCGCTGCCAGCGTTGGAACCACTTCCACAACTGGCACGGTCGAGAGCACGGCATCAACCTCAAGCCGCCAGTCTCACGCCTCCCGGTTCCTCGAAAGAACCTGTTGAGACTTCACAGCCAGGTTCACGGCGGCATTCCACGCGCGGGTGCTGGCAGCCTTCGCAAGCTGAGACCTCGCCGGAGCGAACGCCTGCAGCGAGAGCGGTGGAGTCCACACGAGCCTTCGCGGCCCGTCGACACGCGTCGACAGCGGTCGGCCGCGGCCGCCGGGTCTCAAGCCGATGCGGCGCTCGCGCGGCGTCGGGCCGGCTTGCAGTCGGCGCAGCGCCCGTACAGCGTCAGTTCGTGGCGCTCGACCGTGAAGCCCTTGGGCGCCATCTGCGCGAGGTCGCCCGGGCAGGCGTGCACGTCGAACACCCGATGGCACGTCGTGCACTGGAAATGGTGGTGGTGGGCGTGGCCGGCGGGCTCGTAGCGCGGGCTGTCGCCAGGCAGGGTGACCGTGGCGATCTCGCCGGCGTCCTGCAGCAGCTTGAGGTTGCGATAGACCGTCGCCAGGCTCAGGGCCGGGACCTGCGCCTGCGCCGCCTCCAGCACCTCCTGCGGCGACATCGGCCGGCTCGCGGCATCGATGACCTGCCGGATGGCCGTGCGTTGGCGGGTGGATCGTTCCATGCGGTGAACGTGAGGCGTAGAGCGGGTGCGTGGCGGCAAGGCACCGACTCTAAGCGAGGTCGGCCGCATGCTATGCTGTTGAGAACGAATTTGCATTAGCAATCATGAGGTCCGTCGCCCGCCGCCCACAGCGGTTCCCTTCCGGCAGCCTGTTGTTGTCGAACGCGTCGGCGCGCCTGCTCGGCGCCGCCGCTCTGAGCGGTCTGCTGTGGCTCGCCGTGCTGTGGGCCCTCGCCTGATGGATGCCGCGGCAGACCGGCCCGCCGCGATCGGGCTGCACGACCTCACGGTCGCCTACGGCGGCCACCCCGCCGTGCACCACCTGACCGGCGCCTTCGAATCCGGTTCGCTGACCGCCATCGTCGGCCCCAACGGCGCAGGCAAGAGCACCTTGCTGGCGGCCATCATGGGCCGGATCCGCCCGGCGGGCGGCGAAGTGGCCAGCGCCGCCGGCCTTGCGCGCGAGCGCATCGCCTGGCTGCCGCAGCACAGCGAGATCGATCGCAGGTTCCCGCTGCGCGTGCTCGACCTCGTCGCGCTGGGTCTGTGGCGGCGCATCGGCAGCCTGCGCGGCCTGGACGCATCGCACCACGATGCCATCCACCGTGCCCTCGATGCCGTGGGCCTGTCGGGTTTCGAGCGGCGCGGCCTCGGGGAGTTGTCCGCGGGCCAGTTCCAGCGCGTGCTGTTCGCGCGCGTGCTGTTGCAGGACGCGCCCGTGATCCTGCTGGACGAACCGTTCAACGCGATCGACGCGCGCACCACCGCGGACCTGCTGAGCATCGTCCACCGCTGGCACGGCGAAGCGCGCACGGTGATCGCCGTGCTGCACGATCTGGATCTGGTGCGCGAGCACTTCGATCGGACGCTGCTGCTCGCCCGCCGCTGCCTCGCCTGGGGCCCCACCGCCGAAGTGCTCCGGGCCGAGAACCTGTTGCGCGCCCGGCGCATGGCCGAAGCCTGGGACGACGATGCCCCGGTCTGCCGGGAGGCCGCATGACCGGTGGCCAGCTGCTGCTGCAGCCGTTCGCCGAGTACGGCTTCATGCGTCGCGGGCTGGTGGCCACGCTCGCGCTCGGTCTCGGCGGCGCGCCGGTCGGCACGCTGCTGGTGCTGCGCCGCATGAGCCTGACGGGCGATGCGATCGCGCACGCCTTGCTGCCCGGCGCGGCGCTGGGTTTCATGGCCGGCGGCTTCTCGCTCGTCGCGATGGGCGGCGGCGCCTTTGCCGCGGCGCTGGCGGTGGCGCTGGCCGCCGGCTTCGTGACCCGCGCCACGCGGCAAAGCGAGGATGCGAATTTCGCCGCCTTCTACCTGATCGCCCTCGCGCTCGGCGTGCTGCTGATCTCGACCCATGGCACCAGCGTCGACCTGATGCACATGCTGTTCGGCAGCATCCTCGCGGTCGACGACGCCGCGCTGCTGCTGATGGCCGCCGTGGCCAGCCTCACGCTGCTGACGCTGGCCGTGGTCTACCGGCCGCTGGTCGTCGAGTGCGTCGACCCGGGCTTCCTGCGCAGCATGGGCGGGCCGGGCGCCCTGGTGCATGCGGTCTTCCTCGCGTTGGCGGTGGCCAACCTGGTGGCGGGCTTCCTGGCGCTGGGCACGCTGATGGCGGTGGGCGTGATGATGCTGCCGGCGGCCGCCGCGCGCTTCTGGGCCGCGGAAGTGTGGAGCCTGATGCTGGCCGCCGCGGTCATCGCCGTCCTGTCCGGTGCGATCGGCCTGCTGCTGTCGTACCACGGCCATTGGCCTTCGGGGCCGGCCATCGTGCTGGTGGCCGGCGCCATCTACCTGGCGTCGCTCGTCGCGGGCCCGCGCGAGGGGCTGCTGTGGCAACGCCTGCGGCGCTTGACCCACCGGGCGGCCTGAAATGAAGCTGTCGCGTCGATCCTGCCTGGCGCTGACGCTGGCGGCGCCGGGCCTGTCGGCCCGGGCCGGGGCCGAGCGGCCGCTGCGCGTCGTGGCGAGTTTCTCCATCCTGGCCGACATGCTGCGCAACGTGGGCGGCGACGAGGTCGAAGTCTTTGCGCTCGTGGGGCCGGACGCGGACGCGCATGTCTTCGAGCCGCGCCCGGCCGACGCCGGGCGACTGGCGCAGGCCGACCTGGTGGTGGTCAACGGGCTGGGATTCGAAGGCTGGCTGGACCGCCTGGTGCGCACATCGGGCTACCGCGGCCCGGTCGTCGTGGCCAGCGAGGGCGTCGCCCCGCGCCTCGTCGCGGGGGCCCCCGACCCGCATGCGTGGCAGGACCTTCGCCTGGCGCAGCGCTACGTGCAGAACCTGCGCGACGCCCTGGCCCGGGCCCGGCCCGCGCGGGCCGCGGCGTTCGAGGCGCGCACGCAGGCCTACCTCGGGCGCCTGGCCGCACTCGACGCGCAGGTCCGCCGCGCCCTTGGCGGCGTGCCGGCGCAGCGGCGCCGCGTGATCACCTCGCACGACGCCTTCGGCTACTTCGGCGCGGCCTACGGCGTGGAATTCCTCGCCGCGCAGGGGCGCAGCACCGACAGCGAGCCCTCGGCGGCCGACGTCGCCCGGCTGATCGAGCAGATCCGTGCACAGCGGGTGGGTGCGGTCTTCGTCGAGAACATCAGCGACCCGCGCCTGGTGCAGCGCATCGCGAAGGAGGCCCATGCCACCGTCGGCGGGCGTCTGTACTCGGACGCGCTGTCGGCACCGGGAACGCAGGCCGACACCTACCTGAAGTTCTTCGCACACAACGCAGACACGATTGCGCGGGCGCTGAGCCAGGGCAACGGTCGCTCGGAGTGAGCGATGGCCCTTCGAAAGCCCAACCCTCTGGCACGGACCCTGCATTTCGCGCAAGATGTCCGCTGTCGTTGGAAGCGGCCGCAGGGCTGAGCATGAAACGTCGTCTGGTTCTCGCGGGTGTCGCCTCGGTGCTGGGTGCAGGCGCCTTCGCCGGCCTGGTGGCGGCTGCCGCGGAACCGAAGGCTCCGGCGGGTGCGGCCAAGGAAACCTCCTGGGACGACCTCGTGCCCAAGGACTGGGATCCGACGAAGCGTTTTCGGGAACTCAACCTGGGCCTGCTCAACGACGGCGACCCGCGCGTGCTGCAGCTCATGCGGGAGATGCGCGCCACCTGGGACAACGCGCCGACCAACAGCCGCCTGGACGGCACGACGGTGAGGCTTCCGGGCTATGTCGTGCCGCTGGAAGAGGTCAAGGGCCAGCTCAGGGAGTTCCTGCTCGTGCCGTACTTCGGCGCGTGCATCCACACGCCGCCGCCGCCGGCCAACCAGATCGTGCACGTGATCGTCGGCAAGGGCGGCGAGGGCCTGCGCATGATGGACGCGGTGTGGGCCAGCGGCACCCTGAGGACACACCGTCAGGACTCGGTGATGGGCATGAGCGGCTACGCGATGGAAGGGGCCGCCATCGAGCGCTACAGCGCTCCGAAGCGGCCATGAGATGAACTCGCGTCGCTCCGCCCCGTTCAGCGGTTCATCGCTGCTGCGCTTCGGCCGGGCGCTGCTGCTGCCTTTGCTGCTGCTGTGCGTGCAGCAGGGCGCATTCCTGCACGAGCTGAGCCACTACAAGGCCGGCGAGACCCAGCACGAAGGCGACCGGCGGCCCGCCAACGGCCCCTGTGCCCTGTGCCTGGCCTTCGCGGACGTCCAGTCGGTCGCCAGCCCGGCGGTGCCGCCGCTCCTGCTGCTGGCACGGCTGAGTTTCGTTCTCGTTCCCGTGGCCGTCGTCATCGCGCGTGCCGCCACGCCACCGCCGCGCCGCAGCCGCGGCCCACCCGCCCACCGCTGAACAACCCGGTCAGTCGATCCGCCCGCGCGACGCCCTCGTCGCGACGGGCGGGCGCCCTTGTCCCGTTCAGAGGTGGTCACCGATGTCCCGTCCCCAACCGCATGGCCTGGCCATGGCCGTCGCCCTTGCATTTCCTTCCGTCGTTCCCTTGCTCGCCATCGCGGCGGAGCCCGCCGCCGTGCTGGCCCAGGCCAGCCCCGGCACCACGCCGTCCGACACGGCACCGAAGGCGCAGACGCCCCAGTCGGTGACGATCACCGGCCGCCCGAGCGCGACGCAGCAAGGTGCGCTGCGCGACGAGATCGTCAAGACCGAATCGATCAACGCCCAGGAGATCGCCAAGACCGGCGCCACCAACCTGACCGAACTGATGTCGCACCGCCCCGGCATCGACGTGCAGGTCGAGTGCTCGGTCTGCAACGTGCGCAACATCACGCTGAACAACCTGCCGGGCCGCTTCACGACGCTGCTGCTCGACGGCGTGCCGATCTTCTCGTCGGTCTCCAATGCCTATGGCCTGGACATGGTCGGCCTGAACGGCCTGGAGCGGGTCGACATCTCGCGCGGCGCGGGCACCAGCCTGATCGCGCCGGAGTCGCTGGCCGGCACGGTCAACCTGGTCACCAAGCGCCCTGCGAGCGACGAGGGGGAACTGGACCTGAGCGGCGGCAACTTCGGCTTCCGTCGCGGTGCCGCGTATGGCGCCAAGACCTTCGACGGCGGCGCGCTCACCTTCACCGGCACGCTGCAGAAGCAGGACAGCGTCGACGGCGTCGGCACCGGCATCTCGCAGTACACCGGCTACGACCGCAAGCTGCTCGGGCTCGGGCTGTTCCTGGACGACGTGGGCGGCTTCAGGATCAAGTCGCGCTTCGACCACATCGACGAGAAGCGCATGGGCGGCCCGCTGGGCAGCGACTACGACGCCGTGCGCGCCAGCACCAGCGGCAACCCCTTCGACTTCAGCAAGGGACCGCACGCCTCCCCCGACCCCAACAGCTGGGTCAATCCGTCGGACGGCAGCCTCGTGGACCCGTACAACGACGGGCGGTTCGGCCTGGCGCAGATCATCTTCACCAAGCGCGACCAGTTCGCGGGCACGGCCGAACGCTCCTTCGGCGACACCAAGCTGCGCTTCGCGCTCGGTTATGCCGAGCACAAGCAGGACTCCTGGTACGGCGGCGATGCCGACTACTTCGGCAAGCAGAAGCAGTACTACCTGGAGAGCAGCGTGCAGGCGCCGGTCGGGCCGGCGCGCATCACCGCCGGGCTGAACTTCCGCTACGAGGACCTGCACAGCCGCTCGATCAGCGAGGACCCGTCGTCGCCGACCTTCGGCGTCGAGCGCTTCGATGCCGACGCCTACGTCTACCGCACGCCGGGCGTCTTCCTGCAGGCCTACCAGACCTTCTTCGACGAGAAGCTGGAAGCCAACGCGAGCCTGCGCTACGACCGCAACAACGTCTACGGCGGCATCACCACGCCCAGGTTGAACCTGCTGTGGCACCACACCGACAACATCTCCAGCCGGTTCGCCGTCGGCCAGGGATTCCGGCTGCCGACCTCGTTCTTCGAGCTCGAGCACGCCATCCTCGGGGCGCCCGCGGTCGACCGTTCGCAGGCCAAGGCGGAGAAGTCCGACAACCTGTCCTACGCCTTCAACTACGCCGACGACCGGGTGGCCGTGACGGCTTCGATCAACCACACGCGCATCAAGAACCTGGCGCTGTTCGTCGACGACACCGCGAACTCGGGCAACTTCCTGCTCCAGCCCGCGCCCAGTGCCTACACCATCAACAACGTGGACCTGGTGGGCACCTGGCAGGTGACCGCGCGCGACGCCTTCACGGCCGGCTACGAGCGCTACCAGTACCGCTTCAACGCCACCGACTTCCAGGGCAGCCTGTTCGCGCGGCCGGACTACCGGGTGACGCTGGCGCTCGACCACGACGCCGGGCCGTGGGACCTGAACGCCCGGGCCACGTACACCGGCCCGCAGAACCTGGCCAAGTTCTACGACTACGTGGACAGCCCGCGCTACAACCTGGACGGCTCGCCCAAGCCCGACAGGAGCCCGGGCTTCTGGGTCGTAGACCTGCGGGCCTCGTACCAGTGGAACAAGACGGTCCAGACCTACATCGGGATCAACAACGCCTTCGACTACCAGCAGGCGAAGAAGGACAGCTTCCTCTGGCTCGATGGCGACGGTGCGCTGGACGTCACGCACATCTGGGGACCCAACATCGGCCGCACGCTGGTGGCCGGGCTCAAGCTGAGCTTCTGATGAAGGCGCAGCGCGTGCGAGCGGCCCGCATGCTGTGGGCAGTGGTCGCGGCGGCGTCCTGCGGTCTGCCGGTCGCGGCAGCGCCGGCGATGGGCCTCGAACTACCGATGCTGGACGGCACCACCTTCGTCACGCTGGACGACTACGCCGGCCGGCCCGTGCTGCTGAACTTCTGGGGCAGCGAATGCCCACCGTGCCTGGCCGAGCTGCCGCTGCTGTTCGCGCAGGCGGCGCGGCACCCGCAGGTGCAGTTCCTCGGCATCGCGGTGGACCAGCGGGCGGCCGCGGCGCGCTTTCTGGCGCGCCTGCAGCCCAGCTATCCGCAGCTCGTCGCTTCGACCCGGCCCGAAGTGCTGCTGCGCCGCTTCGGCAACAAGGCCGGCGCGCTGCCGTACACGGTGGTGCTCGATGGCCGGCACGAGGTCTGTGCCTCGCGCCTCGGCGAGGTCGACGCAGCCTGGATCGCCGCCGCCGCCCAGACCTGCGGCACGGCACCGTCGCGCTGAACCCCCCAGGCCCCGAACGCCTGCATCACAAGGAACGCCCCCCATGAAGTCTTCGATCAGGACCGTCCTCTTCGCCCTCGGCCTGGCGCCCCTGCTGGCCTGCGCGGCCGGCAAGGCCCACGTGCACGGCGTCGCCAGGCTCGACATCGCGGTGGAGGCGAAGAAGATCACGCTGCAACTGGAGTCGCCGCTGGACAACCTGCTCGGCTACGAGCGCGCGCCGCGCACCGACGCCGAGCGCAAGCAGGCCGATGCCCTGGTGGCCAGGCTGAAGGCGGCCGGAACGATGTTCCGGATCGACCCCGCCGCGCAATGCACGCTTGCCCATGTCGAGCTGGCGTCGTCGGCACTGAAGCTCGGGCAGCCGGATCCTTCGGAGGAAGGCCACGCCGACATCGACGGCTCGTTCGAGTTCGACTGCACCGATGCCACGCGAGCGGCCTTCGTCGAGGTCGGCCTGTTCGAGTTCGCGCGCCTGCAGCGCATCGAGGTCCAGGTGGCCGCCCCGCAGGGCCAGTTCAAGCGCGACCTGCAGCGACCGGCCCAGCGCATCTCGCTCGTGAAGTGAGGGGCGCAGCATGATCGAGGTCCGCCAGCTGCGTTTTGCCTGGCCGAAGGCCGGTGCCGACTGCGTCGCGATCGACGCGCTCGATGTCGCCGTCGGCCGCACGCTGTTCCTCCACGGCCCCAGCGGTGGCGGCAAGAGCACGCTGCTCGGCCTGCTGGCCGGCGTGCTGCTGCCGCGCGAGGGCAGCGTGAGCCTGATGGGGACCTCATGGTCGTCGCTGTCGGGCGCTCGCCGCGACGCCTTCCGCGCCGACCACGTGGGCTACATCTTCCAGCAGTTCAACCTGCTGCCCTACCTGAGCGTGCTGGACAACGTGCTGCTGCCCTGCCGCTTCTCCGCGCTGCGGCGCCAACGTGCGGCGGGCGACGCCGGCGCGCCCGCCGCGGCGGCCCAGGAATTGCTGCGGCAGGTCGGCCTGCCCGATCCGCTGTGGACGCGCTCCGCGGCACAGCTGTCGGTCGGGCAGCAGCAGCGGGTGGCTGCCGCGCGCGCCCTGATCGGCCGCCCCGAGGTCGTGATCGCCGACGAACCGACCTCGGCGCTGGACGCGGCGCTGCGCGACGGCTTCATGGACCTGCTGCTGGACAGATGCCGTGCCGCGGGCAGCACACTGGTGTTCGTGAGCCACGACGAACGATTGGCCGCCCGCTTCGACACCCGGGTGTCGCTGGCCGACGTGAACCACGCCACGCAGGCGGCTGCGCTGGAAGTCGCGTCATGAGGGCCATCCTGGCCGTGGCGCTGCGCAGCGCCTGGAACCGCCGCGGGACGCTGTCGCTGGTGGTGATGTCGGTGGCCTTGTCCTCCCTCCTGCTGCTGAGCGTCGAACGCATCCGGACCGACGTGCGCGAGAGCTTCTCGCAGTCGGTCAGCGGCACCGACCTGATCGTCGGCGCCCGCACCGGCTCGATGCAGCTGCTGCTGTACGCCGTGTTCCGCGTCGGCGGGGCGACCAACAACGTGCGCATGGACAGCCTGCAGGAGATCGCCCGGCACCGCGCGGTGGCCTGGATGGTGCCGCTGTCGCTGGGCGATTCGCACCGCGGCTTCCCGGTGCTGGCGACGACGACCGAATACTTCCAGCGTTTCCTGTACGGCGACCGGCAGCCGCTCGTGCTGGCCCAGGGCCGGCCCTTCGCGGGCACGCTGGACGGGCTTTACGAGGCGGTCATCGGCGCGGACGTGGCCGGTGCGCTCGGCTACCGCCTGGGGCAGCGCATCATCCTGAGCCACGGCAGCGGCGTGATCCCGGGCGCCGAACATGCCGACAAGCCGTTCACCGTGGTCGGCATCCTGGCGCGCACGGGCACGCCGGTGGACCGCACCGTGCACATCAGCCTGGAGGCGATGGAGGCGATCCACCTCGACTGGGTGGCCGGCGTGCCGATGCCGGGCATGAAGATCGCCCCGCAGGACGCGCGCAAGTTCGACCTGCGGCCCAAGCAGGTCACGGCGGCGCTGATCGGCCTCAAGAGTCGCGCGGCGGTGTTCGCGGTGCAGCGCGCGGTGGCCGACTACGCCGGCGAGCCGCTGATGGCCGTGCTGCCCGGGGTGGCGCTGGACGAGCTGTGGGACGTGGTCGGGGTCGGCGAGCGGGCCCTGCTCGCCATGTCGGCGATGGTGGCCTTCGTCAGCCTGGCCGGCCTGATCGCGGTGGTGCTGGCGGGGCTCAACGAGCGCCGGCGCGAACTCGCCGTGCTGCGTGCCGTCGGCGCTGCGCCGCGCCACGT
This sequence comes from uncultured Rubrivivax sp., assembly GCA_964454485.1. Taxonomy (GTDB): domain Bacteria; phylum Pseudomonadota; class Gammaproteobacteria; order Burkholderiales; family Burkholderiaceae_C; genus Rubrivivax. Next base: position 62,403 of record CAYVXO010000002.1, read on the forward strand.
CATGCTGATGCTGGCGCTGGAAGGCGGCTTCGTCACGCTGGTCGGGGTGGGCATCGGCGTCGTCGCCACGGTCGGCGTGATCGCCGTCGCCGGGCCGTGGATCCAGGCGCGGTTCGGCATCGCGCTCAGCGCGTCGGCACCGACGCCCGGCCAATGGGGGCTGCTCGGCGCCGTCATGGCGGCGGGCTTCCTGGCCAGCCTGGTGCCCGGCTGGCGCGCCTACCGGCTGTCGCTGGCCGACGGGCTGTCGCCGAGGACGTGAGGGGCGAGGCGACGGCCGGGTGCCGTTCATCCTTTGCGCCCGCGCGTCGTGCCCGACGTCTTCACTGAAGGTTCGGGGGGTCACTGGCGGAAAGACCGCGGCAGGGTCTATCGTCGGCATCATGCGATCGAAGTCCAGGAGCATGGGCCCCGCGGTCAGCGCCACGTCGCCGCTGTGCGCGCGGCACGACGGCATGATGCTCGGGTACCTGCTGTTCCTCCTGCGCTTCGAGTTCGCACGCGAGCGCTTCCCCATCTACCGGCGGCGGCTGCACCAGATCCTCGACGCGATCTCCTCGGGCGTGGCATTGCCGGAGACCCATGAGGCATTCACGCGCGACTTCTCCGCGCTCTTCGACGGCGTCCTGCACGCCTTGAGCGTGAAGGACGGGGGCGTCAACCAGCCGCTCTTCCGCCCGTTCGTGATCGGCTGCGGATTCCTGGCCGTGGCGATGGAGATGCCGAACCAGACCGACGAACCGATGCTGCGCGCGATCCTGGCGGAGTACGAGCTCCCCTATTCGCTGCTCGAGCGCCATGCGGCCGCCGTGCCCGAGATCGGCGACGAGACCGAGATCGACACCATCATGACGCCGGCGCTGGCCTTCCTGCGCGACCTGATCCTGCCGTTGGCGGCCGAGCCGGACACCTGCTTCGTGGCGATGCCTTTCTCGCTGCCCTACGACGATCGTTATGCGGCCCTCTACCAGCCCATGATGCGGAGGGTCGGTTACCGCACGCTCCGCGCGTGGGGCGGTCTGTCCAACGAGTTCCACTTCGACCTCCTGCTGACGCTGATCGACAAGTCGGGCGCCCTGCTCGCCGAGCTCTCGGGCCTGAACCCGAACGTGGTCCTGGAGCTCGGCTACGCGTACGGGCGGGACAAGGTCGTCATCCCGATGGCCGACGTCGCGAGTCCCATCCAGCTCGCCAACCTGTACGGCCTCGCCATCGTGCCCTACGACTCCTCGAAGACGGACTGGGCGCATGAGTTCGACGAGGGCCACATGGGGTGGTACATCCTGCGCGCCATGCTGAAGGTGGCGAAGGACGGAACCGCCGAGGACGCTCGCGATCCGCCGCGCGCTCCGGCCGGGCCGAAGAAGCGCCCGGCGAAGCGCTGAGAAGGCCGCGCCGGACGGCGCCGCAGCTCCGACGGGTGAAGGCCAGCGGACGGCCTCGGCGACGAGGGAGTCCTCTCGATGCGGCGCCCCGCCGCCGCGCCGACAACCGCCATGCCCAAGACCCTGCGGTTCTCCGACATCGTCGACAGCACGCCATGGGCGCAGCGCGTCGGCGACGCCGAGGCCGCGCGCGTCTGGGCCGAGCACGACCGCCGCGCGCGCCAGGCGCGCCTGCCACGAGGCGGCACTCGAAATCTGCACCCGGCTCGGAGACCGCCACGGCGTGGGCTACGTCCGCGGCGGCCTGGCCATCCTCAACCGGCACATGGCACGCGTCGACGAATCGCGCCGGCACTACGAGGCGGCGCTGGCCGTGTACCGCGAGGTGGGCGACCGGCGCTCCGAAGGCATCGCGCTGGGCAACCTGGCCAACCTGCCGATCGACCAGGGGCCCATCGCCGAGGGCGAGCAGCACCTGCTGGCCGCGCTGGCCATCATGGCCGAGCTGCGCAACGTCTGCCACGAAGGCGTGATGCTCGACGACCTGGCGACTCTGGAGCTGCAGCAGGGCCGCCTGGACGACGCGCGCCGATCCCTGGACCGGCCCCCTCGGCTCGCAAGCCGGGCGGCCTGCCTTCCCGCGCGATACCGCGCCCGCCCGTACCAGACTTGCCGCAAGGGCGGGGCAGGCATCGAGGGCCGCGCTCGATCGACGGACCGCACGCATCGGCGTGATGCCGGTGCCGGCCAGCGCGGATCGAAGTCGACCCTGGTGGCCGGCCGCGAAGTCCCGGCGGCCTCAGCCCGCGTCCGGCACGATCTCCGCCGGCGGGTAGTACGCGCGTTCGCCGAGCGCGTCCACGCGGTCCCAGAACGCGGCGCTCACGGCCAGGCCGCGCGCGTCCTTCGCGGCGGTCTGGCGCCACATCGCCCACGAATCGGGGTGCAGCGCGGTGGCCCTGGCGAACGCGGCCTGCGCCTCGGCGTCCTGGCCCTCGTGCTGCAGGTGCCGGCCCAGGCGGAACCAGGCGTGGGCCTCGGCGGTGGCGTCGCTGGCCCGCGGCAGGCGCGCGGCGGCCCGGCGCGCGTCGAGCGCGTTCGCGCTCGCGCTGCCGTGGCGCCCCCAGTGGCGCACCGCGTCGAAGTAGGCGGTCTTGCGGCGCTGCCGTTCGGCGAGCACCGCTTCAGGCATCGCGCCGGTGCTGCGGTCCATCGCCCGGAAGCCGTCGCTCGAGCCCGCGGTCTCGGGCGGGCGCACGATGCGGCCGCCCTCGTCGATCCACACCGCCTGCGGCACGTTGACCAGGCCGTAGAGCGCGGCCACGTGGTGGTCGGCGTCGATCAGGCAGGGGTACGAGGGCTTTGCGGCCTCGATCCAGGGGCGCGCGGCCTCGGCCGTGTCCAGCGCGACGGCGAGCACCGTGAACGGTGCGTCCTTCAGGTCTTCTGCCAGCGACTGCCACACGGGCAAGTCCAGCCGGCAGCCTCACCAGCTGGCCCAGGTGGCGAGGAAGACGCGGCGCCCGCGCAGGTCGCTCAGACGATGTGGCCGCCCGGCGAGATCGGGCAGCTCGAAGTCGGGCGCCTGCAGCGATTCCAGCGCGGCGCTGCGCTGCGCGGCGCCGGTGCCCAGCACCCAGGTGCGGCCGGCGCCGTCGTGCACCACCGGCTGGCCGCTGCGGCGCCACATCGCGGCGACGTCCAGCTGCGGTGCCTGGCCCGGCGGTGTGCGGACGTGTTCGGCACGTGCGGCCGGCGGCAACGGCACGCAGACCTCGCCGTGACACAGGCCTTCGGGCTTCCACTGCCAGCCGGTCGCGGCCTCGAGGGCGGGTGCGTCCAGCCACAGCGACCCGGCCTCCGCGGTCGCGTCGGGGTGCGTGGTGGTGCGTTGTTCGTGGAGGATCGTGATCATCGGCGGCCCTTTCCTGCCTGCCGGACCATTGTGCCCAGCTCCGCCGGCCCTCGGCGGCATGGGGTCGCGGCCCCGGCGCTCCGGCACACGCCACGCTACGATCCGCAGCCGCGCGCCCGCGCCGCCCAGGCGGCCCGCGAGGGCGCCGCGGGGGAGGGGCATGACCCGGCAGGCTCTGTTGTTCGCCGACGTGGTCGACAGCACGCAGCTCGGCGAACGGCTGGGCGACCTGCGTGCGGCGGCGCTGTGGGCCGAGCACGACCGCCAGGCGCGTGCGCTGCTGGCGCGCCACGGCGGGCGCGAGATCGACCGCGCCGACGGCTTCTTCCTGCTCTTCGACGACGTGGCCGGCGCGGCGCGTTTCGCGCTCGGCTACCACGAGGCGCTGGCCGCGCTCGGGCTCGCGGCCCGCGTCGGCATGCACGCGGGCGAGGTGGTGCTGCGCGAGAACGCGGCCGCCGACGTTGCGCGCGGTGCCAAGCCGCTGGAAGTGGACGGCCGCGCCAAGCCGATGGCGGCGCGCGTGATGGCGCTGGCGCGCGGCGGCCAGACGCTGCTCAGCGACGACGCGCGCCTGGCACTCGGCGCCGCGCCCGAAGGCTGCGAGCTCGAAAGCCATGGCCATTGGCGGCTCAAGGGCGTGGAAGCGCCGGTCGAGATCTTCGAGCTCGGCCGCGCCGGCAGCGCCTTCGAGCCGCCGGCCGACGCGGCGAAGGCCTGGCGCGTGGTGCGCGACGGCGACCTGTGGCGGCCGCTGCGCGACGTGCGCCACAACCTCGTCGCCGAGCGCGACGCCTTCGTCGGCCGCCGCGAGGCGCTTCGTGCGCTCTCGCAGCGGCTGGACGACGGCGCGCGCCTGCTCACCGTGCTGGGGCCCGGCGGCGTCGGCAAGACGCGGCTGGCGCGCCGCTACGCGCTGGCCTGGCGCGGCGACTGGCCCGGCGGCGTGTACTTCTGCGACCTTTCGGAGGCGCGCACGCCCGAAGGCCTCTGCTGGGCCGTGGGCGTGGGCCTGGCGGTGCCGCTGGACCAGGACCCGGTGACGCGGCTGGGCCATGCCATCGCCGGCCGCGGCCGCTGCCTGGTGGTGCTCGACAACTTCGAGCAGGTGGTGGCGCACGCGGCGGCCACGCTCGGGCGCTGGCTCGACCGCGCGCCCGAAGCCGCTTTCCTGGTGACCAGCCGCGAACGGCTGCGGCTGGCAGGCGAGCAGGCCTTCGCGCTCGACCCGCTGGCGCTGGAGCACGAGGCGATGGAGCTGTTCGAGACACGCGCGCGTGCCTTGCCGGGCGGCTTCGTGGCCGACGGGCCGGCGCGCGCCGACATCGCCCGCCTGGTGCGCCTGCTCGACGGGCTGCCGCTGGCCATCGAGCTGGCGGCGGCGCGCGCCGGCGTGCTCTCGCCCGCGCAGCTGGTGGCGCGCCTGGGCGACCGCTTCCGCGTGCTGGCCGGCGCGGCCGGCACGGGTGGCGCGGCGGCGCGCCAGGCCACGCTGCGTGCCGCGATCGACTGGTCATGGGACCTGCTCGCGCCCTGGGAACAGGCGGCGCTGGCGCAATGCGCGGTGTTCGAAGGCGGCTTCGGTCTCGAAGCGGCGGAGGCGGTGCTCGACCTCTCGCCCTGGCCCGAAGCGCCGCCGGTGATGGACGTGGTGCAGGCCCTCGTCGACAAGAGCCTGCTGCGCGCCTGGCGCCCGCTGGACCCGCGCGGCGCCGAGCTCGACGAGCCCCGCTTCGGCATGTACCTCAGCATCCAGGACTACGCCGGCCAGCGCCTGGCCGCGATGGACGTCCAGGTCGGGCAGGGCGCGCGCGAGCGCCACGCGCGTCACTTCGCGCGCTTCGGCAGCGACGACGCGGCCGATGCGCTCGGCCGCCACGGCGGCGCGCGCCAGCGCCACGCGCTGGCGCTCGACTTCGACAACCTCGTGGCGGCCTGCCGCCGCGCGCTCGCCGCCGGCCAGGCGCATGCGGCGGTGCACGCCTGCCGTGCCGTCTGGCTGGTGGCGGATCTGCGCGGCCCGTACCGGCTGGTGCTGGAGCTCGGCGACGCCGCCGTGGCGGTGGCCGAGAGCGACCCCCTGCTGTGCGCGCTGGCGCTGCGGGTGCGCGCGGCGGGTGCGCAGCGCGCCGGCCGCGACGACGACGCCGCCGCTTGCCTGCCGCGCGCAAAAAAAAATTATGGCAACGCTCAGCGTTCTCA
>CAYVXO010000003.1:0-67716 GCA_964454485.1 uncultured Rubrivivax sp.
TGTCGGCCACGAACCGGCCCGAAATCCTGGACCCGGCGCTGCTGCGCGCCGGCCGCTTCGACCGCCAGGTGCTGGTCGACCGGCCGGACCGCGCCGGCCGCCTCGCCATCCTGGCGGTGCACGCGAAGAAGGTGCGCACCGACCCCGCGCTGAAGCTGGAAGACGTGGCCGCACTCACCGCCGGCTTCAGCGGCGCCGACCTCGCCAACCTGGTCAACGAGGCCACGCTCGCGGCCACCCGGCGCAAGGCCGACCAGGTGACGCTGGAGGACTTCAACGCCGCCATCGAGCGCATCGTCGCCGGGCTGGAGAAGAGGAGCCGCGTGCTTGCGCCCAAGGAGCGCCGCGCGGTCGCGCTGCACGAGATGGGGCACGCGATCGTCGCGCTCGCCGGCGGCGGCACCGAGGCCGTGCACAAGGTGTCGATCATCCCGCGCGGCATTGGCGCGCTGGGCTACACGCTGCAGCGGCCCACGGAAGACCGCTACCTGATGACGCGCGCCGAACTGGAGACGCGCATCGCGGTGCTGCTGGGCGGCCGCGCGGCCGAATCGCTGGTGCTGGGCGAACTCTCCACCGGCGCCGCCGACGACCTGGCCAAGGCGACCGAGATCGCGCACGAGATGGTGGCGCGCTACGGCATGGACGAAGGCCTGGGCCCGGTCGCCTACGAGGCGCCGCGGCCGGTGGCGCTGGACGTGCCGGCGGCGCTGATGCCGAACCGCCGCGTGCTCTCGGAAGACACTCAGCGGCGCATCGACGAGGCGGTGCGCGCCATCGTCGGCGCCGCCTTCGAGCGCGCGACGCAGCTGCTGGCGCGCGAGCGCGCGGCGCTCGAACGCTGCGCGCAGGCCCTGCTGGAACGCGAGACCCTGGACGAGGCGGCGATCCGCGCCCTCGCGCCGGGGCTGGGCACGACGACCTGAAGGAGCAGTCCATGGACGAGGCCATCGCAGGCGCGAAGGGGGCCGGGCCCTGGTGGCAGACCGGCCCGGCGCACAAGGTGCAGGGCTTCGCGGCCGCCGTGGCCGCGCGCTCCGGCACCGCGTTCACGATGGTGCTGCCCGACGGCCGGCGCATCGACGCCGGCGCCGGCGAGCCGGCCTTCGCGCTCGTCTTCCGCACCGAAGGCGCGCTGGTGCAGGTGCTCGCGCGCGGCCACATCGGCCTGCTCGAGTCGTACTTCGACGGCGAGCTCGACCTCGAAGGCAACCTCGGCGCCGCCTTCGCCGCCGGCCTGGCCGCCGGCGTGGACGTGCAGTCGCGGCCGTGGAACACGGTCGAGAACCAGCTCCACGAGTGGCGCCACTCGAACGCCGACGAAGCGCACGCGAAGGCCAACGCGCGCGCCCACTACGGCCTGGGCACCGACTTCTTCCGCCTCTGGCTCGACGACCCGTTGATGATGTACACCTGCGGCTACTGGCCCGAAGGCACGCAGACGCTGGAGCAGGCGCAGCGGCAGAAGATCGACCATGTCTGCCGCAAGATCCGGCTCGCCGAAGGCGAACGCTTCGTCGACATCGGCTGCGGCTTCGGCGGCTTCATGTTCCGCGCGCTCGAGACCACCGGCGCCACCGGCGTCGGCCTCAACAACACGACCGAGCAGGTGGACTGGCTGCGCGGCGAGATCGCGCGCCGCGGCCTGGCCGGCAAGCTCTCGGTGCGCGAAGCCGACTTCCGCAGCCTCGACGGCCCCTACGACAAGGTGGTGTCGATCGGCGTGCTGGAACATGCCGGCCGCGACCAGCTGGCGGCGGTGGTGCGCGCGCATGCCGCCTTCCTGAAGCCGGGCGGGCTGGGCATGCTGCACTTCATCGGCCACGTGGGCCGCTACGACACCGAGCTCTTCATCCGCAAGCACGTCTTCCCCGGCGGCTGGATCCCCAGCCTGGCCGAGACCCTGGTCGAGATGGAGCGCGCCGGGCTGGAGGTGGTCGACGTGGAGAACCTGCGCCGCCACTACGCGCCCACGCTGGACGCCTGGGGCCAGCGCTTCGAAGCGCGCTGGCCCGAGATCCACGCCCTCGACCCGGCGCGCTTCGACGAACGCTTCCGCCGCATCTGGCGCTCCTATCTGGTGGGCTGCGCCGAGATGTTCCGCTCGCCGGCCGGCTACACGCACCTGTTCCAGGTCGTCTTCAGCAGGGGCAACGTGACGGCCGCGAACCACCCGATGTCGCGTGCTCACCTCTACCAGTCCTGAACGCGCGGCGCACGCGGCGCGCTGCGAACGCGCCGCCGCCGCCCTGCGCGCGCTGCCGGCGCAGTTGCCGATCCGGCTGGCGAAGGCCGGCTCCAACCTGTTCCGCGACCGCGTGGCCGACCGGCGCGACCGGCTGGACCTGGGCGAGTTCACGCACGTGATCGAGGTCGACCCTGCCGCCGGCTGGGTCGACGTGGAAGGCGGCTGCACCTACGAGGACCTGGTCGCCGCCACGCTGCCGCGGGGCGTGATGCCGGCGGTGGTGCCGCAGCTGAAGACCATCACCGCCGGCGGCGCGGCGGCCGGCGTGGGCATCGAGGCGACCTCGTTCCGCCACGGCCTGGTCCACCACACGATGCGCGAACTCGACGTGCTGCTGCCCGACGGCCGCATCGCCGCCTGCACGCCGCGCAACGAGCATGCCGCGCTGTTCCACGCCTTCCCCAACTCCTACGGCACGCTGGGCTACGCGCTGCGGCTGCGCCTGGCCACGTTGCCGGTGAAGCCCTGCGTGCAGGTGCGGCACCGCGTCTTCGGCAGCGCCGAAGCGGCCTTCGAAGCGCTGGCCGCGGCCTGCGACGACACCACGGCCGACTTCGTCGACGGCGTGGTCTTCGCGCGCGACAGCATCGTGGTCAGCAGCGCGCGCTTCGTGGAGGCCGGCGCGCCGGTCAGCGACTACAGCTTCGAGCGTATCTACTACCGTTCCCTGCTGAAGAAGCCCGAGGACACGCTCAGCGCCGCCGGCTACCTGTGGCGCTGGGACACCGACTGGTTCTGGTGCTCGAAGAACTTCGGCCTGCAGCACCCGCTGCTGCGCCGGCTGGCCGGCCGCGCGCGCCTGAACTCGCGCACCTACACGCGCTGGATGCGCTGGAACGCGCGCTGGGGCCTCACGCAGCGCTGGTCGCGCCTGGCCGGCCTGCACCGCGAAACGGTGATCCAGGACGTCGACATCCCGCTCGCGCAGGCGGCCGCATTCCTGGACTTCCTGCTCTCCGAGATCGGCATCCTGCCGGTCTGGATCTGCCCGCTGCGCGCGCCTGCGGACGGCTTCACGCTCTACCCGCTGGCGCCCGGCCGGCTGTACGTGAACTTCGGCTTCTGGGACGTGGTGCGCACGCGCGAGGCGCACGAACCCGGCCACTTCAACCGCCGGGTGGAAGAGGCCGTGCTGCGCCTGGGCGGCATCAAGTCGCTGTATTCGGACAGCTTCTTCAGCCGCGAGACCTTCGACGCCACCTACGGCGGCGCCGCCTACGCGGCGCTGAAGGCCCGGCTGGACCCGCAGCACCGGCTGCCCGGCCTGTACGAGAAGTGCGTCGGCCGGGCCTGAGTCTCAGAAGACGAAGGCCACACCCACCGTCAAGAGGTTGGCGTTGCGCTTCTCGTCCTGGAACTTCAGCTTGACCTGCTCGAACTCGACCCGCGCGCGCACGTTCTTCGTGAACGCATAGTCGGCGCCGAGGCCCCAGCCCAGGTCGGTGTGGCGCTCGGACTGGCTGGCCTGGCCATAGACCGACGAGGTCGCATCGACCTTGACCTTCGACGACACCGCGCCCAGCTTGCCGAACAGCGAGAAGCTGCCGATCGGATAGGCGCCGACCGCAAACAGGCCCCAGCCGTCGCCCTTCCAGTCGGCGCTCACGCTGCCCAGGGTTTCGTCGGTGGCGGTCTGGCGCAGCTTGCCCTGGTTGTACCAGTCGCCCTCGACGCCGACGTAGGGCATGAACATGTAGCCGCCGTAGAGCTTGTAGGCGGTGTCGGACTTCTCGCAGGTGTCGGTCCCGGTGCAGTCGAGGTTGACGCGGACCTGCCCGATCGACGCGCCGACATAGCCTTGCGCGAAGGTGGCGGCGGGCAGGCCGGCCAGCAGCAGGGCGGCGGCGAGAGTGGTGATGCGCATGGAGTCCCCTTTCGTACTTCCCGGCCTCCCGGGAAGATGTTTCAAGTCTGGGCGCGGCGCGGTGGATGGCGTTGCGCCTGCGCACCGCGCCGCTGTCCTGGCCCGCCGGCACGACGCTGCGTTGCCTTCGATCAAGAACCGTCGCGCGCACGGTGGGACCATGGCTTTGGGGCGGCCGCCCCGGCCGCCTTCGAAGGAGGTCCTATGACGATGCGCCGGCTCCATGGCGAAAAGCCCCAGCCGCTGGACTGGGTGATGGTGGCGAACGCCGCCCGGGCGCGCTGCTTCGAGCGCGACCCCGAGAACGGCGCGCTGCGCGAGATCGCCGGCTTCGTGCACCCGGCGAGCCGCCAGAAGGGCAGCGAACTGGAACACGACCGCGGCGGCATGGCCCGCAAGAGCGGGGCGAGCACGCAGTTCGCGCCCCACACCGGCGCGCACGAGAAGCAGCTGGACCTGTTCGCGCGTGAACTGGCCACCCACCTGGACGAGGCGGCGCTGGCGCACCGCTTCGGCCAGCTGGTGGTGGTGGCCTCGACGCCTTTCGCCGGCCACCTGCGCGCCGCGCTCGGCGCCAGTGCGCGCCGGCTGGCGGCGCTGGTGCCGCTGGACCTGTCGTCGTTCCGCGGGGCCGAACTGGAAGGTCGCGTCACGCAGGCGCTGCAGGAAGCCGGCAGCGTCCAGCCCGCCGCCTGAGCCGCCGGGTCAGCCGGCCGCGCCGACGATGCGGCCGTCGACGACCTGGATCGTGCGGTCGCAGCGCGCGGCCAGCAGCGGGTTGTGGGTCACGAAGAGCACGGAGGTGCCCTGGTCGCGGTTCACGTCGCGCATGAGGCCGAACACCGTGTCGGCGGACCTGGTGTCCAGGTTGCCGGTCGGCTCGTCGGCCAGCAGCAGCGCCGGTTTCATCGCCAGCGCGCGGGCGACGGCCACGCGCTGCTGCTCGCCGCCACTCAGGTTGGTGGCCAGGTTGTCGCGCCGGTGCGCCAGGCCCATCAGGTCCAGCAGCGCCGTGGCGCGATCGACCATCGCCCGGTTCGGGAAGCCCGCGTCGCCCAGCATCGGCATCATCACGTTTTCCAGCGCCGTGAAGGCGCCCAGCAGGTGGTGGTACTGGAACACGAAGCCGATGCGGTGCGCCCGCAGGTGGGTGAGCGCGGCCTCGTCGAGTTCGGTGGTCTCCTGCCCGCAGACGGCCAGCCGGCCCGCGGTCGGCCGGTCGAGCAGGCCGACGATGTTGAGCAGCGTGCTCTTGCCCGAGCCCGACGGGCCCATCACGGCGCAGAACTCGCCCGCCGCCAGGCTGAAGTCGATGCCGTGCAGCACCTCGGTCTCGACCGGGGTTCCGACGTTGAAGGCCTTGCGCACGCCCTCCATGCGCATGACGGGGGACTCAGCCACGGATCGCCACCACCGGGTCCAGCCGCGCCGCGCGCAGCGCCGGGGCCGCCGCCGCCCCCAGCCCGGCCAGCAGCGCCAGCAGCAGCGCGGCCGCGAACAGCGGCAGCTCCAGCGTCACCGGCACCAGCGGCTGGCCGTCGGCTCCGCGCGCCAGCTCGCGCCAGGTCACGAGCGCGAAGGCGCCGATCGCCGAGCCCGCCGCCGAGCCCGCCAGCCCGAGCAGCCCGCCCTGGAGCAGGAATACGCGCATGATCTGCCCGCGCGAGATGCCCATCGCGCGCAGGATGCCGATCTCCTTGGACTTCTGCACCACGCTGACGAAGAGCACGCTGGCGATGCCGAAGGCCACCGAGAGGCCGACGAAGAAGCGGATCGCGGTGTTGGCCGTCACCTGCGCCTGCACGGCGCTGAAGAACTGCGCGTTGGTGGCGATCCAGCTGTCGGCCTCGACGCCGGTGGCCGCCGTGATGGCCCGTGCCACCTCTTCGGCAGCGTAGACGTCGTGCACGGTGATGTCGACGCTGGAGACGCCGCCGGCCAGGCCGAGCAGGCTCTGCGCGGTGTGCAGCGCGACGAAGGTGTTGCGCTGGTTCGCGCCCTTGTTGCCCAGGTCGACGATGCCGCTCACCTCGAGCACGTTGCCGGCGCCGGTGGCCGAGCGCACGTTCAGCTTGTCGCCCACCGCCACGCCCAGGTCGCTCGCCAGCTCGGTGCCGATGACGATGTCGGTGACCGTCAGGCGCGCACTGCCGCGCACGATCTTGTCGGGCAGCGCGACGATGCGGAAATAGGCGTCGGGGTCGACGCCGTACAGCGTGATGGCGCGGCTGGCGTCGCCGCGCACCACCAGCGCCGAGCCGCCGGCGGCCGGCGAGACCACCATCACCTGGGGCATGCGGCGGATCTGCGCCACCACCGCCTGCCACTGGTCGATCGACTTCAGCCGCTGCAGCGGCGGCTGCAGGCGCGCGCCCTCGACGACACCGTCGGCGCCGCGCAGCGGCCGCGCCACCTCCTTCGGCGGCAGCAGCTGGATGTGCGGCTGTGCGCTCAGCACGCGGCGGATGAAGTTCGCCTGCAGCCCGGCCAGCAGGGCCGACATGAACACGATCACGGCGACGCCGATGGCCACGCCGCCGACGATGAACGCCGTCTGCAGCCGGCCTTCGCGCAGGAAGCGCGCGGCGACGATCCACTCGAAGGGCAGCCAGCCCTTCATGGCGCAGCGGGCAAGGGGCGCAGCCGCGAACCTTCGTGCACCCCGTTCGCGCTGGCGGCCACCACGCGGTCGCCGGCGGCCAGGCCTTCGCGCACCTCCTCGAAGCCGCCGCCGCGCAGCCCCGGCATCACCTCGCGCCGGCGCGCGCGGCCGTCCTCGACGCGCAGCACCCAGGGGTGCGCGCCGTTGGCGTCGCGCAGCGTGCCGGCGGGCAGCAGCAGCGCCTGCGGGCGCCGGCCCACCTCGATGTCCACCGACACCGTCATGTCCTGGCGCAGTTCGGCCGGCGGCCGCGGCACGCGCAGCTTGACCTCGACCGAGCCGCGCTGCGCGTCGACGCCGGGGTTGATGTAGACCAGTTCGGCCTCGAAGCGCCGGTCGGGGAAGGCGTCGGCCGAGGCCAGCGCCTTCTGCCCGAGGGCGAGCAGGCCGAGGTTCTTCTCGTCGATCTGCACGACGAGCTGCGTCTCGCCCGCTGGCGACAGCACCATCAGCGGCTTGCCCGGCTGCACCACGTTGCCGGGCTCGACGTCGCGGCTGATCAGCACGCCGGCGACCGGCGCGCGCACGGTGGCGTAGCCCAGGCGCGCACGCGCGGCGTCGGCGGCGGCGCGCGCCTGCGCCAGCGCGGTCTGCGCCAGCGCGCGGTCGCTGCCCTGCGGGCCCAGCGTGCGCTGCTGCTCGATGGCGCTGCGCCATTGGGCGTCGGCGACCTCGACGGCGCGCAGGGCATCGTCCAGCGCGGCCTGGCCCACGAAGCCCTGGCGGAACAGGTCCTGCTGGCGCTGCAGCTGGCTGCGCGCGTTGTCCAGCGTGGCCCGCGCCTGGCGCTGCGCCTGTTCGGCCAGCGGCACCTGCAGTTCGTCGAGCTGCCGCAGGCGCGCCTCGGCCTGGGCGACCGCGGTCACGGCCTGCGCCAGCACCGCACGAGCCTCGGCGGGGTCGAGCTCGATCAGCACCTGCCCCGCATCCACCGACTGCCCTTCGGCGACCGGGATGCGCTGCACCGTGCCGGCCACCTGGGTGCCGATCTCGACGCGATGCGGCGCCTCGGCATGCCCGCTGGCGACCACGCTCTGCACGAAGTCGCGCCGGACCACGGTGACCACCGGCACCTGCGGGCCCAGCACCAGCCGCGGGCCGAACAGCACGGCCAGCAGGCCGAGCAGCACGACCACGGCGAGCGGCCCGCGCAGGCGCCGCGCCAGAGGTGCGCGCGGGCGGGCATGGCCAGTCTCGGGCGTTGCGGGCGCGCCCGCTGACATGGGATCTTCCAACTCGAATCCTGTTCTTCGCGGCGAGTCTCACACGGGCCCGGGTTCGGCGTTTGAGCCCCATCAAGCGCCGCGGCGGCGCAGGGACAGGTGCGGGACAGTCCGGGCGCGGGTGCCGTTTGACCCCGGACTGCGCCAAGTTCGCGGCCGGTGCGCTGTGCGCGCGCTGACGCTGCCGGTGCCGGCGAAGGCCACGGGCGGCGATTCGAAGCCGGCCCACACCTCGAAGAGCGACGATCCGGCGGCCGACTTCCAGAAGAACGGCTCGCTCGTGCTCGCCGGCTCGAGCCTGTGCCTGGGCGGCAAGGTCGGCGACGGCAGCTTCCACGGCCATGGCAACGCCGACTCCGACCACACGCTGTTCGCCCACGCCTGGCGGGCCTGCCGAGCAGATGTCGCGATGAACCGCACCGTTCCCACCGTCCTGCTGGACATTCGCGCAGCAGTTCTGCTCCAGCGGCCATGGCCTGACCGGGATGGCCGCGTCGCCCAACTTCCCCGTGCAGGCCGGGCGCTCAGCCACTGCGGCGAGCTTCTATGGATATACCCGGGGAACGCGCTTGCGTCTTCCCGGGCTTGCCGGGCTTCGGGTACCGTCGGGTCTGAGCGCGCGACGAAGCGCGCCCGCACAACTGACGGAGGAAGCCCCGTGAACCTGAAGACCCGGGCCTTCGCGGCCCTGACCGCGCTGCTGCTGGCCGGCGGCGCGCTGGCCCAGAAGAAGGAAGTGACCTTCGCCCACCAGGACATGCTGGTGCCGCTGCGCACCGTGATGGAGTCCGGCGAACTGGAGAAGGCCACCGGCTACAAGATCAACTGGCGCATGTTCGGCGGCGGTGGCGACGTCATCAAGGCCATGGCCTCGGGCGACGTGCAGATCGGCGAGGCCGGCTCCAGCCCGCTCACCGCGGCGGCCAGCCAGGGCCAGGACATCCGGCTGTTCTGGATCCTCGACGACATCGCCGACGCGGAAGCGCTCATCGCGCGCAACGGCAGCGGCATCAACGGCGTGAAGGACCTGAAGGGCAAGAAGGTCGCCACGCCCTTCGTCAGCACCTCGCACTACCAGCTGATGGCCGCCATGAAGCTGGAGGGCCTGGACGCGAAGAGCGTGAACGTGATGAACATGCGCCCGCCCGAGATCGCTGCCGCCTGGGAGCGCGGCGACATCGACGCCGCGTTCATCTGGGACCCGGTGCTCAGCAAGATCAAGGGCAACGGCAAGGCCATCGCCAGTTCGGCCACCATCGGCGCCAAGGGCTACCCCACCTTCGACGGCATCGTCGTCAACGCGAAGTGGGCGGCCGAGAACGAAGGCTTCATGGTCGAGCTGACCCGGGCCCTCATCAAGGCCGACGCCGCCTACCGCGCCAACAAGGCGAAGTGGACCGCCGACTCGGCTGAGGTGAAGGCGGTCGCCAAATGGACCAAGGCCGAGCCCAAGGACGTGCCGGCGGCGATGGCGCTCTACGTCTTCCCCGACGCCGCCGCGCAGGCCGGTCCGAAGTGGCTGGGCGGCGGCGCCGCCAAGGCGATGGCCGAGACCGCGCAGTTCCTGAAGGAGCAGGGCCGCATCACCGAGGTCAAGCCCGACTACAAGGCCTTCGTCACCGACGCGTACGTGAAGAAGGCCGGCGGCAAGTGACGCGACACTAGTCCGGCGGTGCCTTCGCTCGAGATCCGCGGCCTCGGCGTCCGCTACGAGGTCCGCGGCGGCACGCTGCAGGCGCTGGCCGGGGTGAATCTCTCCATGCGCGACGGCGACTTCGTCGTCGCGCTGGGCGCCTCCGGCTGCGGCAAGACCACGCTGCTCAACTGCATCGCCGGTTTCCTGCCGCCCACCGAAGGCGAGATCCTGCTCGACGGCCGGCCGGTCGAGGGCCCGGGCGCCGACCGCGGCGTGGTGTTCCAGAAGCACGCGCTGATGCCCTGGCTGAACGTGCGCGACAACGTGGCGCTCGGCCTGCGCCTGCGCGGCACCGACCGCGCCACGCGTCACCGGGTGGCGGCCGAGAAGCTGGCGCTGGTGGGCCTCGCGGCCTTCGCCGAGCGCGCCGTCTACGAGCTTTCGGGCGGCATGCAGCAGCGCGTGGGCATCGCGCGCGCGCTCGCGGCCGACCCCGAGGTGCTGCTGATGGACGAGCCGATGGGCGCGCTGGACGCGCTCACGCGCGAGCAGGTGCAGGAGACGGTGCTGCAGGCCTGGTCGGCGTCGAACAAGATGGTGTTCTTCATCACCCACTCGGTCGAGGAGGCGCTGTTCCTCGCCACCCGGCTGGTGGTGATGAGCCCGAGCCCGGGCCGCATCACCCATGTCTACGACGACCTGCCGTTCTCGCGCGAGTACCTGGCGCACCGCGACGCTCGGCGGGTGAAGAGCGAGCCGCGCTTCATCGCCATGCGCGAGGAGGTGCTGTCGCTGGTGCACGCTCGCGAATCCGCCCATGGCTGAAGCGCGCCGACGCACCAGCCGCGCGAAGGTGCCGGGCGAAGGCTCGAGCGCGCGCATCAGCGTCGTCACCGTGCTCGTGCTGCTGGCGCTGTGGTGGCTGGTCACGCGCATGGGCTGGATCAAGCCGCTCTTCCTGCCGCCGCCGGCCGCGGTGCTGCAGCAGTTCTGGGAATACCTGAGCGGCGCGGCCAACGACAAGCCGTTGTGGCAGCACTTCCTGGCCAGCCTGGGGCGCGTGTTCGCGGCCTTCGTGCTGGCCTGCGCGACGGCGGTGCCGGTGGGCATCGCGATGGGCATGAGCCGCATCGTGCGCGGCGTGTTCGACCCGCCGATCGAGTTCTACCGGCCGCTGCCGCCGCTGGCCTACCTGCCGCTCATCATCATCTGGTTCGGCATCGACGAGCTGCCCAAGGTGCTGCTGATCTACCTGGCCTGTTTCGCGCCGCTGGCGCTGGCCGCTCGTTCGGGCATGAAGAGCGCTTCGCAGGAGCAGATCAACGCCGCCTGGTCGATGGGTGCCAGCTACGGCCAGGTGGTGTGGCACGTGGTGCTGCCGGCGGCGCTGCCGGAGATCCTGGTGGGCATGCGCATCGCGGTCGGCTTCGGCTGGACCACGCTCGTCGCCGCCGAGATGGTGGCCGCCAACGTGGGGCTGGGGCAGATGGTGCTGAACGCCAGCAACTTCCTGCGCACCGACATCGTCGTCATGGGCATCGTGGTGATCGGCGTCGTGGCCTACGGCTTCGACCTGCTGATGCGGCGCCTGGAGCGCTGGCTGGTGCCCTGGAAGGGGCGGATGTAGGCTTCGAAGCCACCATGCCCGGCTTCTTCGCCAGCCTGCCGCCGCTGCCGCGGCCCGAGCTCACCTTCGACACCTCGGCCTGCCGGCCCGCGCCCGACGACTGGGCGCTGGCCGTCACCGACATCGTCGGCTCGACCCAGGCCATCGCCGAAGGCCGCCACAAGACGGTGAACTTCGTCGCCGCGATGGCGATCGCGGCGGCGAAGAACCTGTGCGCGCCCGAGCCCATCCCCTTCCTCTTCGGCGGCGACGGCGCGGTGCTGATGGTGCCGCCGGAGCGGGTCGACGCCACCCGGCGCGCGCTGGCGCGCGTGCGCGGGCTGGCGCGGCGCGACCACGGGCTGGAACTGCGCGCCGGACTCGCCCCGGTGGCCGCGCTGCGGCGCGCCGGCTGCGACGTGCGGGTGGCGCGCTTCGAGCCCACGCCGGGCAACCACTTCGGCGTCTTCGACGGCGGCGGCGTGGGCGTGCTCGAAGACGCGGTGCGCGGCCGCGCCTGGCCCGCGCTGGCGGCCGAGGCGGCGGTGCCCGATTCGCTGGACGACCGCGCGCCGGTGGACCTGGCCGGGCTGTCGTGCCGCTGGGCGCCGCTGCGCTCGCGCCGCGGGCGCATGGTCACGCTCATCGTGCACGGCGCGCCCGAGCCGCTCGCGCTGTACCGCGAGGTGCGCGCGCTGGCCGGCGACGCGCATCCGGCCGACCCGGCCAACCTGGCCGCGGAATGGCCGCCCCGGGGGCTGATGCTGGAAGCGCGCGCGCGCGGCGGCTGGCTGCCGTGGTCGGCGCTGCGCCTGGCCGCCTTCACGCTGCTGGCGAAGTGGGTCATCGCGCGCGGCCGGCCGGTGGGCGGCTTCGATCCGGTCCGCTACAAGGCCGAGATCGCCGCCAACACCGACTTCTGCAAGCACGACCGCACGCTGTGCCTGGTGCTCGACTGCCCGCTGCCGGTGGTGGAGGCGCTGCGCGGCCTGCTCGAAGGGCGCAGCAAGGCCGAAGGCTTCGAATGGGGCATGCACGTCTCGGAAGACGCGCTGATGACCTGCCTGGTCACCTCGGACGAGCAGGGCCTGCACGTGCACTTCGTCGACGGCGGCAGCGGGGGCTACACCAGCGCCGCCAGGCAGATGAAGGCGGCGCGCGCCGCGCGCGGGTAGTCAGCGGCGCAGGCGCCACGGCGCGCAGATCATCAGCGCGCCAGCCGCCAGATCGCGCCGGCCACGCCCAGCGCGCCCAGCAGCGCCAGCAGCGTCCACACCAGGCGCTTCAGGCGTGTTTCGTCCAGCCGGCGGAAACCCCGCGTGCCCAGCCACACGCCCAGCAGCGAGAACGGCAGCGCGGCCACGATGAGCGGCCAGGCCGCCTGCGTGAGCAGCCCGCTGCCGCCGGCCCAGGCGAGCGCGAAGAGGTCGGTGAAGAGGAAGTACGCGATCAGCGTCGCCCGGCTCACTGCCGCGCCGCGGGTCGCGAAGTAGAACACCACCGCCGGCGGCCCGCCGATGCCGGCGGCACCGTTCAGCAGGCCCGAGGCGCAGCCCACCGCGAAGCTGCCCGCCGCGCCCGGCGGCCGCTTCGGCGCCAGCCGCTCGGCGGCGCCGGCCAGCATGGCCGCGGCGATGAAGAGCCGCACCGCCGAGACCACCAGCCGCATCGGGTTCGCGTCCAGCCGGACCAGCAGCATCAGCCCCAGCGGCGTGGCGAGCGCGCAGCCGGCCACCACCCACTTCAGCGATCGGAAGTCGACCTGCCGCCACACGCCGGGCAGCAGGTTGACCGAGGTGACGAGTTCCAGCCCCAGGAAGGCGGGCACCACCTGCGCCGGCGGCAGCGCGATCGAGAGCGTGCCGATGCCGATCATCGACGAGCCGAAGCCCGACAGCCCGCGCACGGTGAAGGCCACCAGCGAGGCGGCCGCGATCAGCGCCCAGGTCGCCGCGTCGAAGTGCGGCAGCAACTCAGAGCGACTTCAATACCGTGCGCAGCTTGGAGACGATCTCGTCCAGGTGCCGGTCTTCCATCACCAGCGGCGGCGCGACAATGAGCGAATCGCCCGTGCTCTTCAGGTTGAGCCCGGCGTCGTAGAGCCGCTTCTGCGCCTCGTGCCCGCGCGCGCCGGGGCCGCCGACGGCCGCGATCTCCACCGCCGCCATCAGGCCCACCGAGCGGATGTCGACCACGCCCGAGCAGTCGGCCAGCGAGTGGATCGCGTCGGCGAACTTCGGCGCCATCGCCGCGGCGCGGTCGATGAGGCGTTCCTTCGCGAAGAGGTCCATCATCGCCAGCCCCGCCGCGCACGAAGCCGGGTGCGCCGAGTAGGTGTAGCCGTGGAAGAACTCGATGCCCTTGGCCGGCCCGGCTTCGGTGATGGCGTCGTAGAGGCCCTGCTTCGCGGCCACCGCGCCCATGGGCTGCGCGCCGTTGGTGATGGCCTTGGCCATGGTCAGCAGATCGGGCGTGACGCCGAAGGCCTGGGCGGCGAAGTTGGCGCCCATGCGGCCCCAGCCGGTGATGACCTCGTCGAACACGAGCAGGATGCCCTGCTGGTCGCAGATCTCGCGCAGCCGGTTCAGGTAGCCCTTGGGCGGCGGCAGGCAGCCGAACGAACCCGCCGTGGGCTCCACGAACACGGCCGCGATGTTCTCGCCGCCGTAGAGGTTGCAGAAGCGCAGCAGGTCTTCGGCCAGGTCGGCGCCCTTCTCGGGCTGGCCCTTGACGAACCTGTTCTCCGGCAGCGCGGTGTGCCGCATGTGGTACACGCCGGCCAGTCCGGGGCCGTAGGCACGGCGGTTGTTCACCATGCCGGCGAGCGCCACGCCGCCCATGTTCACGCCGTGGTAGGCGCGCTCGCGCGCCACGAACAGCTGGCGCTGCGGCTGGCCCTGCACGCGGTGGTAGGCCAGCGCCATCTTCATGGCGGTGTCGACCGCTTCCGAGCCGCTGTTGGTGAAGAAGACGCGGTTCAGGCCTTCTGGCGTGTAGTGGGTGACGCGCTCGGCCAGCTCGAAGGCCTTGGGGTGGGCGCGCAGGAAGGGGGCGGTGAAGTCCAGCGTCTGCAGCTGCTCGTAGACGGCCTGCGCGATCTCCTCGCGGCAATGGCCGGCGGCCACGCAGAAGAGGCCGGCCGAAGCGTCGATGACCTCCTGGCCTTCGGGCGTGTAGAAGTACATGCCCTTGGCGCGGCTGAACATCTTCGGCTCGGCCTTGAACTCCTTGTTCGGCGAGAAGGGCATCCAGTAGGGCTGGAGCGTGCTCTTGACTTGAGGGTCGGCGTGGCCCATGGCGGTTCGTCTCCGTGGTGTTTTCGCGTCGGCCATTCTGGCACCGGGCGGCCCCTGTTGCGCGAAGCTGTTCGCTGCGCCAACCTGCGCGAATGCAGAACGAAGAGACCGTCATCTACCGCGCGCGCCGCATCGTCACCCTGAACCCGGCGCGCCCCGAAGCCACCCACGTGGCGGTGCGTGCCGGCCGCGTGCTGGGCGTCGGCACGCTGGCCGAACTGTCCAGCTGGGGTCCGCACCGCAACGACGACCGCTTCGCCGACCGCGTGCTGCTGCCCGGCTTCGTGGAAGGGCACAGCCACCTGATGGCCGGCACGCTGTGGCGCTACACCTATTGCGGCTGGTTCGACGTGCAGGACCCCGAAGGCCGCACCGTGGCGGGATCGCGTTCGCTCGAAGCGGTGGTGCAGGCGCTCTCGCAAGCCGCGGCCGCGGGCCGGCCGCTCATCGGCTGGGGCTTCGACCCCATCTACTACGGCAGCACGCGCTGCACGCGCAGCGATCTGGACCGCGTGAGCGCCGACCGTCCGGTGGGCGTGCTGCATGCCAGCGCGCACATCCTCAACGTGAACAGCGCGGCGCTGGAGGCGGCCGGGTTCCTGCGCGCGGGCATCGACCACCCCGGCTTCCCGCTCGGTGCCGACGGCCTGCCCACCGGCGAGCTGCGCGGCCCCGAAGCGATGCTGCCGATGTTCCACCACCTGGGCCTGAACGCCTCCATGCTCTCGGGCGACGAGGAAGGCCTGCGTGCGTTCGGCAAGCTGGCGGTGCGCGCCGGCGTGACCACCGCCACCGACCTGGCCGCCACGCTCACCGACCCCGAAGTGGCGATGCTCGAACGCGTGACCGCCGAGCCCGGCCACCCGGTGCGCGTGGTGCCGCTGCTGCGCCTGATCGGCTTGAAGCCGGCCGACGCGGTGGCGCGCGCCGCCGCCTTGCGCGCGCGCAGCACCGAGCAACTGCGCCTGGGCCGCATCAAGGTGGTGGCCGACGGCTCCATCCAGGGCTTCAGCGCGCGCCTGCGCTGGCCGGGTTACTTCAACGGCGCGCCCAACGGGCTCTGGTACACGGCGCCTGAAGCGGTGCGCGAGTGCTACCAGCTCGCGCTGGCGCAGGGCGTGCCGGTGCACACGCACACCAACGGCGACGAAGCCACCGCAATGGCGCTGGACGCGCTGGAAGCCGCGCTGCGCCAGCAGCCCGCGCGCGACCACCGCTTCACGCTGCAGCACGCGCAGCTGGCCGACGCGGCGCAGCTGCGCCGCCTGAAGGCCCTGGGCGGCTGCGTGAACCTGTTCGCCAACCACCTGTACTTCTGGGGCGACCAGCATGCGGCGGTGACGGTGGGCACCGAACGCGCGGAGCGCATGAACGCCTGCCGCAGCGCGCTCGACGCCGGGCTCACGCTGGCCATCCACTCCGACGCGCCGATCACGCCGCTGGCGCCGCTCTTCACCGCCTGGTGCGCGGTGAACCGGCGCACCGCCAGCGGCCGCGTGCTGGGCGAGCCGCAGCGCATCACGGTGGCCGAGGCGCTGCACGCCATCACGCTGGGCGCCGCGACCACGCTGCACCTGGACGGCGAGATCGGCTCCATCGAGTGCGGCAAGCGCGCCGACTTCGCGGTGCTGGACGAAGACCCGCGCGAGGTGGCACCCGAAGCGCTGAAGGACCTGCGCGTGCGCGGCACGGTGCAGGGCGGGCGCGTGTTCGAGGCGGCTTGAACGACCGCGTTTCCGTCGTCGTGCCCATCGTCTTGCTGGGCGGCTGGCTGGGCAGCGGCAAGACCACGCTCGTGAATCATCTGCTGCGCCATGCCGGCGGACGGCGCATCGCGGTGCTCGTCAACGACTTCGGCGAAACCTCGATCGATGCCGACCTGATCGAAGGCGAAGCCGGTTCGGTGCTCGCGCTGGCCGGCGGCTGCGTCTGCTGCAGCTACGGCGCCGACCTCGTCGGCACGCTGGCGCAGGCGGTGCAGCGCAGGCCCGACCTGGTGCTGCTGGAATGCAGCGGCGTCGGCCTGCCGGCGGCGGTGGCGCGCAGCGCGAAGCTGGTGCCGGGCGTGCGCGTGGACGGCATCGCGGTCGTCGCCGACGCCGCGGCGGTGCGCGCGCAGGCTGCCGACCGCTACACCGGCGACACGGTGCGGCAGCAGCTCGAAGAGGCCGACCTCGTGGTGCTGAACAAACGCGACCTCGTCGCGGCGGCCGACGTCGAGGCGCTGCAGTCGTGGCTGAGCGCCTTCGCCCCCGTGCTGCCCGCCGAGCGTGGCCAGGCCGACCCCGAAGTGATGCTGGGCGTGCAGGCGCTCGAACGCGAGACCGCCTTCGCGCCGCGCGCACCGCGGCCGGCCGCGCAGGCCTGCGAGAGCGCGCTGCGCGAAGGCCTGAGCCGCGTCGATGCCGCCGCGCTCGGTGCGTGCCTGGCCGCCCAGCGCGGCGTGCTGCGCGCCAAGGGCGTGCTGCTCGACAGCGACGGCACGGCGCGCGTGCTGCACGTGGTGGGCCGCCGCGTCGACCTGCATCCGGCCCCCACCGGCGCGCGCACGGGCCGCCTGGTGCTGATCGCGCTGAAGGGCCAGGCCGCCGCCGCGCTGGCCGCCGCCGGCCTGTAGCGGCGTCAGCCGGCCGCTGAGTTCGAAGCGCCGCGCGCGCAGCCGTTCCTCGCCGGTGCCCATCCCGGCGCGCGCACGGCGTGCGAACTCGGCACAGGCCTCGCCCGCCGGCGTGAGCGCGATGCACCGCGTGCTTGCTCACCACGCTCTTGCTCACGCGCACCTCGTCGGCGGCCCGGTGCCGCACAAGGCGTTCGAGAACTCGCTCGCGGCACCCGACGCGCCGGCGCGGCAGCGCCTGGAGATGCGGGTGCTGGCGCGGTTCGCCGACCGAAGCGCGGGCGCGTCCACTGCTGCCCTCGCGGGCACACTGCGCACCGTCGTCCGCCTCCCCGACCGAAGCGTCACCACGCCGCCTCCCCACGCTGCCCCCGTGAGCTCCCTTCGCACGCCCCTTGCCGCCGAGGGGCCGCTGTCGGCGCAGGAGCGCGAAGCCCTGCACGCGCACCAGCTGCTGTGGGAGCGGCGCCATCTGCGCACCGAGCCGATGGCGGCAGACGCGGCAGGGCGCGCCATCGGTGCGCTCTATCGCGACGCGGGGCTGCACAGGCCGCGGATCGTGCGGGTCTAGAGTCCCGGCGCACTGGCCATCGCCACCGACGATTCGAACCTCTGGCCGGCGATCGACAGCACGGGCAACGTTGCCGAGCAGGTCCTGGCCGCCACGCATGCGCCCGCCGACCTGGCCACGGCGAACGCGCTGGACGCGACGTGCCTTCGCGCCATGCAGAACGTGGAGGCCGACCTGCACGACCTGCGGGATGCGCTGGACGACGCCATGCGCGACGCCTTCAACATCGGCACCCTCACGCCGCTGATGGAACGCCTGGCGCGCGAGGTGCTGGGCCTGCGCCTGCCGGAGCACGCGGCCTTCGCGGCCTGGGAGCAGAGCGCCATCGACACCGGGGTCCGCTACCTGCACCCGCAGTTCTCCATGGTGGCCGACTTTCCGGAAGGCCTTGCCGACAAGGACGAAGCCGGGCACACGCTGGGCACGGGGAGGCGGCGGTACCGGTGGCGCGACGGGTGGGCCGTGTGAGTGGTGGCGGGCGGCGGCATGCGTCCGCCCCGTCGCCGGTGCATCGCTTCATGCCCGGTGGCGGACGAGCGCGTTCACCACGCGGCGCGTCAAGGGCGCCGCGACCAGCACCACCGGGAAGGCCACGAACCAGGCGCTGAGCCAGGCACCGGTCCACAAGCCGGGATAGCTCTCGACGAAGCCGACGGCGCGGTAGGTCGAGATGCCCGACACCAGCAGCGACATCAGGCCCGACAGGATCAGGCCGAAGAGGGCAGGCGCCCATGACGGGGGAAGCATGCGGTTTCTCCTGCAATGCGGGTGGTTCAAGCGGCAACCGTCACGCGGTCCAGGCTCAGCGCGAAGTGGCGGCCGAACAGGCGTGCGGTCTTGATGTCGCCGGGGACGAACGAGTCGGCGGGTGCGGAGTGTCCGGCCTGGGCCATCAGCCCCGACCAGGAGCCGAGCCGATTGGCCGCCTCGTCGTAGCGCACGCCACTGTGCTGCTCGGGCAGGATGGGATTGCCCACCCACAGCATGCCGTGCTGCATGCTGAAGACGAACATCGACATCAGCGTCGACTGCTTGTCGCCCGAAGGCAGGGACGAGACGGTGAAGCCGGCGGCGAGCTTGCCCTTGAGCTGCTGCCGGCTCCAGAGGCGGCCGGTGGCGTCCATGAAGCTCTTGAACGGTGCGCTCACGCCGCCCATGTAGGTCGGCGAGCCGAAGATGAAGCCGTCGTAGCCGAGCAGTTCGTCGGGCGTGCGCGCCATGTCCTCGGCCTTGACCAAGCGGGCTTCGATGCCGTCGATCTCCGACGCGCCGGCATGCACCTGCCGGGCGATGAACTCGGTATGCCCGTGGGCGCTGTGATAGACGATGGCGAGCTTGCTCATGAGCGGGTCTCCAGTGGGGTTGAGAGGCTTCTACGGATGCCGCGGTCTCACGCGCCCAGGGCCGCCACGGCCGCGGCCGCGACGTACAGCCCGAGGCCGAAGACCGCGTGGTTGGCGAGATTGCGAACGCTGTTCTTCAGCGGCGTGGGGGTCTTCAGGGCAAGGAAGCCGGCCCCCATCGCCGGCTGCATCACGAACCAGGGTGCCGCCACGGTCAGGACGCCGAGCGCCAAGGCCGGCCCCGGCGTCGGACGTTCGAGCCACGCGGCGCCCTGCACGCCGACCAGCAGCGCCGCGTAGGCGATGCCGATGACGTAGTGGGTCAGCCAGCCCAGACCGGCCTCGAACCGGACCGGTGCGGCCTTCGCGATGGCAGCGTGGGCGAACGTGCCGCGCCCGAAGTGCCCGACCCACCGGCCCACCATCGCGAACCCGGCGGTCGGTACGCCCAGGCGCGACAGCAGCCAGAGCCACAGGTCCATCAGCACGGTGGCGCCGATGCCGATCAGGCCGATCTGGGCGATCTGGACGAAGCGTGCGGGGTCGGAAGGCATGGCGATCTCCAGGGAACGGGTTGACGAGTCGGTGCGTTGAAGGCACTGTAGAAGTTGAAGTCGACTTCAAGTCAAGCGGTTTCGATGGACATCTCCGAAGTGGCCCGGAAGTCCGGGGTGGCGGCCTCGGCGCTGCGCTACTACGAGCGCAAGGGGCTCATCCGCTCGCTCTCGTCCGAAGGCGCGCGGCGCCAGTTCGCGCCCGCGGTGCTGGATCAGCTGGCGCTCATCGCCCTGGGGCAGGCGGCCGGCTTCTCGCTCGACGAGATCCGCGTCATGTTCACCCCCGGCGGAGCGCCCGAGATCGACCGCGCCATGCTGTCCGCGAAGGCCGACGAACTGGACCGCATGGTCAAGCGCCTCAAGGCCATGATCGAAGGGCTGCGGCACGCGGCCGCCTGCCCTGCGCCCAGCCATGCGGCCTGCCCGTCGTTCCAGCGGCTGCTGAAGGCCGCCGCCGCCGGGGCGCTGGAAGGCCACCCGCGGCGGCTGGCGCGCCGCGCGGGCCCTTGATCACGGCGTCGGCAAGGCTGCTGCCGCCACCGGCCGTGGCGCGCTCAGGGTGCTGGCGCGTCAACTCCGAGAGCCCCGGGAGCACGCGGCCGTGCTTCCGCACCGACCGGCGGCGGCTACATCGGGCGGAACAGGTGGCCGAACGCCCGGCTGACCTTCAGCGGCCGCTGCAGGCCGCGCAATGCGAGGCTGTAGTGCCCGTTGTCGTCGCGGGTGGCACTGAGGATCGCGTTCGAGTTGACGAGCACGCTGCGGTGCACCTGGATGAAGTCGGTCGAATCGATGCGCGCGGTCAGCTCGCGCAGGCTCATGCGCACCAGCGCCTCGCCGGTCGGCGTCACGACGTTCACGTACTTCTCGGTCGCTTCGAAGCAGACCACGTCGCTCACCGGGATCATGCGCACCGTATTGCCCACGCCGGCCCGGATCACCTTGATGCGCTCGCCCGCCTCGACGCTGGGTGCCGCGACCGACTGCATCTGCTTCATCAGCACCGCCCGGCCACTGGCCGCGGGCGCAGCGCTGCGCCCGGCCAGCCTGGTCTTCAGCCGCGCCACGGTCTGCTGCAGCCGCTCGGCCGTGGCCGGCTTGACGAGGTAGTCCACGGCAGCGCGTTCGAAAGCGGCAACCGCGAACTCGTCGAAGGCGGTGACGAACACGAACAGCGGCTCGGCGCGCCCGTCGGGCCAGTCGTCGACCACCGCTTCGGCCACCTCCAGGCCGGTGCGGCCGGGCATCTTGATGTCCAGGAAGACGATGTCGGGCGTCTCGGCCAGGGCCAGCTCGGTCGCGCGAATGCCGTCCTCGGCCACGCCGGCGATGCGCAGTTCGGGCCAGGCCTCGGCAAGCAGGCGGGTCAGCATGCGGGCTAGCACCGGCTCGTCTTCGGCAATGACGGCGGTCACGGGGTGGTCGGCGGTCATGGCAAGTTCCTCCCGGCAGGTCGGTCCGGCAGCAGCACGAGGGCGCGCAGGCCGCCGGGCTTGCGCGGCTCGAGCGCGAGCCGCGCGGCCGGCCCGTACACCGCGTGCAGGCGCTCGCGCACGTGGGCCAGTCCGTAGCCCGAAAGCTCGTGGCCGGCGGAGGTGTCGTCAGGCAGCCCCAGGCCGTCGTCTTCGACGCGGATCTCGAGGCCCGCCTCGACCCCGCGTGCGACCACCTCGATGCGGCCCGGGCCGACCTTGGGCTCCAGCCCGTGCTTGATCGCGTTTTCCACCAGCGGCTGCAGCAGCATGGGCGGCACCGGAGTGCCTTCCAGTTCGGCAGGCAGGTCCAGCCGCCAGCCCAGCCGGGGCCCCATGCGCAAGGCCATGATCTCCAGGTAGGCCCGCAGCTGCGCGAACTCGCGGCCCAGCGGCACCGATTCGGTCCGCGAAGCGGCCAGCGTGGCGCGCAGGTAGATGATGAGGCGGTCGATCATCGTCTCGGCGCGGTCGGCATCCTCGCGCATCAGGCCACGCAGGTTGGCCAGGGTGTTGAACAGCATGTGCGGCTCGAGCTGCGTGCGCAGCAGGCGCAGCTGCGCCTCGACGGCCAGCCGCTGGGCTTCGGCGCGCGCAGCCGCCTCGCGCGCCAGGTGCTCGCGGACGGCGAAGTGGCGCAGCCCCAGGCCCCCCACCAGCACGGTGAAGAGCAGCGGCACCAGGCTGACCTGGTGGAAGCCGACCATGCGCAGCGGCTCGCCGAGCAGCAGGAAGGCGATCTGGTGGCCGAGCAGGTAGCCGACCGGGATCGCGATCGCGCCGGTCAGCAACCAGCGGGTGCCCGTGACCAGACGCTCGACACGGCGCTGGCGCCGCAGCAGCACGACGCAGGCCGCCATCGTGAGGCCGACGCACTCGGAGAAGACCAGCAGGCGAGCAAAGGTGTCCAGTCCGGGCACCACCACGAACAGCAGGGCCGCCGCCACCGCCCACACCACGGCCGAGGCCGCGACCAGCTGCAGGGAGCCCCTGGTGGTGTTGGCCCACAGCTCGATGCGGGGCGTCGACGAGAGGTACATGGTGCTCGAGCGGCTACGGCATGGAACGGTTCGAACGACTGTAGGGCCGGTGGCGGTCCACGCCAAGCGGGCCGCGGCTACAGGCCCGCGCCCAGCGCCGTCACGGCACCGACGCCGATCCCGTAGGGCAGGTGCGACACCAGGCTGGCCAGCAATGCATTCGACCCGCGCGGCCCGCGTCGACCGAACCAGCCCCAGCCGAAGGCCGGCAACAACAACAGCCAGGGCAGCAGCGAGGTCGCCACGCCGAAGACCAGGCCGCCCCACAGGTGTTGGGCGGGCCGGGTCCAGCCGACGGCCTTCAGCAGCGCGGCATAGCACAAGGCCACCCCGCCGCCGCCGACGAGGAGGTGGAAGGCCCAACCCGCCGGCACCTCGCCCGGCCGGGCCGGGGTGCGTGCGATGTCGGCATGCGCCCATTGGCCGCGGAGCAGTCCGAGCGCCCAGCGGCCGACCAGCGAGACGCTGACGCCGCTGGTGAGGCCGGCCCGCGCGGCAAACGTTTCGGTGATGTCCATCAGGACGGCGCCGACGATGCCGCCGACGAAGGCGAGGACGAAGCTGTTCAAGAGCGGGCTCCTTCACGGGCGGGCGCAACGGGCGAGCGCCGTGCGATGGGCGGAATTGCCGGCAGCGGCCGCGGGGCCGCCGCCGGCGACGGGCCGGCGGGTGCCCGGCTCAGGACTGGGTGCAACGGTTGCCGTTGCCGCACTGGCATTGAGAGCCGCAAGCGCATTGCGGCCCGCAAAGGCATTGCGGTTCGCAGCCGCAGGCGGGCTGCGCGGCGCGCTGCTGGCAGCCGCAGGCGCAGCCGGCGCCGGGACAGGGGTTGCAGTTGCAGGCGATGGGTCGATCGGAAGTCATGGCAGGGGGTCCTTGGGTTGCATCGACGACGGGATGTCCTCGATGACTGCACTGTCGGCGCCGTGGCGACGAGCGGCCAGTGCCATCGGACGAACCGTCGGTGCGGGTGCGGGAGCGGTCCTGCCGGTCTACCGGACGGTCGTGCCGGCGCCGGGGCCTGACACCGGGGCGTCGTGCAACAGGCTCCGGTCGCCTCGGCGGGAAGCTGGCCGCGCTCAGGTGCAGAACCGATGCCCCTGCCGGACGCGCTTGCCTAGCATCCGACTCCAGGTGCCGGCGTTCCCGCCGGTGCGGGAGACGCCATGTACGCCGGACGGTACCCCTTCACGCACCCCGACCGCGTCGCCTTCGTGATGGCCGGCAGCGGCGAGAGCGTGACCTACGCCGAGTTCGAACGCCGCACCAACCGCCTGGCGCACCTGCTGCGCGCCGAAGGGCTGACGCGGCTGGACCACTACGCGATCTTCATGGAGAACAACAGCCGCTACCTCGAATGCAACGGGGCCGGCGAACGCTCGGGGCTGTACTACACCTGCATCAACTCCTTCCTCAACGGCGAGGAGATGGCCTACGTGGTGGACAACAGCGAATCGCAGGTGCTCGTCACCTCCCTCGCGAAGCTGCCGGCGGCACGCGCCGGCCTGGCACAGTGCCCGAAGGTGCGGCGCTGCCTGGTGGTGGACGGCGGCGAGGCCGTGCGCGCGATGGGCGACCCGCGTTTCGTCGACTATGCCGAAGCGGTGGCGCGTTTCCCCGACACGCCGATCGCCGACGAATGGCTGGGCACGCCGATGCTGTACTCGTCGGGCACCACCGGGCGGCCCAAGGGCATCCTGCGGCCGCTGCCGGAGAACCCGCCGTCGGAGCCGCTGCCGCTGTTCCACTTCCTCAACAAGCTGTGGCAGTGCGAGCCCGGCATGCGCTACCTCTCGCCGGCGCCGCTGTACCACTCGGCGCCGCAGGCCAACGTGTCGCTCGCCATCCGCAACGGCGGCACCGTGGTCGTCATGGAGCACTTCGACCCTGAGCAGTACCTGGCGCTGGTGGAGCGGCACCGCATCACGCATTCGCAGCTGGTGCCGACCATGTTCAACCGCATGCTCAAGCTGCCGGAAGCGGTGCGGCGGCGCCATGACCTCTCGTCGCTGAAGATCGCCATCCACGCCGCCGCGCCCTGCCCGGTGCCGGTGAAGGAGCGGATGATCGAGTGGTGGGGCCCCATCGTCCACGAGTACTACGGCGCCACCGAGGCGATGGGCTTCACCGCCTGCGACAGCGCCGAGTGGCTGGCGCATCGCGGCACTGTCGGCCGCGTGCTGATGGGCGACCTGCACGTGCTCGACGACCAGGGCCGCCCGGCGGCCAAGGGCCAGCCGGGCGAGATCTGGTTCAAGACCGCGAACCCCTTCGAGTACTTCAACGACCCGGTGCGCACCGCGCTCACGCGCTCGGCCGATGGCACCATGACCACGGTGGGCGACGTGGGCTACGTCGACGACGACGGCTTCCTCTACCTGACCGACCGCTCCACCTTCATGATCATCTCCGGCGGCGTGAACGTCTACCTGCAGGAATGCGAGAACCTGCTCGTCACGCACCCCGAGGTGGCCGACGCGGCGGTGTTCGGCGTGCCCAACGAAGACCTGGGCGAAGAGGTGAAGGCGGTGGTGCAGCCCTTGCCGGGCGTGGTGGCCGACGAGGCCTTCGCGGAGAAGCTCATCGCGTTCTGCCGCGACCACCTGGCGCCGATGAAATGCCCGCGCAGCGTCGACTTCATGGACCCGCTGCCGCGCCTGCCGACCGGCAAGCTCTACAAGAAGCCGCTGCGCGACCGCTACTGGCAGGGCCACGGCGCCAGCCGCATCGTCTAGAGCTGCGGCAGCACCGCTCCCTGCGCCCCGCGCCACGCCGCCTGCGCCAGCTCGTGCTGGCGCACGGCCTCATCGCGCGCGCCGCGTTTCTCGGCCAGCGCCGCCAGGCCCTGGTACACCCAGGCGCTGGGGCCGTTCAGGCGCTGCGCTTCGGCGATCTCCTTCGCGGCTTCGTCCAGCTGGCCGGCCTGCAGCAACGCACCGGCCAGGGCCAGCCGCACGCCGCCGCCCAAGAGCGGCGGGTCGCTGCCGAAGTCGTCGTCCAGCGCGGCCGCTTCGCGCAGGCCGGCCACGGCCTCCTGCGGGCGGCCTTCCTCGCGCGCGATGCGGCCGGCCAGCATGTGCTGCGCCACCGTGAGCATCCTGGACGGCATGGGCTCGCCGGCGAAGGTGGCGCGCTGCACCGTGGGCAGGGCGCGCTGGCGCTGCAGCGTGGCCAGTTCGGCCCTGGCCTCCGCCAGGCGGCCGGTGTGCGCGTAGGCCATGCCGCGCGCGTAGGCACTGAAGCCTTCGGCAAAACCCAGGCGGCCGCTGTGCGGCGGCTCGGCCAGCACGGCTTCCCACTGGCCCAGGCGCACCAGCGTCGCCAGCGGCAGCAGCGCGGCGTATTCGCCGGCACCGTCGCCGCGGCCGTGGTAGCGGTGCGCGTATTCGCGTGCGGTGGCCACGGAGAGGTCGACATTGCCTTCCATGAGCGCCGCGAACCACAGGAAGTGCAGGTGGTGCGCGTTCCAGCGGCCGCGGCCGCCGGCGCCCTGGGCCTGCAGCAGCGCGTCGAAGCTCTTCTGCACTTCCAGCGCCTGCTGGTTGGCGTGCACGCCGTCGGCGAAGCGGCCGATGTTCTTGTAGATGTGGCTGCCCATGTGCACCAGGTGCGGCGAGCCGGGCGCCAGCGTGCCCAGGGCGTCGGCCGCCGCTTCGGCCTGCCGCGGGTCGGGCGAGTGCTCGGCGATGTGCACGTAGAAGTGCAGCGCGCCGGTGTGCTGCGGGTACTGCTGCGTGGTGGCGGCCAGGCGGGCCACCACGTCGGCCACGCCGCCGTTGGGTCGGCCGGTCTTCGGGTCCCACCAGTCCCAGGGCAGGGTGACCATCACCGCGTCGGCGTACAGCGTGACCACGTCGGGGTCGTCCGGGAACTGGCGCAGCACGTCGGCCATGGCGGCCGCGTAGGCCATGTCCTGCGGGTCCACTTCACGTTCCGGCTTGCGGCCGCCGCATATCGTGGCACCCTGCGCTTCGTAGAGCTTCTGGTCGCGCTCGGTCCCGCGGCCGTAGCGCACGGCCAGGGCCTGGATGAGCGCGCGCTCGACGGGTGAAGCGCCGGCAGCGGCCTGCTGCGCCTGCGCGACGTAGCGGCGGATGTCGCGCACCGGCCCGCGTTCCGGGTCGTTGATGTTGGGCCCCAGCGCGTAGGCCACGCCCCACGCGCACATGGCGCAGCCGGGGTCGCGCGCCAGCGCGGCGCGGAACACGCGCGCGGCTTCGGGTTGTTCGAAGGCCCACAGCAGCTGCAGGCCCTGGGCGAACCAGGCGCGGGCCTGCTCGTCGTGCGCGGTGACGGCGAAGCTGGCCGTGCCCAGGCCGGGCATGGGGGTGATGGTGGCGGCCGGCGGTGTCTCGTCGATGGTGGCGCAGGCGGCCAGCAGGGCCGCGGCGGCCAGGGCCGTGAGGGTGAGCTGGGTCGGCATCGGCAGGTCTCCGCTCGCAGTCGATCGACCGCAGCCCATTGGAACAGACCGCGCGATGCCGCCGCGCCCGACCGGGCCGTTCGCGCGCCGCCCGTTCTTTCAGCCGGTCGAGTCTTCGCTCACCACCCGGTTGCGCCCACCCGCCTTGGCGGCGTACAGCCGCCGGTCGGCCTGCACCAGCAGTGCCGGCGCTTCGGGCAGGTCGCCGCGCGCGGGCACGCACACGCAGCCGATGCTGACGCGCACGGCCAGCCCGGGCGAGACCTGCGGCCAGGGTTCGCGCTCCACCGCGGCGCGCACGCGCTCGCAGATCTCGCGTGCGGCCGCGGCGTCGACGTCGGCCAGCACCAGCGCGAACTCCTCGCCGCCGTAGCGCGCCGCCACGTCGTCGCGCCGGCAGGTGGCGGCCAGCAGGCGGCCGATGCGGCGCAGCACCTCGTCGCCCGCCAGGTGCGAGTGAAGGTCGTTGATGCGCTTGAAGTGGTCCACGTCCAGCAGCGCCAGCGCGAAGGGCCGGCCTTCGGCCGCGCGCCGGCGCGCCGCGGCCAGCGCCTGGTCGAAGGCACGCCGGTTGGCGATGCCGGTGAGTCCGTCTTCCAGCGACGCGCGCTCGTAGCGCTCGGCGCGCAAGCGCTCGAACTCGGCCGCGGCCTGCGCGCGCCCGGTCTCGTACTTCACTTCCAGCGCGCGCGCGTGCGTCTGCGCCCGCTCGGAGCTCAGGCGCACGTGGTGGGCGTGAAAGCGCCGGTGCCAGTCGAGCGCGGCGGTGGCGTTGCCCAGGTCCTCGTGCGCGTCGCAGAGCATGCGGCAGCAGCTCATCAGGTAGGCCGTGTCCGCGCTGGCCGCCAGCAGTTCGTGGGCGGCCTGCAGGCGCGGCAGCGCGTCGGCCGGGCGGCCTTCCTCCAGGTCCAGGTCGGCCAGGTTGAGCAGCGAGAGTGCGCGTGCCTCGCCTTCCCCGGACTCGGCGTGCACGGCCTCGAGCGAACGGCGCGCCGCGCGGCGGTCGCCGAGCGCGATCTGCGCCACCGCCTGGTTGTGGCGCGCCGAGCGGATCGCGTGAACGTCGCCCAGTTCGGTAGCCAGGCGCAGGTATTCGCAGACATGCGCATAGGCGCGTTCGAAGCCGGCGCGCGGGTCCGGCCCGTCGGGCGCGCGTGCGAGCTGGCCCTCCACGCCGGCCAGGCCGCCGTGGGCCACGGCCTGCAGTTCGAGGTCGCCGGCCGCGGCCGCCCTTTCTAGCATGCGCTGGAAATTCTCCAGCGCCTCGGGCCAGCGCGACATGGCCCATTGCACGCCCGCCATCGCCTCGGCCGCGGCGGCTTCGGCGGCGGGATCGCCGCTGTCTTCGGCCAGGCGGCGCGCGCGCCAGCTTTCCTCCAGCGCCGGTTCCACCAGCCCCAGGGCGTTCAGGGCATGCGCGTGCTGCACGCGCGCGCTGCACTCGCGCGCGGGGTCGGCGCTGGCCTGCGCGGCCTCCACGGCGCGGGTGCTCTCGGCCAGCGCCACGTCCAGCCGGCCCTGGCGCCGCGCGATCCGTGCCAGCAGCACGGCCGCGTCGACACGTTGCGCCGCCGGGCCGGTGGCGGCCAGCGCCAGTGCATGTTCGCGCGCGGCGTCCAGGCGGCCGGCGCGGAAGGCCTGCAGCGCAGCCGCGGCACCGCTCAGCGGGGCTGGCGCGGTGCCGGTCGCAGGGGTCACCATGCAAGCCGTCTCATGAAGGGATGGACGGGTTTTCGGCCGCGGCGCCGCCGACTGAAGCGGTTCTTGCTGTCGTTCCGCCTTGGTGGCCGGCTACAACAGCTCCAGCAGCTTCAACCGCTGCACCTTGCCCGAAGGCCCGCGCGGCAGTTCGGGCAGGAAGAGGAAGACCTTGGGCGTCTTGTAGCGCCCGAGGTGCTTCTCGCAGAAGGCGCGCAGCGCGGCTTCGTCTTCGCGCTGGCCTTCGCGCAGCACCACGCCGGCCAGGATCTCCTGGCCGTAGGTGGCGTCAGGCATGCCCGTGGCGGCGGCGTCGCGCACCGCGGGGTGGCGCAGCAGCACTTCGTCGATCTCGCGCGGCGCGATGTTCTCGCCGCCCTTGATGATGAGTTCCTTGATGCGGCCGGTGACGAAGAAGAAGCCGTCGGCGTCGCGGTGGCCCAGGTCGCCGGTGCGCAGCCAGCCGTCGGGCGTGAAGGCCTCGGCGGTGGCCTCGGGGTTCTTGTAGTAGCCGCGCATCACGTGCGGGCCGCGGATCGCGATCTCGCCGGTCTGGCCGTCGGGCAGCGGCTGCAGCGCGGCGTCGATGACACGCGCCTCGCCGCCGGAGGCGCGGCCCACCGATCCGATCTTGCGCTGCGCCGGGTCCAGCGGATTGCTGAACGAAGGCGCCACCGTCTCGGTCAGGCCCATGGTCTCGATGACGCCGATGCCGAAGCGCTTCTCGAAGGCGCGCAGGTGCGCCGGCGCGAGCGCGGCCGAAGCCGAGCGGCAGAAGCGGATGCGCGAGAGCATGTCGCGCGGCGGCTGTTCGCCTTCGAGCAGGAAGGCGATGATGGTGGGTACCACGTTGATCCAGGTGCAGCGTGTCTCGATCGCCTGGCTCCAGAAACGCTGCGCCGAGAAGCGCGGTGCCACCGCCACGCTGCCGCCGGCGGCCAGCGGCGCCAGCATCGTCACCGCGAAGGCGTTGATGTGGTACAGCGGCAGCACGCCCAGCACGCGGTCTTCTGCGCCCAGCGCGTGCTCGGCGGCGATGGCGTGCGCATTGGCCGCCAGGTTGGCCTGCGTCAGCACCACGCCCTTGGGCCGGCCGGTGGTGCCGGAGGTGTACATCAGCAGCGCCGCGTCTTCGGGCTCGGGCACGTGCGCCGGCGCCGGGCCGGCCACATCGCGGAAGCCCGCGCCCTCGGGGTCGGCTTCGACCTGCGCCACCGGGCGCGATACGCCGGCCAGCAGTTCGCGCACGCGCGCGGTCCATTCCGGCGCCGTCACCACCAGCTTGCAGTCGCTGTGGTCCAGCACGTAGCGCATCTGCTCGGGTTGTGCGAGCAGGTTCACCGGGTTGACGACGCAGCCGGAGGCCATCACGCCGAGCAGCAGTTCCAGCGTGACGGTGCCGTTGGGCATGACCAGCGAGACGGTGTCGCCCGGGCCCAGCCCATGCCTGGCCAGCAACGCCGAAACGCCGCGGCAGGCCGCCGCCAGCTGGGCGTAGGTGAGCCGGTGGCCGCCCTCGGCGGCCAGAGCGTAGACGGCGTCCGGGCGCGCGCGCGCCTGGCGCAGGACCAGTTCGCGTACCGTCATGCGCGGCCGTGGCGTGCGAAGAACGCGCCGAAGATCTCCTGTTCCGAAGGAACGCGCTCGGGGATCGGACGCGACACGCGCGTGATGTTCAGGTAGTGCCGGTAGTTCATGTTGTCGGAGAAATTGTTGCGGCCCCAGGTGCCGCAACCCATCGAGAGCGAGAAGGGCAGACCGTTGTCGAAGCTGCCGCCGGTGGCGATGCAATGCGCCTGGTTGACGATCACGCGCGAGACCGGCAATGCCAGGCCCAGCCGCAGCGCGCGCGCCTCGTCGCGCGTGTGCAGCCCCACCGAATGGCCGGCGCCCTGGAATTCGTAGATGCGCGCCACCATGGCGGCGGCGGCCTCGAAGTCGGGCACGGTGTAGACCGTGAGCACGGGCGAGAGCTTCTCGCCCGAGAACGGGAAGCCGGCGCCCGCGCCTTCCTCTTCCACCATCAGCACGCGCGCTTCGGTGGCGCCCAGGCGGGCGAGTTCGGCAATGCGCGGCGCCGCCTGGCCGATGACCGCCGGCGAGAGGTGGCCGTCGGGCCACATCAGCGCCTGCAGCGCGGCTTTCGCGCGCGCGTCCAGCAGCCGCGCGCCGCGCCGCTGCAGCGCGGCGAGCACCGCTTCGCGCGCCGCCGCCACCAGCACCAGGCTGTTCTCCGAAGAGCAGCTGGTGGCGTTGTCGAAGGTCTTGGACAGCACGATCCGTTCGGCCGCCGCCTCCGCGTCGGCCGTCTCGTCGACGATCGCGGCCACGTTGCCGGCGCCGACGCCGAAGGCCGGCGTGCCGCTGGCGTAGGCGGCGCGCACGTTGGCCTGCGAGCCGGTGGCGACGACGAGGTCGCAGCGTTTCATGAGCTCGCTTGTCGAAGCCTTGTCCACCGGCGCCGGCAGCACCTGCACCAGGTCGCGCGGCGCGCCCAGGCGGTCCAGCTGCTCGTGCACGTAGCCGACCAGCAGGGCCGCGGTCGACCAGCCCTTCGGCGAAGGCGCCACGATCACCGCGTTGCGCCCCTTGAGCGCGTTGATGATCTTGTTGGCCGGCGTGGCCGCCGGGTTGGTGGAAGGCGTGACGGCGCACACCACGCCCACCGGCCGCGCGATCTCGACCAGACCTTGTTCAGCGTGCTCGGCGATGACGCCCACCGACTTCGCGCCCGCCAGGTCGCGCAGCAGGCCCAGCGTCTTGCGGTGGTTCTTGCGGACCTTGTCCTCGACGTTGCCGATGCCGGTGTCGGCCACCGCCCGCTCGGCCAGCCGGCGGTTGCGGCCCGGTTCCATGATGGCCCAGCCGGCGGCCAGCACCAGGTCGTCGACACGGGCCTGGTCGTAGCCGTCGGCCACGCGCTGCGCCGCGCGCGCCCGCTCGATCATCGGCGCGATGGGGCTCATGATCTCTGCCGTTCCTCTTCCCGTATGCAATTATGGCGGCGGCCGTCGATTCCGGCAGCCACCGATCGTCGTGCCGTCAGACGCGGATCAAGTTCCCCGCGCCGGGAGACACCTGATGCAGAAGATCACCCCGTTCCTGTGGTACCTCTCCGAAGCCGAAGAGGCCGCGCGGCTGTACACGTCCATCTTCCCGGACTCGCGCATCCTCGGCATCTGGACCATGCCCACCGATTCGCCCAGCGGCCCGGCGGGTTCGGTGAAGGTGGTCGACTTCGAACTCTTCGGCCAACGCCACAGCGCCATGTCGGCCGGCGGCGCGGAGCCGTTCAACCATGCCGTGTCCTTCGTCGTGCACTGCGACGACCAGGCCGAGGTCGACCGCTACTGGAACGCGCTGCTCGAAGCCGGCGGCCGCACCGAAGCCTGCGGCTGGCTGCGCGACCGCTTCGGCGTCGCCTGGCAGATCACGCCCAAGGTGCTGCTGGAGATGATGGCCAGCCCCGACCGCGCCAAGGGCAAGCGCGCGGCCGACGCGATGATGACGATGATCAAGCTGGACATCGCGGCGCTGAAGGCGGCTTTCGACGGCGGCTGAAGCTCAGCCCAGCCCGAAGAAGCGCCGTATGCGCTGCAGCAGGTCGGCCCGGTGGCCGGCCCGTTCGTCGTCGCCTGCCGGCGCGCTGCGCGCCTTCATCAGCAGCTCGTTCTGGTGCTGCCGGTCTTCGAGCACGCGCGAGAGGCTCTCGGCCAGTTCGTGCCGCTCGTGCAGGATGTCCTCGAAGCCGGCCTTGTCCAGGCGGAAGCATTCGCAGTCCGTCTTGGCCACCACGGTGGCCGTGCGCGGCGCGCCGGTCAGGAGCCCCATCTCGCCGAACACGTGGCCGGCGGGTAGCAGCGTGATCAGGTGGCGGCTGCCGTCCTCGGCCTCGTGCCAGACCTCGGCTTCGCCGGCGACGATGATGTACAGCCAGTGCGCCGCCGCGCCCTGGCGCGTGATGGTGTCGCCCTGCGCGAAGGGCGCGTCGATCAGCCGTGCCGCGATCTTGCGGCGCTCGTCGTCGGCCAGCGTGGCGAAGAGGTCGATGCCGGCGAGCGCCGCCATGCGCCGGTCCAGCTCGCGCCGCTGCACCTCGGCACGGTGCGCCTCGCCTTCCTGCACCACGTGCAGGGCCTGGTCGGGCAGCGCGATGCGCCAGCCCTTGCGCTGCAGCGCCGCCAGCAGGTGCAGGCGCACCAACGAATCGGTGCCGTCGTCGTGCTCGGGGTCGGTGAGCCAGTAGCGCAGCGCGTAGCGCATGGAGCCGGGCGCGAAGTCCATCGCCACGCACGAGGGCGCGGGCTCGCGCGCCACGTTGGGGATGCTCGCGTCGGCCAGGCTGGCCAGCGCCGTGGCCACCACCTGCGCCGGCGGCACGCTGTAGTCCACGTTGAACCAGACCCAGCGCCGCCAGCCGGGGCCGCCGCCGTCCGGGCCGCCGACCACCGCGAACTTGCCTTTCATGAGCTGCGCGTTCGGGATCACCACGCGCTCGCCGTTGCGCGTGAGCACGGCGGTGAAGCGCCACTGGATCTCGACCACGCGGCCGGAAACGTCGTCCAGGCGCACCCAGTCGCCGATCGACAGCGAGTCGTCCAGCTGCAGCGCGAGCCCGCCCAGGATGTTGCCCAGCGTGTCCTGCATCGCGAAGGCCAGCACCGCGGTGACGACGGCCGAGGTGGCCACCAGCGCGGCCAGGTCGACACCCGCGTACGAGAGCCGGATCAGGCCCCACAGCGCGTAGCCGCCGATGACGACGATGTCCTCCACGATGCGCGGCGCGCCCAGCTTGAGCGCGGGCAGCAGCACGCGGAAGGCGGCCAGCCCGGCCAGCCGGATCAGCACCACGCCCAGGCCCAGCACCGCGGCCTGGTGCATGCCGCGCGCGATGGCCTCCTGGCCGCGCAGCGCGAACGGCGCCGCCAGGCCGTCGAGCAGCAGGCACAGCAGCACCAGCAGCGCGCTGTGCCGCACCGCGGCGCGGCCGCCGGCCATGAAGCGCGCCAGCAGCAGCGCCAGCACCGCCACGGCGCCGTAGCCCCAGGCCGATTCCTCGCGCCAGACCATCGCCAGCCAGGCTTCCATGGCCCCGGGTCCTACTTGCGGCGCGCCTTGCGGCGGCGCCGCGCGAGCGCCTGCTCGACCGCCTCGGTCAGCGTCTTCAGCACCTTGATGCGCGCGTGGTACTTGTTGTTCGCCTCCACCAGCGTCCAGGGCGTGAGCGCGGTCGAGGTGCGGTCGACCATCTCGCAGACGGCGGCCTCGTAGGCGTCCCACTTCTCGCGGTTGCGCCAGTCCTCGGGCGTGATCTTGAAGCGCTTGAAGGCGACCTGCTCGCGTTCCTGGAAGCGGCGCAGCTGCTCGTCCTTGGCAATGGCGAGCCAGAACTTCACGAGCACGATGCCGTGGCTCACGAGTGCGTGCTCGAAGTCGTTGATCTCGATGTAGGCGCGCCGCCAGTCGGCTTCGCTGCACAGGCCTTCGATGCGCTCCACCAGCACGCGGCCGTACCAGGAGCGGTCGAACAGCGTGAAGCGGCCGCGCCGCGGCAGCCGGCGCCAGAAGCGCCACAGGTAGGGCTGGGCGCGTTCCTCCTCGGTCGGCGCGGCCACCGGCACGGTCTCCACGTAGCGCGCGTCCAGCGCCTGCGTCACGCGGCGGATCGCGCCGCCCTTGCCGGCGCCGTCGTTGCCTTCGGAGACGGCCACCACCGAGAGGTCCGCGAAGCGCGGGTCGCGCGAAGCCAGGTTGAGCCGCCCCTGCCAGTGCTGCAGCTCGCGGTCGTACACCTCGCGCGTCATCGGCCGGTCCAGCTGCAGCGCGCTGATGACGTTGACGCCGTCGGGCGGCGGCGGTGGCGCGCGTCGCGGCTTCACGGGCGCGGTCTTCGCGGGCTTCTCGTCCAGCCGCTCGCGCATCACCGCCAGCAGGTGGCGGCCCACGGCCAGCGCGCGGTAGCGTGCGTCGGCGGCCGGCACCACGGTCCAGGGCGCGGTGCCGGTGGAGGTCTGGCGCACGAAGGGTTCGCAGACCTCGACGAAGCGGTCGTAGAGCTTGAAGTATTCCCAGTCGCGGTCGGTCACGCGCCAGCGCGTGGCGGGGTCCTTCTCGAGCGACTTCAGGCGCTTGCGCTGCTGGTCCTTCGAGAGGTGGAACCAGAACTTCACCAGCAGCACGCCTTCGTCGACGAGCATCTGCTCCAGGCGCTGGATCTCGGCGATGGCACCGGCGAACGCGCCTTCGCCGATCTCGCCGGTCACCCGCTGCACGATGGGCAGCGTGTGCCAGGCGCCGAAGAAGATGCCGACGCGGCCCCGGGGCGGCAGCGCCTGCCAGAAGCGCCAGTGCGGCGGGCGGTGCGCTTCTTCCTCGGTCGGGGGGCCGAAGCCGCGGGTGTGGATGAAACGCGGGTCCATCCACTCGTTGAGCAGGTTCACCGTCTCGCCCTTGCCCGCGCCTTCGACACCGGCGATCAGCACCAGCACCGGGAAGCGCGCCTGCTGGCCGAGCTCGAACTGCGCGTCCAGCAGCGCGGCGCGCAGTTCGGCCTCCTCGGCCTCGTAGGCCTGCTTGTCGACGGCGTGCGGCAGGTTGGCGGACTCGAACATCGCAGGCGCATCATGCCGCGCCAGGCACGCCGGCGCGCGGCCGGCGCTGCGGCCGGATGACACAGGTCAAGCGCGCGCGGCCGGCCGGCACCACAATCGGCGCGCCCGCACGGGTCGCCAAGCCATGGAATGCGCCGTCCTCTTCGCCGACGTTGCCGGCAGCACCGCCCTCTACGAGGTGCTGGGCGACGAACGCGCCTTCGCGGTCGTGGAGGAATGCCTGGCCGCCATGTCGGCCTGCACGGCCGAAGCCGGCGGCCGCGTCATCAAGACCATCGGCGACGCGGTGATGGCCGTCTTCCGCAGCGCCGACGCCGCCGCCAGCGCCGCGAGCGCGATGCAGCGGCGCGTCGACGCGCTCGGCCCCACGGTGGGCCGGCCGCTGGCGCTGCGCATCGGCTTTCACTTCGGCGCCGTGGTCGCGCACGAGCACGACGTCTTCGGCGACACGGTGAACCTGGCCTCGCGCCTGTGCGACCTGGCCTCCAAGGGCCAGATCGTCACCGACCAGGGCACGGCGGCGATGCTGACCGGCGAACATGCACAGAGCCTGCGCGAGCTGTTCTCGATCCCCGTGAAGGGCAAGGAGCAGGAAGTGCCGATCGTCGAGCTGACCTGGCAGGAAGCGAGCGAAGGCACCACCGTGATCTTCGCCCGCCACGCGCCGGCCGGCGCGCCGGCGGCGCTGCTGGCGCTGGAAGGCGGCGGCCGCCGGGTGGAGATGGGGCCCGAGCGGCGCAAGGTCACCTTCGGGCGCGACCTGGAAGCCGACTTCGCGGTGCGCGACAAGTGCGTCTCGCGCGCGCATGCCATGGTCGAGCGCCGGCGCGAACGCTTCGTGCTCGTCGACCACAGCTCCAACGGCACCTTCGTCACCTTCGAGGGCCGGCCGGAAATGCGCGTGCACCGCGAGGAGCTCACGCTGGTGGGCCACGGCTGGATCGCGCTCGGCCAGCCGCGCGCCGAAGCGGCGCAGGCGATCGAGTTCCGCTGCTTCGAAGGGCCGTCGGCTCAGTAGCCCGGCGGCGCGACGAAGCCGCCGAACGCTTGTTCGCAGGCGGCGGCGAACGCGATGGTCGTGCGGTCCTCGAACTGCGGGCCGATGGCCTGCAGACCCACCGGCAGGCCGCCGGGCGTGAGGCCGATGGGGAACGCGGTGGCCGGCAGCCCGGCCAGCGTGGCCGGGCCGGCCCAGGCGCCCAGCAGCGCGTAGGGCAGGGTGCGGCCGTCGACCTCGATCGTGCGCTGTTCCATTGGCGCGCCGCTGTGCGGCAGCGCGGGCAGCGGCATCACGGGCGCGACGACCACGTCGACCTCGGCGAACAGCTGGCGCCAGCCGTGGCGCACGAAGGTGCGCACGCGGTCGGCGGCGATCCAGTCGCGGTGGCTGCTGGCGAAGGCGCGCAGCTGCTGCGCGGCCGGCGAGTCGTCCTTCGGCGCCAGCGCCGCGGCCGCCTGCTTCAGGCCTTCGTACTCGGCCGT
Organism: uncultured Rubrivivax sp.; assembly: GCA_964454485.1. GTDB lineage: Bacteria > Pseudomonadota > Gammaproteobacteria > Burkholderiales > Burkholderiaceae_C > Rubrivivax. Next base: position 36,350 of record CAYVXO010000003.1, read on the forward strand.
TGGCAGCGTGGCGCCGAAGAAGGCCAGCAGCAGGTGGTTGTAGGTGCGCGCCATGCGCAGCAGGTCGGGCAGCGCGGGGTGGCGCTCGACCACGCGGGCGCCGGCGCGTGCCAGGTCTTCGACCCAGCGCGCCTGCAGCGCGGCCACCTCGCGGCCGGTGGGCAGCAGCGGGTGCTCGCGCAGCACCAGCACGCGGAAGTCCGCCAGCCGCTCGTGGCGCGGCGGCGGCAGCTGCAGCTTCCACGCGTGGGCGCGGTCCTCGTCGGGGCCGGCGACGATGTCCAGCGCCAGCGCCAGGTCGGCCGCGCTGCGCGCCATCGGGCCCGAGACGGCGAGGTCGACCTCGTTGGCGACCGACAGCGCCGGCGTGCCCGGCGGCGCGTTGCCGCGCCCGGGCACGAGGCCGTGGCTGGACTTGTGCGCGAAGACGCCGCAGCAATGCGCCGGCACGCGCAGCGAGCCGCCGATGTCGCTGCCCATCTCCAGCGCCACCAGCCCGGCGGCCAGCGCCGCTGCGCTGCCGCCGGAAGAACCACCCGGCGAGCGCGCCAGGTCCCAGGGGTTGTTCGTGCGGCCGTAGACCGGGTTGGCGCTCTGCCAGTCGCCCAGGTTGGGCGGCACGTTGGTCTTGCCCAGCACCACCGCGCCGGCGGCGCGCAGGCGCTGCACGACGACCGCATCGCGCGTGACCGGGATCTTCTCGGTGCCCGCCAGGCCCCAGGTGGTGGGCAGGCCGGCGATGTCGAAGCATTCCTTCACCGTCATCGGCAGGCCCAGCAGCGGCCGCTGCTCGCCGCGGGCGAGCGCGACGTCGGCCTCGGCGGCCGCGCGGCGCGCGCCTTCGCGGTCCTGCACGACGACGGCGTTGAGCGCCGCGTGGTGGGCGTCGATGCGGCGCAACGTCTCCTCCAGCAACTCGGTGGCGGAGACGCGCCGCGCGCGCAGCGCGGCGACCTGGGTGGCGGCGGTGTCGAAGGGCATGGGCGGCATCATCGCCGATGCGGCGCGCCGCTCAGTCGGCCTTGATGTTCGCCTCGCGCACCAGCTTCGCCCACTTGGGCAGTTCGGCCGTCACCACCTGGCCCAGCGACTCGGGCGTGCCGCCCACGCCTTCGCTGCCCTGCGCCAGCAGCTGCGCCTTCACGGCGGGGTCGGCGAGCGTCTCGTTGAGCGCCTTGTTGAGCTTCTCGATCGCCGGCCGCGGCGTCTTCGCGGGCACGAACATGGCGTACCAGCTGTCGACCTCGAAGTCGGGCACGCCGGCTTCCACCATCGTCGGCACGTCGGGGAAGGCGGCGCTGCGCTTGAGGGTGGACACCGCCAGCGCCTTCAGCTTGCCGCCCTTCACGTGCTGCGCCGCGGCGGGGATCGACACCCACAGCAGCGGCACCTGGCCGCCGATGACGTCGCTCACCGCCGGGCCGCCGCCGCGGTAGGGCACGTGCGTCATCTCGATGCCGGTCTTCAGCTTCATCAGCTCGCCGGCCAGGTGTCCGGGCGAGCCGTTGCCGACCGAGGCGAACGAGAGCGTGCCCGGCTTCGCCTTCGCCAGCGCCACCAGCTCGGCCACCGTGTTCGCCGGCAGCGCGGGGTTGGCGACCAGGATCTGCGGCAGCGAAGCGACCATGACCACCGGCTCGAAGTCCTTCTGCGTGTCGAAGGACAGCTTGGGCAGGATCGCCGGGTTGATGGTGTGCGAGCTCAGCGTGAAGAGCACCGTGTAGCCGTCGGCCGCCGACTTGGCGACGACGTCGGTGCCTAAAGCGCCGGCTGCGCCGCCGCGGTTGTCGATGACGATGTTCTGCCCCAGCGCCTGCTGCAGCCGCGGCTGCACGATGCGCGCGATGACGTCGGTGCCGCCGCCGGGCGGGTAGGGCACGACGAAGCGCAGCGGCCGTTCGGGGTAGGTGCCCTGGGCCAGGCCGGCGGCCGGGGCGGCAGCGGCGCCCAGCAGGGCCAGGACCTGGCGGCGACGGATTCCGGGCAACGGCTTCATCGATGGGCCCTCGAACGGTGTCGGCTTCGGGAACGGCGATCCGGCCTTGCCGTCTCACCAGTCTTCGGGCGGCAGCCGGACGAAGGACGTTTCGTCGCGGGCCAGCGCCAGAAGGATAGCGGGCCAGTCCGCGCGGTCCACATCGCGACTTTCCATGATCTCCGACAGGCGGCGTGCCACCACCGGCGCCGCGACGCTGGTGCCGTTCATGCGGTAGGTCTCCGTGCTGCGCACCGCGGCGGCGCGGATGTCCGGGTTCTGCGCGTCCTCCTCGCAGGCGGCGAGCACGAAGGGCAGTTGCCGCCCGCGCGCGCCGGGCGCCGGGCGCGACCCGTAGTCCACCGGCCGGCCGTCGGCGATGCGGTAGCCCCCCACCACCACCGTGTGCGCGCCGGTGGCGATGCTGCTCAGCGTGTTGGTCTGGTCGTCGTCGTCGAGGTCGACGAAACGCGGCTGCGCGCCGATGCCCAGGTCGCCCGGGTCGTCGCGCTCGACCCAGGCGTCGAAGGCGATCGACTCGCCGGCGGCGACGTCGCGGCCGTTGGTGGCGGGCTCGATGCGCACCTCGATCTCCCACAGACCGGCCTCGGCCAGCGGGCCGGGGTCGCCGACCGGTGCCGCCGTCGGCGCGGTCGCCAGCAGGGCCATCGACTGGGTGAGGCTGCCGGGCGCGAGAAGGCGGTGCTGCAGCAGCGCGGTGACCTCGCCGCGTTCGTTCAGCAGCGCCACTTCCTCGCCGGGCCGGACCCAGTCGCTCCAGTCGCGCTGCGGCGTGCGCACGCGCACGCCCAGCACGGGCGCATAGGGCTTGGGCTGCGGGTACCACAGCTCGACGAAGGTGTCGGTGCTGTCGCCGGGCTCGAGGGCGAGCCTGAGGCGGGCGCTGCGCTCCGGGCTGGCGACGCGGTGCGCATGGGTGTCGGTGCGGCGCGAGTTGCCCGCGGCCAGCACGATCGCGAAGTTCTTGCCGCGCCGCTCCAGCAGCTCGTCGAGCGCGCTTTCGGTGAGCGAGCTGCCGTCGTGGGAGCCGGCGGCGCTGCCGTAGCTGATGTTGACCACCACCTTCGTGTCCAGATGGCAGACGTCCAGCACGTAGCGCACCGCGTCCAGCAGCTGCGCACCGAGCGAGCCGCCGGAGCTGTCGGCCGCGGTCATCGCCGGCAGCTGCACGAAGACCAGGTTCCTGGCCGCCGGCTTCGGTTGGGCCGGCGGCGCGACCAGGGGGTCGCGTTGCCCGCCGGCCATGTCGAGCACATGGGCGCCGTGGGTCGCGTTGTAGACGCGCCGTCGCGGGTCGCGGTAGGCGATCAGGTAGTCCAGGCTCCGGTAGACGACGGCCTCGTCGAAGCGCTGGCGGCGCGCGGCGTCGCGGTTGTCTTCCAGCATCGCCTGGATCGCCGCCGCCGACAGCTCGCGCCCGTAGCCGGCGCGCGGAGGCGCGGCCCACCACGAGCGCATGAAGCGCCGATCCTGGTCCCAGAGGGCCCGGATGCGCGTCCGGCCCTTGCCGTCCTGGAAGTTGACGTGCAGGAACGGGGCGCCGTAGTCGACGACGGCGACGACGGCCTCGCCTTTCTTGCCGACACGTCCGCTCCCGAGGGAAGGCGGCGGGTGCGCGGGTGGATCCAGCACTTCGCGCGCCAGCATCTGCTCGGCGTTCCGTTCGGCGGTGCCGAAGCGTCCCACTTCCTCCACTTCCACCAGCGTCTGCGCCTCGCGCAGCGGCACGGCCAGTTCCCAGCGCAGCCCGTAGCGCGGGTCGTCGAGTTCTTCCAGCCGGTCGCGCGGCACGGTGGCGGTGAAGTGCAGCGCGGGCTTGCCGTCGCCGCCGGGCACGCTGCCGTTCTCGTCGTACAGGGGTGAGATCTCGAACAGCGATTTCTTGGCCCCGAACACATTCCGCAGGTGTGCTGCCGTTTCCGCCCGCGCCAGGATGCGCACCCGCGTCGGGCTCGGCATGCGCGTGCCTTCCACGGTGCGGCAGTAGCCGCGCCAGTCGGTGCGTTCGGCCCAGCGCGCGTAGGGGTCGGGCCGTGGTGGATGACTCTCGAATGCGCGCGAGGCGGGCTCGAGCATCTCGCGTGCGTTCCATCGGGCCATGCGGGGCCTCCCTTCAGACGCGCAGCTGGCGCAGCTCTTCGGCCGCCGCCGCCCAGAGCAGCTTCCAGTTGGCGAGCGCCTCGATCGGGCGGTTCGGGTCGGTCTCGACGGCCGCCGGCCGCGGGTCGGTTTCGGCCAGGGTGGCTTTCTGCGGGATCACGAAGTCAGGCCCTGCTGCCGGCAGGTTGCCGCCTTCGGCCGCGGCCACCAGCGTGGCCGCCAGGCGCCGGCCGAGTTCGTAGCCGGCGAAACTGTCCATCTGGAAATGCACGCCGGCGACCACCCGGTTGAACGCGATGCGGCGCGCCAACTGGTCCAGTTGGTCGCAACGCTCGGGGTCGTTGCGGAAGCGCAGTGCGCACAGCAGCTCCGAAGCCATGGCCGACATCGTTGCGTGGCCGCTGGGCAGCGACCCGTGGCCGGGCGTGAGGATCAGCGGCTGCACGGCGTCGTTGCGCTGGAACGGCCGCAGTTCCGCGATCTCGTTCTTCAGCGCCATCACCACCAGCGTGCCCACCTCCCACACCGTCTCCAGCAGCTCGGACAGGCGCGGCGCGCCCGCGCGGTCCAGGCCGGTCACGGCGTCGTAGAACTGCAGGATCTCGTCGGCCTGGCTCAGGATCTCGGGCAGGCGGTCCTGGCGTTCGACGGCCGCGCGCAGCACCTTGTCGATCTGCTCGTCGTAGCGGAACTTCTGCTGCCGGCCCGGCGGCACCAGCCTCAGCAGCAGGTGCGCGGTCGCCTGTCCGGCAGCACCGAACTCGCCCAGCCAGTAGACACCGAAGTCCTGCACGCGCAGCCGCGACGACAGTTCGGCCGCCACCGCCTTGACGCGGAACGGGCTCTGCCAGCGCCACAGGTCGGGCCGCGCGGCGCGACTCCGCCCGGCGGGTGGTGCCAGGTTGCGCGCAGGTGCCGCCGGCCTTGCGACGGCGTCGCGCGGGTCCTCGGGCCGCAGGATGCGCGTTCGCACCTTCTCGAGCGCCTGGGCCTGCAGCGCCGCCGGTCCGTAGTCCTGCCAGGGAGACCCGGCGCCGAACCAGGGCCAGCCGAAGGCCGCGACCGCAGCCTGGCGCTCGGCTTCGTCCATGTCGTCGACGTCGCGGCCGCGCAGCAGCGGCGGCGGCCCCGCGCGGCCGACGATGTGAGGCTGCAGCATGCCCTGCGCCAGGATGTGGGGCTGCAGCGCTCCATGACCGTAGATGTGCGGCTGCAATGCCGCATGGCCGACGATGTGCGGCTGCAGGGCGGCATGGGCCACGATGTGGGGCTGCAACGCGGCCCCCCAGGGCCCCGGCGCTCCGGGCCAGGGGCCGGGGGGCAGGCTGAAGTAGAGCATTCGGTCCCTCCGTGGACGGATTCGTGGGTGCGGGCGGGGGCGGGCCGCGGCTCAGGGCGGAACGCCGGCGGCCACGAGGGCCTGCACGAAGCGTTCGCGCCAGACCGGCGGGCTGCCGCTGGACTGGCGCAGCCGGATGCCGGCACTCGCCCCCGGCTGGACGGCCAGGTAGCGCGCGGCCGCGGCGCGCGCATCGTCCTCGCGGCCGGCCAGCCACAGCGCCGCCGTCAGCAGCCGGTGCGAAGGCGCATGCAGCGCATGGCGGCGCACCGAAGACTGCGCGTGCCGCACGGCGTCGGCATAACGCTCCGCGCCCAGCGTGGCCATGGCGGCGAAGGACTCGAAGACGAACAGGCTCGGGTCCAGCGGCGAGAGCGAGAGCGCGTTGTCGGCGGCCCGGCAGGCGGCTTCGTGCTCGCCCACGTGGCTGAGCGCGGCCGACAGGCGGGCCCAGGCCCAGGCCTCGGTGGGGTCGGCCTCGATGGCGGCCTCGTAGCAGGCACGCCCGGCCGCGACGTCGCCGGCGAAGCTGACGTGCACCGCGCCCAGCGCCGCCAGCGCGGCGGGCTGGCGCGGGTCGATGGCGAGCGCCTGCTCGGCCAGCGCGCGCGCGGCGGTGGCGTCGGCCTGCCAGTCCGGCGACCAGCCCTGCATGGTGCGGAAGAGGTGCCAGGTGGACAGCATCGCGTACGGGGCGGACTGCCGCGGGTGGCGTTCGATGAGGTGGTCGAAGACCGCGCGCGCCTGGTCGAAGTCGCCGCGCACCAGGCTGTTCATCAGGCCGGTCGCGCCGATGTAGAGCGTGTAGGGCGCGAGCGCGCTCATCGCCAGGCTTCGCGTGCGCACGAGCTCGTGCGCCGCCACCCGGCCGGCGACGTTGGAGACGATGTGCGGCACGAGCTCGTCCGTGCCCTCGAAGAGCGCGCCCACCTCGGCGCCCACCGCGCCGGCCCACAGCACTTCGCCGTCGGGCAGGGTGCAGAGCTCGGCGTTGAGCCGGATGCGCTGCCCGTGCACGTGGAAGCGGCCGCTCAGCAGGTAGGGCGCGCGGATCGTGCGGTGCACTTCGGCGAGGTCGACGTCGGCGCCGCGCAGCGCCGCCGACGAGTGGCGCGAGAGCACCCGCAGGGAAGGGTGGCGCGCCATCGTGGCGATGATCTCGTCGGCCATGGCGAAGCCGAGCGCGTCGTGCTCGGGGTCGGCCGGCAGCGCGACGAAGGGCACGACGGCGATCGCCGGCCGCAGGTCCTGCGGCGGCGGCGGCGGCCGCGCTTCGCGCCGCGCCGCGCGGTCGGCGGGTGTCGCCGCGAACACCCGCACCGGGTCTTCCAGGCCCTTCACGTAGCGCAGGCCCAGGTCTTCGAAGCGGGCCTGCAGGCCGTCGGTCATCTCGGCGCGCGCCTCCGCGGAGAGCAGGGTGTCGCCGGGCTGCCCGAGCGTGGCCAGCCGCGCGGCCAGGTTGGTGCCGGAGCCCTGCAGGTCGTCGCGCTCGACCACCACCTCGGCCACGTGGATGCCGATGCGCAGCCCCATCCAGGCGTCTTCGGGATGGCCGTCGTTGAGAGGGGCCAGCGTCTCGTGCAGCGCGAACGCGGTGCGCACCGCGCGCGCCGCGCTGTCGGCTTCGATCAGGAGAGCGTCACCCGCCTTGCGCACCATCCGGGCTCCCAGCGCCGGCAGGGTCACGTCGTGAACGCGGGCGACGAACTGCCGCCAGCGCGCGATCGTTTCGGCCTCGTGCTGCTGCATCAGGCGCACCGACTCGACGAGGTCGGCGAAGACGATCGCAAGCCTGAGCCGAGAGGGCATCTGATGCAGCCGTGGAGGATCCGGCAGCGTCATCTTGGCGCCTGCCCAGCGAACCGACATCCGCCGTCTTGGGGTTGCCAGCGCCAATCCATCCTGGGGGTCCCTCCCCGCGCAACGCGTCGTGCGCTGCTCGACCTTGTCCGGCGAATCTATCGGCGCTGCCGCCTGGCGTCAAAAAGGGAAAGCACCGCCCCCAGCGTGCGCCGGTCCGCTCCCGCCGCGAGGTCCACCGCCTCGCTGCGCGTGTACCAGGGGCTCAGGTCCAGGCCGACGCCCAGCGCCGCCAGTTCCACCGTGCCCGCGGCTTCCACCTCGGCGGCCACCTGCTGCAGGTGGCGGTCGAGCAGGTCGCGGCCGTTGGCGGCCTGGGTGGCGGCGTCCATCGGGCAGCCGTCGCTCACCACCACCAGCAGGCGCCGCGATTCGGGGCGCGCGGCCAGGCGCGTGGCGGCCCAGGCCACGGCTTCGCCGTCCAGGCTTTCGCGGAACTGGTGGCCTTCCAGCAGCGCGGCCAGGTCGCGCCGGGCGCGCCGCCAGGGCGTGTCGGCGTCCTTGAAGACGAGGTGCAGCCGCTCGTTCAGCCGCCCCGGGTTCGGCGGGCAGCCGGCGCGCCGCCATTCGCGCAGCGCGCGGCCGCCGTTCCAGGCGGCGGTGGAAAAGCCCAGCACCTCGCTCGCCGCGCCGGCGAGGTCGAGCGCGCGCGTGAAGCGGTCCACCAGCATCGCCACCGCCGGCGCGTGCGCGCGCATCGAGCCCGAGCAGTCGACGAGGAAGGCCACCACCGCGTCGGCCACCGGCTCGTGGCGCTCGCGCCGGAAGAGGTGGCGCTCGGCCGGCGTTGCCACCAGTTGCGCCAGGCGGCGGCCGTCGACCAGGCCTTCCTCCTCGGCGCCCGACCAGTCGTCGCGTGCCGGCACCGCCAGCAGCGCCTTCAGCTCGCGCGCCAGCCGCGCCACGTTGGCCGGCGCGGCGGCGAGCTGGCGGTCGAGCGCTTCGCGCAGCTCGGCCAGCCGCTCGGGGCGCAGCAGCGCAGCGGCGCGCACTTCGCGGTCCCAGGCGGTGGTGAAGACGCGGTAGGCCGGCGCGTCTGCGCCCGGCAGCCGGCGCGCGGCGTTCACCACCACCGCCGGCGCGTCGCCTTCCTCGCCTTCGTCGAAATCCATCCGCAGGCCGAAGCTCAGGCGTTCGTCGGTCTCCTCGGGCCGGGCGCCGCGCGCCAGCTCCAGCGCACGGCCAGCGCGCAGGCGGGCGGCGGCCCAGCGGGCGATGGCGAGCGCGTGCCCGGCGTACGCGGCCTGGTCGAAGCGCGCCGTGCGCAGCGCCGCGAGCGCGGGGCCGATGGCGGGCACCATCGCGCCGCGCGTGGTCTCGACGAGGTCGGCCGCCTGCTCGTCCATCGGCTCGCCGCCCACGCGCGCGCGGCACACCTGCGCCAGCGCGTAGAGCAGCAGGCCGTTGCGGGTCTCGGTGAGGCGCGAACGCACGAAGGCCCGGCTCCAGGCTTCGAAGCGGTGCTGCAGGTTGCGGCGCACGCCGGGGTGTTCGTCGCCGGCCAGCGACTCGCAGCGGTACTGCTCCAGCATCTCGAACACCGTGCGCTCGGCGGCGTCATCCGGCGCCAGGCGGCGGTGCAGCGCGGCGTCGGAATGCGCCAGCCGCAGCGCCAGCCCGTCGGCGGCGCCGCGGAAGGAGTCGAAGTCGTCGTCTTCGATCGAAGGGTGCAGGTGCGGCGCGAAGAGCGGCAAGGCCTTGCGCCCGCGGTGCAGGCGGCGGCCGCGGAAGTGCAGGTCGCGTTCGCCGGCGAGCGCGCGGATCGCGGCCGCACAGAGTTCCTCCACGCGCTGCTGCCGGCGCGCCAGGGCGGACGGGTCCTCGTGCGTCAAGCGAATTCGCGGTCGAAGCAGCGCTGGAAGTATTCGGCCAGCACGGGCAGTTCGGCCTCGTCGCACTTGTTGGCGAAGGACAGCCGTAGCGCCGTGGCCAGGTCGCCGAAGATCTCCAGGTTCTCGGCCCAGCCGATCACGGTGCGCGGCGACATCAGCGTGGAAAGGTCGCCCGCCGCGAAACCCTGGCGTGTGAGCGCGGCCAGCGCCACCATGCGCCGCACCAGTGCGCGGCCTTCGTCCGTCTGCAGTCGCGGCGCGCGCGCCAGCACGATGGCCGCTTCTTCCTCCGCCGGCAGGTAGTTCAGCGTGGCGACGATGTTCCAGCGGTCGATCTGCGCGTGGTTGAGCCGCTGCGCGCCGTGGTACAGGCCGTTCAGGTTGCCCAGCCCCACCGTGTTGGCGGTGGCGAAGAGGCGGAAGAAGGGGTGCGGCGTGAGCACCCGGTTCTGGTCCATCAGCGTGAAGCGGCCGTCCTGTTCCAGCACGCGCTGGATCACGAACATCACGTCGGGCCGGCCGGCGTCGTACTCGTCGAACACCAGCGCCACCGCGCGCTGCAGCGCCCAGGGCACGATGCCTTCCTGGAACTCGGTGACCTGGCGCCCTTCGCGCAGCACCACCGCGTCGCGGCCGACCAGGTCGAGCCGGCTCACGTGGCCGTCCAGGTTCACCCGCACGCAGGGCCAGTTCAGGCGTGCCGCCACCTGTTCGACATGGGTGCTCTTGCCCGTGCCGTGCAGGCCCTGCACCAGCACCCGGCGGTTGCGCGTGAAGCCGGCCAGGATGGCCAGCGTGACGTCGCGGTTGAAGCGGTAGGCGGGGTCGACCTCGGGCACGTGCTCGTCGCGTTCGGTGAACACCGGCACCACCAGGTCGCTGTCGATGCCGAACAACTCGCGCGCCGTGGCCTCGCGGCGCGGCGGCAGGGCCGAGAGATCGCTCATGCAGGCGAACGCCGATTGACGAGGTTCATCGCAGGCGATGATATTGGAGCCTCACTTCTTTGCTCTGGACACGGACTCCCGCATGAACCCCAATTCCCGCAGCGTCGTCACCGGCGTGCAGAAGATGACCCCTTCGGAAGCCTTCGTCGAGACCCTGGTCGCGCAAGGCGTGGACACCATGTTCGGCATCATGGGCTCGGCCTTCATGGACGCGATGGACATCTTCGCGCCCGCCGGCATCCGCCTGGTGCCCGTGGTGCACGAGCAGGGCGCCGGCCACATGGCCGACGGCTTCTCGCGCGCCAGCGGCCGCCACGGCGTGGTGATCGGCCAGAACGGGCCCGGCATCAGCAATGCGGTCACCGCCATCGCGGCCGCCTACTGGGCGCATTCGCCGGTGGTCATCATCACGCCGGAGACCGGCACGCTCACTCAAGGCCTGGGCGGCTTCCAGGAAGCGAGCCAGCTGCCGATGTTCCAGGAGTTCACCAAGTACCAGGCGCACGTGAACAACAACAAGCGCATGGCCGAGTTCACCGCGCGGGCCTTCGACCGCGCGCTGCTCGAGCTGGGCCCGACGCAGCTGAACATTCCGCGCGACCTGTTCTACGGCGAGATCCAGTGCGAGATCCCCAAGCCCATCCGCATCGAGCGCGGCGCCGGCGGCGAGGCGGCGCTGGACGCGGCGGCCGAGCTCATCGCGCAGGCGAAGTCGCCGGTCATGATCTCCGGCGGCGGCGTCGTCATGGGCGAGGCATTCGCCGAGGCCATCGCGCTGGCCGAACGCATCGGCTGCCCGGTGGTCAACAGCTACCAGCACAACGACAGCTTCCCGGCCAGCCACCCGCAGTGGTGCGGCCCGCTGGGCTACCAGGGCAGCAAGGCCGGCATGCGCCTCATCAGCGAAGCCGACGTCGTGATCGCGCTCGGCACCCGGCTCGGGCCCTTCGGCACGCTGCCGCAGTACGGCATGGACTACTGGCCGAAGGGCGCGAAGCTGGTGCAGATCGACGCCGACGCAAAGATGCTGGGCCTGGTGAAGAAGGTCGACGTGGGCATCTGCGGCGACGCGAAGGCGGCCGCGAAGGCGCTGCTGGCGCGCCTGAACGCCCGCCAGCTCGCCTGCGACGCGACGAAGGCCGAGCGCGCCGCGCGCATCGCCGCCGAGAAGGCGGCGTGGGAGAAGGAACTGGGCGAGTGGACGCACGAGCGCGACGCCTTCAGCCTGGACATGATCGAGGAAGCGAAGGGCGAGAAGCCCTTCAGCGGCGGCCAGTGGCTGCACCCGCGCCAGGTGCTGCGCGAACTGGAACGCGCGATGCCCGCGCACGTGATGGTGTCCACCGACATCGGCAACATCAACAGCATCGCCCACAGCTACCTGCGCTTCGAGGAGCCGCGCAGCTTCTTCGCGCCGATGAGCTTCGGCAACTGCGGCTACGCGCTGCCCACCATCATCGGCGCCAAGGCGGCGCGGCCGGAGCGGCCCGCCATCAGCTACGCCGGCGACGGCGCCTGGGCCATGAGCATGGGCGAGATCCTCACCTGCGTGCGTCACGACATCCCGGTCACCGCGGTGGTGTTCCACAACCGCCAGTGGGGCGCCGAGAAGAAGAACCAGGTCGACTTCTACAACCGCCGCTTCGTGGCGGGCGAACTGGACAACCCCAGCTTCGCCGGCATCGCCAAGAGCATGGGCGCCGAAGGGCTGGTGGTCGACCGGCTCGAAGACGTGGGCAAGGCGCTGAAGCAGGCGGTGGACTGGCAGATGAACGGCCGCAAGACCACGGTGGTCGAGATCATGTGCACGCGCGAGCTGGGCGACCCGTTCCGGCGCGACGCGCTGGCCAAGCCGATCCGCTTCCTCGAAAAGTACAAGGACTACGTCTGAGCCCCGCCGGCGGCCTGCTCACGCTCAACGCCGGCTCGTCTTCGATCAAGTGCGCCTTGTTCGAAGCCGGCGGCGCGCTGGAGCGGCCGCTGCTGTCGTTCCAGGTCGAAGGCATCGGCGTGGCCGGCGGCCCGCCCGACCACGTGGCGGCGCTGGCGCAGGTGATCGAACGCCTGCACGGCGCGCGCGTGGTGGCGGTGGGGCACCGCGTGGTGCACGGCGGCGTTCGATTCGATTCGCCGGTGCTGATCGACGACGAAGTCGAGGCGCACATTGCCGAACTGCAGCCGCTGGCGCCGCTGCACCAGCCGCACAACCTGGCCGGCATCCGCGCCGCGCGCACGGCCTTCCCCGGCGTGCCACAGGTCGCCTGCTTCGACACCGCGTTCCACCGCCGCATGCCGGCGCTGAATCAGCGCTTCGCCATTCCAGAAGCGCTGCACGAAGCGGGCATCCGCCGCTACGGGTTCCACGGGCTGAGCTACGAGTCGATCTGCGCCCAGCTCGGCGAAGACGCGCAGCGGCGCCTGGTGGTGGCGCACCTGGGCAACGGCGCTTCGATGTGCGGCATCCACCAAGGGCACTCGGTCGCGACGACGATGAGCTTCTCGCCGCTGGACGGCCTGCCGATGGGCACGCGCAGCGGCCGCATCGACGCCGCCGTGGTGCTGCATCTGGTGCAGCGCGAAGGCTGGGCGCCGGAGCGCGTGGGGCAGCTGCTGGTGCGTGAATCGGGCCTGCTGGGCCTGTCGGGCGTCTCGTCGGACATGCGCGAGCTGCAGGCTTCCGACAGCCCGCGCGCGGCGCTGGCGATCGACTACTTCGTCGAGCACGCGCAGCGCGAAGTGGCGTGGCTGGCGGCGGCGTTGAAGGGGCTGGACCTGCTGGTGTTCACCGGCGGCATCGGCGAGCACGCGCACGCGGTGCGCGCGCGCATCGTGCGTGGGCTGGCCTGGCTGGGGCTGCAGCTGGACGAGGACGCGAACGCGCGGCCGCCGGGGCGCATCAGCGCGCCCGGCAGCTCGGTCGAGGTGCGCGTGCTGCGCACCGACGAGGAGCGGGTGATCGCCCGCCACGTGCAGGCGCTGGCGGGGCTGGCATAAGATCGCCGGCTCCGATGATTGCGCTGCGCCGACGCCACACGCTCCGCCGGCCCGGCATGGCCTGGCTGCTGTGGCTGGCGCTGTTTCTGCCGCTGGCGCAGACCGCGGCCTTTGCGCACGCGGCCGCGCATGGCGCGGCCACGCGGGCCGCGGGCGACGACGACAGGGCACTCGCGCACGCCGCGCATTGCGATCTCTGCCTCGCCGCCGCGGCGCTGGGCAGCGGCGCACCGGCGCCGGTGCACGCGGCGGTGGTGCTGCAGTCGCCTTCGCAAGTGCTGGCCGGCCTGGCCGCCGAATCCGCGCCCGCCGCAGCCGGGGCGCGCCCTTACCAGAGCCGCGCCCCGCCCGCCGCTTCCCGCTGACCGATCCCGGATGCGGAAGCGCCCACGGCGCGCCGCGTCCCCCCGTTTCGTTCACCGTGGAGCGACGCCTTCCATGTCCAGAACCCGATGCGCGGGCCTGCTGCTCGCGCTGGCCGCCTCGTCGGCCTGTGCCGCCGACGGCGCCGCCGCCGGCAACCCGAACGCCTTCAACCCGGCCATCTCGCTGATCCTCTCGGGCCTGTACACGCGCACCTCGCAGGACCCGGCGAACTACGCCCTCAAGGGCGCACCGCTGGCGCCGGACGCCGAAGTCGGCCCCGGCACGCGCGGCTTCAGCCTGGCCGAGACCGAACTCGGTTTCTCCGCGAGCGTGGACCCCTTCTGGCGCGGCGCCGCCAACATCTCGCTGCATCCCGACGACACCGCTTCGGTGGAAGAAGCCTTCGTGCAGACCACCGCGCTGGGCGAAGGCTTCGGGCTGAAGATGGGGCGCTTCTTCTCCGGCGTGGGCTACCTCAACGCGCAGCACGCGCACACCTGGGACTTCGTCGATGCCCCGCTGGCCTACCAGGCCTTCCTCGGCGGCCAGTACGGCGACGACGGCGTGCAGCTCACCTGGCTGGCGCCGACCGATCTGTTCGTCGAGCTCGGTGCCGAACTGGCCCGCGGCCGCACCTTCCCCGGCGGCGGCGACTCGCGCAACGGCGCCGGCATGAGCGCGCTCACCGCGCACCTAGGGGGCGACGTCGGCAGCAGCCACAGCTGGCGCGCCGGCGTGTCGGTGCTGAGTGCCAAGGCCGGTGCGCAGGACCTGCAGTGGACCGACCGCGCCGGCAGCGTGCAGGGCGCCGCCTTCGACGGCCGCACCCGCGTGTGGGTGGCCGACGCGGTGTGGAAATGGGCGCCCGAAGGCAACGCCACGCGCACCAACTTCAAGCTGCAGGGCGAATGGCTGCGCAGCACGCGCAGCGGCAGCCTCTCCGACGGCAGCGACGCCGCCAGCACGCGCAGCGGCGGCTACGTGCAGGCCGTGTGGCAGTTCATGCCGCGCTGGCGCGTAGGCGCGCGCACCGAACGCCTGAGCCAGGGCGACGACGTGTTCACCAGCGAGGGCGGCGCCGCGAAACGCCAGTCGCTGATGGTCGACTGGAGTCCGAGCGAGTTCTCGCGCATCCGCCTGCAAGTGGCCGACGACCGCGCGCGGCCCGACGGCACGCGCGACCGCCAGCTCTTCCTGCAATACCAGATGAGCCTGGGCGCGCATGGCGCGCACGCGTTCTGAGGAGACCTTCGATGAGAACCTTCAGGATCCTGGCCGTCGCGTTGCTCGCGGCGGCCACGCTGCCGGCCACGGCGGCCTTGCGCGTGCTGGCCTGCGAACCCGAATGGGCCGCGCTGGCGATGGAACTGGGCGGCCCGCTGGTGGAAGCCACCTCGGCCACCGGCGCGCTGCAGGACCCGCACCAGGTGCAGGCCAAGCCGAGCCTGATCGCGCGCGCGCGCAACGCCGACCTCGTGGTGTGCACCGGCGCCGAGCTGGAGATCGGCTGGCTGCCGGTGCTGCTGCAGCAGAGCGGCAATGCGAAGGTGCAGGCCGGGCAGCCCGGCAACTTCGCCGCCGCCGACTACGTCACGCGGCTGGAGATTCCCGCCAGCGTCGACCGTTCGCAGGGCGACGTGCACGCCTCCGGCAACCCGCACATCCAGACCGACCCGCGCAACATCGCCAAGGTGGCGAAGGCGCTCTCGCAGCGGCTGGCGCAGGTGGACCCGGCGCATGCCGCCGACTACGCGGCGCGCAGCGCCGACTTCGACCGCCGCTGGCAGCAGGCCATCGAGCGCTGGACCGCCGCCGCCGCGCCGCTGAAGGGCCTGCCGGTGGTGAGCCAGCACAAGGCCTTCGTCTACCTCTACGACTGGCTGGGCCTGAAGGAGGTGGCGGTGCTGGAGCCCAAGCCCGGCGTCGAGCCTTCGGCGGCTTACCTGCAGACCGTGCTGACCGGCCTGAAGGCGGCACCGGCGAAGCTGGTGCTCTACGCCGCCTACCAGGACCCGCGGCCTTCGCAGTGGCTGGCCGAGAAGGCCGGCCTCGTGGCGGTGAAGATCCCCTTCACGGTGGGCGGCGACGACGCCGCGAAGACGCTCTTCGAGCTGTTCGACGAGACGCTGGCGCGCCTGCTGGCGGCGGCGAAATCCCGGTGAACTGGAGCGCGCTCGACTGGGGCATCCTGGGCCCGGCGCTCGCCGCCGGGCTGGTGGTGCTGGCCACCCACGTGCCGCTGGGCGCGCAGGTGTTGGACCGCGGCATCGTCTTCATCGACCTGGCGATCGCGCAGATCGCCGGCCTGGGCGTGATCGCCGCCGACGCCGCCGGCCTGCCCGAACATGGCTGGGCCGTGCAGGCCGCGGCGGTGAGCGCCGCGCTGGCGGGCGCCTGGCTGCTGACCTGGACCGAGCGCCGCGCCGGCGCGCAGCAAGAGGCGCTGATCGGCGTGATGTTCGTGCTCGCGGCCTGCGCCGGCATCCTGCTCCTGGCCGGCAACCCGCATGGCGGCGAACACCTGAAGGACCTGCTCGTCGGGCAGATCCTGTGGGTGAACGTGCAGCAGGTGGGCGTGCTGGCGGCGGTGAGCGCCGTGTTGCTGGCGGCGCTGGCGCTGGGATGGTCGCAGCGCCTCGGCCGCTTCGGCTTCTACGGCCTCTTCGCGGTGGCGGTCACGGCGTCGGTGCAGCTGGTGGGGGTGTACCTGGTGTTCAGCAGCCTCATCGTGC
This sequence comes from uncultured Rubrivivax sp., assembly GCA_964454485.1. GTDB lineage: Bacteria > Pseudomonadota > Gammaproteobacteria > Burkholderiales > Burkholderiaceae_C > Rubrivivax. Next base: position 52,516 of record CAYVXO010000003.1, read on the forward strand.
CGGCGCTTGCCACGCGCGCGCTCGAAGGCCGGCGCCGCCTGGCCTGGGGCTATGCGCTCGGTGCCACCGGCTATGCGCTGGGGCTGGCGCTCTCGGCGCTGGCCGACCTGCCTTCGGGGGCGGTGATCGTGTGCACGCTGGCGGTGTGCGCCGCGGTCTTCGCGGCGCTGCGGCCGCGCTTCGTCAGCTGAGGCCGCTCACCGGCAGCGCCGCGCCGTGCACGGCGCGTGCCGCGTCGGAAGCGAGGAAGGCCACCACCTCGGCGAGCGCGCGCGGCGCCACCCAGCGCGCGGGGTCGGCCTCGGGCATGGCGGCGCGGTTCTCGGGCGTGTCGATGATGGTCGGCAGCACGCAGTTCACGTTCACGCCGCGTTCGCGCAGTTCGGCCGCCATCGATTCCACCACGCGCACCAGCGCGCTCTTGGAAGCCACGTAGGCGCCCATGCCGGCCGCGCCTTTCAGCGCCGCGGCGGCGCCCACCGCGACGATGCGGCCGCCGCCGCGGGCCAGCAGGTGCGGCACGACGACGCGCGTGGCGACGAGGAAGCTGCGCAGGTTGAGGTCCAGCATGCGTTCCCAGGCCGCGTCCGGCGTCTCGTGCACCGCCGGCCCCATCGCGAAGCCGCCGGCCAGGTGGCACAGCACGTCGACGCCGCCGAAGCCCTGCACCGCGGTCTGCAGCGCGGCCTGCACCTGCGCTTCGTCCAGCAGGTCGGCGCCGGCGACGACCTGCCGCGGGTCGGGCGCCGCGCCGGCCGTGAAGGCGGCGGCGTTGCGCACCACCAGCACGCGGCGCGCGCCGCGCTCGGCGAACAACCCGCTCACCGCGCGGCCCAGGTGGCCGGCGGCGCCGGTGATCATGACGGTATGCTGTTCCAGGTCCATGTTCGCGGCAGTCCCCCGCGGGCGCGGGGAAAGTGGCAGAGTGCAGCATAGCCGCGCGCGGTGGCCGCCGCGCGCCAGGGGCAAGGAGTCGCGCGAATGACGTACCGGATCGCGTTCGACGAAGAGCCGGGCCTGCTCGTGGCCCGTGTCCGGGGCGAGCGCCCCGACCTCGACGCCGACGCCGGCATCGAAGCGGCGCAGGGCTGGCGTGCCATCGCCGAAGAGGCGCGTGGGCGCGGGGTGGGCCGCATCCTCCTGCTGGTCGACGTGCAGGGCGAGCCGACCAGCAGCAATGCGCAGCTCCAGGCCGGACTGATGGCGACCTTCGGCTTCGAGCGACAACAGCGCATCGCCTGCGTCTTCCTGCAGGAAAGGATGCTGCGCGTGAACCGGCTGGGCGCGCTGCTCGCCGCCGAGCAGGGCTGGAACATCCGCGCCTTCGGGTCCGAAGCGGAAGCGCGGGCCTGGCTGGACGGCGGCTGACGACCGCCGCCCGGAGCTTCAGCCCGGGCGGGACTTCGGCGGCCGCCTGGGCGCCGCCTTTGCCGCCTTCACCACCTTCGCCGCCTCGCCGCGCCACGCGCGGATGCGTGCCTCCAGCCCGGCCGCCAGCTGCCGGACCTCGGCGCTGCCTTCCGCCGCGCCGCCGCGCGCGCCCTTCGCCGGCGCCTGCTGCATCCGCTGCAGCAGGTCTTCCAGCCGCACGACCGGCTCGATGCGCGCGTTCTTCCCCGCCGTGGTGCGGACGGTGACGCCCTTCGATTTCGTGGCCATGGGGTCAACTCACTTTCAAGGCCGGGACGCCGATGCTCTCGATGCCCACCTGCGACAGCGTCAGGTCCAGGATCTCGTACGGCAGTTCGACGTCGTCGAGCACGATCTCGCCGATCGAGGCCGCGGCCTGGAGGTTGTCCAGCCGCAGTTCCTCGATGTCCAGGTGCGCGGTCGTCGTCACGGTGAGCTGCGCCTTCAGCAGGCCGATGTCGGCCTCGGGCATCGGCGTGACCACGGGGTTGGTGTCGACGCCGACCTTGCCGCTCGCGAGGCTGGGCACCGCCACCTGCGGGAACGCCAGGCCGGGGATGCTGAAGGCCGGCAGCGGCAGGCTGCCGCCGCTGACCTTGCCGACGGTGACCTTGTCCAGCTTCGCGTCGGGCAGCGCGAGGTCTTCCACGCTGGCGTTGCCCAAGCCCAGGCCGTCGAGCTTGAAGCCGCCCTTCGGCGCCACCAGGCCCTGCGCCTTCACTCGCTCGGCCAGCAGGGCGCCCAGCTTCAGGTTCCGGATCGCGCCGACGACGATGGGCAGGTCGGACAACTCGACTTCAGGCACGTCCAGCGCCAGCTTGGCCAGGCCCGGCAGGCCGACGTCGCCCAGGCCGATGGCCATCTCGAGCTTGCCCAGGTCGAGCGTGCCCGACTGCGTGAAGTCGATCTTGCCGAAGGGGCCGGCGTCGATGACGAGGCCGGCCGTCCAGTCGAGCGAGAAGAGCATCGTGAGCGCGACGCGCACGTTGCGCAGCTGCGCGGTGCCGGTGCTGGCCTTCACCGCGAGGCCGCTCATCGTGAGCTTGCCGATGCGCGCCGCGCCGATCTTCACCTGCCCGACGCTGACCTGCTGCACGCCGGCGCTGCCGACGGTGGCCTGTGGAACCTTGATCTTCATGAAAGGGCGCCACGCGGTGGTGGCTTCGCGTCAAACCGCCATGCGGCTACCGTAGTGCCGCCGCGGCCCGCCGGCCTTGCGCGAACGCAAGGCCGGCGGCGGCTTCGCTCAGGCGCCCGTCGTTCCTGCCACCGGGGTGCCGCGCGTCTTCCACAGCGAGAACAGGATGCCGCCCGCCAGCAGGCCGCCGGTGACGCCCAGGCTCAGCACCGCGGGCACCTTGCCGTCGAACAGCCAGTCGCCGAGGAAGATCTTGGCGCCGATGAAGACGAGCACCAGCGCGAGCGCGTACTTCAGGTAGTGGAAGCGGTGCACCACCGCGGCCAGCGCGAAGTAGAGCGCGCGCAGGCCCAGGATCGCGAAGATGTTGCTCGTGTAGACGATGAAGGGGTCGGGCGTGATGGCGAAGATCGCCGGCACCGAGTCGATCGCGAACACGAGGTCAGCCACCTCCACCAGCACCAGGCACAGCAGCAGCGGGGTGGCGTGCAGCAGGGCCGGGCCGCCTTCGACCGCGGGCTGGCGCACGGTGAAGGCCTGGCCGTGCAGGCCGGGCGTCACGCGCAGGTGGCGGCGCAGGAAGCGCAGCACCGGGTTGGCGGCGATGTCGGGCTTGTGGTCGACCATCACCAGCATCTTCACGCCGGTGGCCAGCAGGACGACGCCGAAGACGTACATGACCCAGTTGAACTCGGCCACCAGCGCGGCGCCCAGGCCGATCATCAGCGCGCGCAGCACGATCACGCCCAGGATGCCCCAGAACAGCACCCGGTGCTGATATTCGCGCGGCACCGCGAAGTAGGTGAAGATCATCGAGATGATGAAGACGTTGTCGAGCGCGAGCGTCTTCTCCACCAGGAAGCCGGTGAGGTAGAGCTTCACCGCGGTCCAGCCGCGCGCTTCCGCCGTGGCGGCGGCGGCCACCTGCGGGTCGAGTGCGCCGCTGCCGGCGTAGTGGGCGTAGATCCACCACACCGCGCCCGCCCAGGCCAGGCCCAGGCCGATGTACAGCGCCGACATCTTCAGGCTGTCGGCGACGCCGATCTCGCGCGTGTCGCGGTGCATCACGCCGAGGTCGAAGGCCAGGATGGCCAGCACGGCGGCCAGGAAGGCCAGCCAGGTCCAGGCCGGCACGCCCAGCCAGAGGGTGTTCAGCAGTTCCATGGTGTGGTTTGTAGTGGCTTGGAAGGTGCGGGCCGGCGGTGGCGCCGGGATGCCGCATCTTCGGCGCCGACGGTCCGAAGGCCCAGCAGCGCTACAGTGAGCTGAACTTCGCAAACACCGAAGCAGTCCGAGCCCGCTTTCGGGGACTCGGCAAGGACGATGCTCAACTACCGCCATCTCTACTACTTCTGGGTCGTGGCCAAGGAAGGCGGCTTCGCGCGTGCCGCCGAGCGGCTGGACATGGCGATCCAGACCATCAGCGCGCAGGTGAAGGCGCTCGAGCAGGACCTCGGCCACCAACTGCTCAAGCCGGCCGGCCGCGGCGTGGCCGTCACCGACGCCGGCCAGGCCGTGTTTGCGCGTGCCGAGGAGATCTTCCAGCTCGGCGAGCTGATCCCGGAGGAAGCGGCGGCCGCCGCCTCCGGACAGACGGCGCGGCTGGCGGTCGGCCTGTCCGACGGGCTCTCGAAGCTGGCCGCCCACGTGCTGCTCAAGCCGGTGCTGGACGCGCCTTCGCTGCGCCTGGTGTGCCACGAAGGCGAGGTCGACGACCTGCTGGCCGAACTGGCGCTGCACCGGCTGGACCTGGTGCTGGCCTGCCGGCCGCCGGCGCCCAACGCCGGCCTGCGCCTTTCGAGCGAGCGGCTCATGACCTCGCCGGTGGACTGGTACGGGCCGGCCGCGATGGTCCACAAGGCCCAGGTCGACGCCTTCCCCGCCAGCCTGGGCGAGCTGCCGCTGCTGCTGCCGACTTCGCATGCCGCGCTGCGCGGCCGCATCGACCGCTGGTTCGAGGCCCAGCGCATCGCGCCGCGCGTGGTGGGCGAGTTCGAGGACAGCGCGCTCCTGAGCGTGTTCGCCGCCCAGGGCCTGGGCGTGTTCCCGGTGACGGCGCTCGGCGCCGCCGACCTGGCGGCGATGCGCGGCCTGCGCCTGCTGGGCCGCAGTGCCGGGCTGCACGAGGAGATCCACGCCATCCGCTCGCGCCGCGGGCTGCACCACCCGCTGGTGGGGCGCATCCTGGCGGCGGCGCGCGAACAGGGCGCCGCGGGCTGAAGGCCGCTTCGACGCGGCCGCTTCGGCCCGACCGAAAGGCCGCTTCGGCCGCGCCTGCTGGTCGCAGGCCGCCGCCCGCCGCAACGTGCGGACTCCGTTTCACTGCAGGAGTCCCGCGATGCAACTGCTCTTCAAGTCCCGTGACCCCGACGCGCAGGGCCTGCGCGATTGGGCCCTCTTGCGCACGAAGACCGTGCTGCGGCGCATGGCCTGGCGCGTGCAGCTGGCGTCGGTGCAGATGTCCGACGTCGACGGCCCGCGCCACGGTGTGGACAAGCGCTGCCGGGTGTCCATCCTGGCCGCCGACGGCGCGCCGGTGGTGGTGACGGCCGTCGCGCGCGATTGGCAGGCCGCGCTCAACCAGGCGCTGGCGCGCGCGGCGGAGGTGCTCAAGCGCCTCTTCAAGCGTCATTGGCAGGCGCGCCGCACCGAGCGGCTGTTCATCCGCGACGAGCGCCGCCCGTCGCCGGGCCCGTCGGCGGCCTGAAGCCGCCTCAGGCGGCAGCCGGGTGCGCGGGCGCTGCCCGCCACGCCGGCGCGCCGCTCCAGCGGCGCCGCAGCGCGTCCAGCACGAACTGCTCGCCGTCGGCCAGATGGCCGTCGGCCGCGGCCGCCACCAGCGCGGCGGCCAGCACCCGGTGCTGCAGCGCGGGGTCGTCGACCTCGCGGATCAGCGCGTCGAGCACCGCTTCCTCGAAACCCGCGGCGAGCGACGCCGCGGGCAGCGCGGCCTGCAGCAGGTCTTCGCAAAGCGCCTGCAGCACCGCGCCCAGTTCTTCCGGTCCCAGGCCCAGCTCGGCTTCGAAGCCGCTGCGCCGCAACGCTTCGACTTCGGAAGGGCAGACATGGCCGTCGGCGATCAGGGCCAGCGCCACCAGCCGGGCGGCGGCCTGGGGGCTGTTGCGGGGATAGCTGCGCATCGCGTGCTCCTGTGAGGCGAAGCCGCCACTGTGGACGCCGCGCGCCCGGCCGCCCAGCAGGCCCCGGCGCAGCGCGACTTCGCTGGCGCCGAAGGCGGCGCTGCGGCACGGTCTGCCCCCGGGGCCGCCGCAACTTCGGCCGGACCTGAACGTGGCTCAAGCGCCGGCTGCTGGTTCGCGGGCCGCGCCGGGCCTACCTTCATGCCGTCTCATTCCACGGAGGTCCTGTCATGGAAAACCTGTCTTCGACCCGCGCCCTCGTGGCGCTTCCGTCCTCGGCCGGTGCCGGCACGCCCGCGCTCGGCGCCGAGGTCTCGCGTGTCCTGCGCAACACCTACGCGCTGCTGTCGCTGACACTGCTGTTCAGCGCCGGCGTGGCGGCGGCCAGCGTGGCCTGGTCGCTGCCGGCGCCCGGCGTGGTGCTCACGCTCGTCGGCTACTTCGGCCTGCTGTTCGCCGTCCACAAGCTGCGCCAGCGCGCGGCAGGGCTGGCGGCGGTGTTCGCGCTCACCGGCTTCATGGGCTACACGCTGGGGCCCTTGCTGGCCAAGACGCTCTCGCTGCCCGGCGGCGCGCAGGTGGTGATGCTGGCGCTGGGCGCCACCGGCGCCACCTTCCTGGCCCTGTCGGCCTGGGTGCTGAAGACGCGGCGCGACTTCGGCTTCATGGGCGGCTTCCTGTTCGCCGGCATGGTGGTGGCGCTGCTCGCGAGCCTGGCGGCGGTGTTCCTCGAGATCCCCGCGCTCGGCCTGGCGGTGTCGGCGATGGTGGCGCTGCTCTCGGCGGGGCTGATCCTGTTCGAGACCGGCCGCATCGTGAACGGCGGCGAGACCAACTACGTGATGGCCACGGTGGGCCTGTACGTCTCGCTGTTCAACCTGTTCACCAGCCTGCTGGGCCTGTTCGGCTTCGGCGGCGGCGAAGAGTGACTTGGCAAGCCCGGGGGCCGGCGGCCCCCGGCGCTGCCGCGAAAGGGCACGCCATGAAGGCGATCATCTGGACGGCCGGCGGCCTGCTGGCCCTGTCGTGGACCGGCGCCATGGCGCTGCTGGCGCTGATGGTGGGCTGGGTCGGCACGGCGCTGCAGCAGGCCGGCGCCGCAGGCGCCACGGCCGCCGCGCAGCCCCCCGCGATGCCCGCGTGGCTGGCGGGCTGGGTCGACCCGGCCGCCTGGACCGCCGCTGCGCAGTGGGCGCGCGGCGCGCTGGAGGCTTCGCAGTCGGTGCTGCCTTACTTCGGCACCGCCGCTTCGTGGCTGGAGCCGCTGGTGTGGCTGCTCTGGGGCGCGGGACTCGCCGCCCTGCTGGCACTGGCCGCCGGCGCGCACTGGATGGCGGCGCGGCGCGCCGCGGCCTGAGTTGGCCCCCCCGACAGGAATCGAACCTGTATCTGGCGCTTAGGAGGCGCCCGTTCTATCCATTGAACTACGGCGGGACAGGCGCGGGATCATACAAGCCGGCCTGCCGCGCCCTTCACTCGTCGCCCTCGGCGTGCCCGCGCTCGGCGCGCGCGGGCATCTCGCAGCGGAAGTTGGCGGCGTCGTCGGTGCTGCCGGCGCCGGTCCAGCGCGCCTCGCGCGGCCAGGGGCACAAGGGGCGCGTGCGCACCGAGCCGTCGGCCAGGGTCTGCGACGCCACGATGCGATCGGGCGCCACGCCGTGCTCGACCCATTGCACGAGTGGTTCGAGCCGGTCCCAGTCCTTCAGCCCGCCGCCGATCGCGCCGCAATGGTCCATGCCCGGGACCAGGAAGAAGCGCATGAAGCGCTCCGTGGCGCGGCGCGTGCCGGTCGCGTCGACCACGTCTTCGTAATACGCCACGGTACGCTGCGGCGGGATCAGGCCGTCGGCCCCGCCGTGGTAGAGAAGGAAGCGGCCGCCGCGGCGGCGGAAGGCGAGCAGGTCGGGGTCGACGGCATCGAGGATGCCCGCCATCAGCTGCCCCTGGGGCGGGTCGGTGTCGAAGTTGAAGTCGTACCAGTGATAGCCCGGCGGCGGGCCCGGATCGACGGGGAAGAACAGGTAGTTCATGAAGCTGAATGTGAACCCGCCCTGCGCGTTGATCGGCGGCAGCAGCCAGATCGGCCAGCCGGCTTCCGATCCGCGCGGCTTGCCCGGGTAAAGATGCTGACCCCACGAGGTGCTCGGTCCGTCGTACACCGCCTGCACCGCCGCCACCTGCGCGTCGCTCAGGCAGACCGCGGGGTCGGCGCCGGCGCTGCACGACATCTGTTCGGCGCGGAAGCCGCATGCCATCGGGTTCGACAGCAGGCCGTCGACGACGCCGTCGGCCGCGTCGCATTGCGCCAGCACGGCGGCATTGAGCGCGGTCGCCTGCGCCGGGGTGATCGTGCCCGGCCCGGCGGCGCCCTGGTTGGGCAGGAACTGGCGCAGGCTCCAGTTCTGCTCGACCGCCAGGCCGGTGAGGTCGTGCGCCGGCGCGCCGCCGACGATGCCGTCGAACTGTTCGGGGTCGCGCTGCGCCGCCATCAACCCCTGGCGACCGCCGGTCGAGCAACCTTCGAAGTACGAGTACTCGATGCGTGCGCGGTAGAAGGAGCCGACGATGCGCTTGGCCGCGCGCGTGGTCACGTCGACCGCGCGCCAGCCGTAGTCGATCTCGGCCGGCCGGTTGTTGTACGCCCAGGCCGCGTCGTTGGACAGCGGGACCGTGTGGCCCGAATCGCTGTTCGCCGCGGCGTAGCCCTGCGCGACGCGGTTCAGCGGCAGCGTCACGGTGCCGTCGTAGCCGCCGTCGCCGCCCATCAGGAACCTGCCGTTCCAGTTGTCGGTGGGCAGGCCGACGGCGAAATGGATGACGCTGGGCGCGGGCCCGATCACGCCGCTGACTTCGCAGTACGACACGCCTGCCGTCGTCTTCGGCGCCGCGGCCAAGAGCGTCGTGTTGCGCGGCACGTCGAGCTTGGCGAGCAGGCTCGCGTCGCAGGCCGGCGTGGCGGGCGCCGCGCCGGCCGCGCCGGCCAGTGCCAGCAGCCCCAGGTTGGCCAAGAGACGGGGGACGCTTCGCGCTGAGGCCATGGGCATCTCCTGGCAGGGCCGGCCCGGGGGACATCGCCCGGGCGCGGACCGACGGGCCCGCTGCGCGGCTTATACGCCGTGCGTCGCCCCAGCGTCAACGCGAACGGCCCCGCTCGCCGCCACGGGCGACAGGTTCGCTCAGGGAGCGCCGGTCGCCGCCGACGCAGCGCGCGCCGCCGTCCCCGGCAGCACCTTCTTCAGCGCCGGCGGCAGCGGCACCTCGTCGAACTTCCAGGTCCACAGCACGTCCAGCGAGTTCTCGCTGCCGCTCTGCGCACGCAGCGTGAAGCGCTGGGCGATGCGGTAGATCAGCTGCCAGGTGCCGGTGGTGGCGTTGACGCCGCGCTCGTAGCCCAGGTACCAGCGGCGGCTCAGCTGCTTGCCGAAGCTGACCACGGTCTCGCGCGTGTCGCCGCTGGCGGTGGCGGTGTCGCGCTGGCCGATCGAGATCTCGTCCAGGCCGAGCGCGTGGATCACGGCGTCGGTCGGCGCTTCCTCCTCGCCCGCGAGCAGCGCCACCGCGGCGCGCTGCAGCAGCAGCGCGTCGGTGCGGCCCAGGCCGTCGGGGGCGCGGCCGAGCACCAGCCAGCTGAGCTTGTCGGTGTCGGACATGTCGATCTCGCTGTACAGGCGCGCACGCGGCGTGAGCAGGTTGCCGGTGATCTGCACGCCCACGCGCATGTCGGTGTTCGGGCGCAGCGCCAGGATGTCCAGCCGCGGGTTGTCGGCCGCGCCGCTGAAGGCGACGATCCCGCGTTCGATGTCCAGCTTCTGGCCGTAGGCCGCGTAGGTGCCGCCTTCGGCGGTGCTCACGGTGCCGTTGATGGCCAGCTTGCCGCCCGGCGTGGTGATGCGCAGCTTGCCGCGCAGCCGCGCGTCCAGGCCGCGGCCGCGCACGTGAAGGTCGGGGCCCAGGTCCACGTCCAGCGCCACCGCCACGTCGCGCCGCGTGCGCGGCACGGGCGAGGTCTCGGCCGCCTTCTCGGCGTCGCCCGGGCGCAGCACGGTCACGTCGTCGTCCAGCGCCGGGGCGTCGCGCCGGCTCAGGTCGAACAGCGCCTCGTCGACCTTGAAGGCGCCGTCCAGCTTCAGGCGGTCGGTGCCCAGCAGCAGGTCGGCCTGGCCGCTGGTGACCACCTGGCGGTCGATGCGGCCCAGGAGCCGGAAGCGCTCGGCCTCGATGCGCAGCCTGGCCTGCGGCGACTCGCCGAGCTCGGCGCCGCCGCTCAGCTGCAGCGTGCCGTCGCCGCCCTTCAGCGTGAACTGCTCGATGCGCGCCTGCGCGCCTTCGAGCCGGATGTCCAGCTGCCCCTGGCTCACGTTCACGCCCTGGAGCAGGTTGCGCACGCCGATGTCGTGGCCGCTCATGCGGCCGGTGTATTCGGGTGCGCCGAAGCGCCCGCCCACGGTGGCGCTGGTGCGCAGCTCGCCCGACAGGCGCCAGCCCGGCGGCACCCACGAACCCCAGACGCCCAGGTTGGCGACGCGGGCGTCGATCACGCCGTCCATCGGCGCCTGCGCGTCGGGCCAGCGGCGGTCGGCGGTGGTGCGCACGCGCACCGCGCCCGCAGCTTCGCCCAGCGTCCTGCCGGCGAAGGCCTGCGTGAAGATCCAGTTGCCGTCGTGCGCGGCGAGCGCCAGCCGCATGTCGGTGAGGCCCAGCGACTGGGTGCCGTTCTCGTCGCTCACGGTCAGGTCGCCGTCGCGCCGTTCGAACACGACGTCGGCGTCGAAGCGTTCGGCGGCGCGGATGTCCAGCGTCGCGGCCAGCCGCAGGTCGCCCTTCCAGCCGACCGAGGGCTGCGCGCGCGCCAGCAGCGGCGCCAGCGCGAAGGCCTCGATCTCGGCCTTCAGCGCGAGCGCGGGCTTGTCGCCGTGCAGGTCGACCACCACCTCGTCCCAGCGCAGCGCGGTGGCGTCGGCCAGCTTCACGCGGCCGGGCGCGGCCTGCAGGCGCACGAGGTCGCCGTGGCCGTCGAAACTGGCCTCGGCCGAGAGGTCGCGCGCTTCGGCCCAGGCGGCGCTGCCTTCGAGCGACTTGCCGTCCCAGGGCCCCACGGCCAGGTGCGCGACGCGGCCGCGCCAGGTGCCGCCGCCGCCGGCTTCGGGCAGCCACTGGCCGGCGCCCTGCAGTTCGCCGCGGGTGCCGAAGAGCAGTGGCACGCCCAGCAGCTGTTCGGTGGCCGCCGGCGGCTTGACGGGCAGCGCTGCGGCCAGCCGAAGCTGGTGTTCGCGCGGCGTGCCCTGCACCTCGGCCTTCAGGCGCTCGACGCGCTGGCGGCCCAGGCGCATGCCGCTCACTTCGGCGGTCATGGACAGCGGCTGACCGCCTTCCTCGTCCATCTGCAGCTTCCACTTCGCCTGCGCGGCGGCGAGGCCCAGGTCGGGCGTCTCCAGCTGGTGCAGGTCGACGCTGCCTTCGGTGGCCAGACGCGGCCAGCGGCCGCGCGCGTCCAGCTTCGCGCTGGCGGTGCCGCTCTTCGGGGCCCAGGCCGCCAGCTCGGGCCGCAGGCGCAGCAGCGGGCCCAGCGCGGGCAGGTCGGGCGCGTTGGCGTCCAGGTGCAGCAGGTCGTCGGCGCCGCTGCCGGCCGGGTTGCCACGCGCTTCGACCAGCACCCGGTTGCCGGCCAGCCGCAGCTCGCCGTGCAGGTGGCCGGGCGCGGCTTCGGCGGTCGCGTTGTCCAGCTTCAGGTCCAGCGCCAGCGGCACGCCGGCGAGCACCGAGTCCTGCAGGCGCAGCGTGCCGCTGCCGGCCAGGCGCGGCGCCAGTGCCAGCGGTGCCAGACGGTCGGCGCCGGCAGGCAGGCGCAGGTCCAGCTGCCAGCTGGCGTTCAGGCGGTGCGGGCCCTGGCGCCAGGGCGAGCCGGCTTCGCCGGGCCACCAGGGCACGGGGTCGAACTCGGCCAGCGTGCCGGCGCTGGCGAGCTGCCAGGCGCCACCGTTGGCGCGCGCGGCGCGGGCGCTGAGCTGCGCCACCGCCGCGCCCGACTGCAGGCGCAGCTGGCGCAGTTCGGCGCCTTCGGCGTTGCCACTCGCTTCCAGCGTCAGCTGCACGGCGCGCGGGTTGGCGTCCAGCCGCCCTTCGAGCGCGGCCTTGACGGTGGCCGACCAGGGCGGCGGCGCTGCCGCGCCGGGCGCGGGCGAGGGCAAGCCCTGCAAGGTGAGCGCGAAGGGGCCGGCCAGCGTCATCGCCGGTGCGCGGCCGTCCAGCCGCTGCGGGCGCAGGTCGGCCAGCGTGGTCTCCAGCACCAGCTGGTTGGCGCGCCACTCGCCGTGGCCGCGCACGTGGCCCGCGGGTTGGCCGGCGGATGCGAGCTGGACGTCGAACTCGCGCAGCTCGAGGCGGTCGCGTTCGCCGGCACGCCCGGCCAGCACCGCCTGCGCGCGCTGCAGCGGCAGACGGTGTTCGTTCCAGCGGCCCTGCAGCGCGTTCTCCAGCACCAGCCGGGCCGAAACCGGCGCGTCGGCGGCGCTGCTCTGCACCTGCACCTGCACCTGGCCCGACAGCCGCGTCTCGGGCAGCGCGCCGGCCAGCGCAGAGAGGTCCAGCGCCTGCGTGCGTGCCGAGAGTTCGCCCAGCGGCCAGCCGGCGAAGGGCGCGACGACGGCGTGCACGTCGGCCGCCGGTGCCGGGTGCGGCGGCTTCGCGCGGCCGGCCAGCGTGGCGTCCAGCACGATGCGATCCAGCGGGCCGGCAGCGCGCAGGCGGGCGTCGAACTCGTCGCCGGTGGGGCGTGCCGTGAACTCGCCGCCGACCGTGAAGGGCGCCGCCGTGCCGATGCGCGCCGCGCCCTCCATCACCAGCCGGCCCCATTCGGCGCGCACGCCGTCGGCGCGGTGTTCGGCGCCGTCCCCCAGCGCCACGCGGCCCGTGATGCGCTGCAGCTCGAAGCTGCCGACCTGCAGCGTGTCCACCGCCACCGCGGCCGCGCGCAAGCGCAACGGCGTGGCCAGCGAGGCGGGGGCCGCGAGCGGCTTGCCCGAAGGCGGCCCGGTGTCGACGACGACGCTGCGGGCGCTGAGCTTCGCCGCGTCCAGGCCGACCCACGCGCCCGCGCTCGGCCGCCACGACCAGACCAGCCCTTCGGCCTCGAAGCCGGTCAGCGTGACCGACTGTTTGCCGCCGGCCCAGCTGACGCGCAGCCGCGCCGCGCCCAACCGGTCGCCGAGCAGCGCGCCGTGCCAGCCTTCGGCCTGCACCGCCGAGACGTGCGACAGCAGCCAGCGCGCACCACCTTCCTTGAACAGCAGCCAGCGCAGCGCGGCGCCGCCCAGCGCGGCCACGAGCGCGATGAGCAGCGCCACCGCCAGCAGCGGCTTGAACAGCCGCAGCGTGGTGGCGATGGGATTGGCGCGGTCGGTCATGGGCCGGCGATGTTGCCGCAGCGATCGGCACCTTGCTGAGCCACGGCGCAATCGAGCGGACGCCGTGGATCCGGCTCTGCCGGTCCACGGGCGTCGCCCCCCTGGGGGGGAGCGCCGAAGGCGCTACGGGGGAGGGCCATCAGAACGCGATGCCCACGCTGAAGTGGAGACGGGCGCGGTGCACCTCGCGGCCCCAGGCCCAGTCCAGCCGCAAGGGGCCCACCGGGCTGCGCCAGCGCAGGCCCACGCCGAGGCCCAGGGCCGGGTGGCCGACGTCGGGCCAGTCGTTGGCGGCGCGGCCGGCGTCGACGAAGACCGCGCCCCACAGCGAAGGCAGCGAAGCGGCCAGCGGGCGCGCCAGCTCGAGGCTGGTGGTCATGAGGTGGGTGCCGCCGCTCACCACGCCGTCGACCAGCGGGCCCAGGCTGCGGTAGCTGTAGCCGCGCACCGAGTCGTCGCCGCCGGCGCGGAAGAGCTGCGAGTCGGGCACCGTGAGCGCCTCGCGCTTGATGACCTGGCCGAGCTCGATGCGCGCCTGGCCGTACCAGTTGTCGCCGATCGGCTTGTAGCCGGTGAGGCGCGCGTACAGCCGCGCGTAGGGGCCGCGTTCGCCGTCGGTGCTGCGCGCGAAGCCGGCGCCGCTCTGGCCGGAGAAGGTGAAGCCGTCGGTCGGCAGCACCACGCTGTCGAGCTGGCGGTACACGCCATGGTAGTTGAGCGAATAGGCGATCGTGCTCGTCTGCGTGGGGTTGTCGCCCTTGGTGGTGCGCGCCGAACGCTCGGCCTGCAGGAAGTACAGGCGCTCGATCTTCTGCAGGTCCTGCGTGCGGCCCAGGCGCAGCTGCTGCGAGAGCACGACGTCGGAATCGGACTCCAGCCGGTCCACCGTGCCGCCCAGCAGCGTGCGGTACAGGTTCTCGTCGGCTTGGGTGGAGATCTCGCCGGTCCAGCTCTGCTCCAGGCCGCCCCAGACCACCTTGTTGTGCGCCGTGAGCGGCTGGCCGAAGACGCGCCGGTAGACATGCTCGACCGAGGCGCGCGGGCCGGTGTTCGCGCTCACGCCCACGCCGAAGGTCCACACCTGCAGCGGCGCTTCGTGCAGGTGCACGTCGACCATCGCGGCGGCGGCGCGCTCGGGGTCGGGGTCGAGCGTGACGGTGGCGTTGTCGAACAGGCCCGACTTCTGCAGCCGTTCCTGGTAGTCCAGCAGCAGCGTCTCGGTCACCGGCGTGCCGGGGTCGATGTGGGCCAGGTTGCGCACCGTCTCCTCTTCGTGCGTTGCCAGGCCTTCGATCTTCAGTTCCCCGAAGCGGAACAGCGGGCCGCTGTCGGCGACAAGGAAGAGCCGCACCTCGTGCTTCGCGGCGTCGACCTCGGCGCCGGTGCCGCTCCATTGCGCGGTGGCGTAGCCGGCGGAGCGCAGCCGGCCGACGAGTGCCGCCTTGGCGTCGTTCCACTGCGCGTTGCGGAAGGGCTTGCCGGGCACCAGCGGCCAGGCGCGGCGCAGGTCGGCCAGCGTGTTGCGGGCGGTCTCGTCGCCGCCGTCGGCCAGCGCCTGCAGTTCGCCTTCGAATTCGAGCGTCACGCGCGCCACCACCGTGCGCGGGCCGGGGTCCAGCACCAGCCGCACGCGGCGCTCGCCCGGGGCACCGATGCGCGTGATGGCGACCTTGGGGTCGAAGTAGCCCTCGGTCTGCAGCAGGTCGCGCACCTGCGCGGGGGCCACCTCGATCAGGCGGCTCCATTCGCTGTCGTCGATGGCGTCGCCGCGCGCCATGCGGCCCACGCGCGCCAGGTCCAGGTACTTTTCCAGCAGCGCGACCAGGTCCTTCGGGCCTTCGACCTCGAGCGAGGTGGAGGCCGGCGCCGCGCCGGGCGCTTCGGCGGCCTCGGGGTTCGCGGGGGCGCCCGTCGTGGCGCAGCCGGCCAGCACCACCAGCGCCGCCAGGGCCGCGGCGGCGCGCCAGGTCATTTGCTGAGCAGGCGCATCGCCCCTTCCAGCCCGGCCAGCGTGAGCGGGAACATGCGCTGGTTCATCAGCTGCTGGACGATCGAGATGCTCTGGCGGTACTGCCACACGCCCTGCGGCTCGGGGTTGATCCAGGCGAAC
>CAYVXO010000004.1:0-62272 GCA_964454485.1 uncultured Rubrivivax sp.
CACGCGCTGCATCGACGAGGAGAACTTCGACAAGGCCGCCAAGGACGACGCGCCGCTGGCGCAGAACGCGCCCGCGCGCCAGGTGCTGGGCGACCTGGTGGGCGACGCGCTGCGGCGCAGCCAGGCGCTGGGCGCGGCGCAGCTGCTCACCGAGGCGGCGCAGTCCGACATCGACGAGGCGCGTGCGGCCAAGAGCCTGCAGGCCTCGCTCGGGCTCTCGGCCGGGCCGGCCGCCACCAACACCGCGGGCTACACCGAGAAGGCCGCGATGCAGGCGCGCGGCTCGCTCACCGCCAGCCAGCTGCTCTACGACGGCGGCCGCAGCGACGCCATGGTCGACTGGCGCACCGCGCTCGCCGAATCGGCCCGCCTGGGGCAGCTGAACCAGCAGGAGCAGGTGGCGGTCAACACCGTGGCGCTGGCGCTCGAGCGCAGCCGCTGGCGCATGCAGGTGCAGGTGTGGGCGCAGTACGCGCGCAAGATGGGCTGCCTGGCCGACGCGCTGGAACTCATCGTCAAGAGCGACCGCGGCCGCGCCAGCGAGCTGGTGCAGGCCAGGAAGTCGCTCCAGCAGGCCGAACTGCAGATGACGCAGGCGCAGAGCCAGCTGCGCCAGACCGAGGTGCGGCTGTCGCGTTTCGTCGGCGACGCGCTGCACGGTACCCAGGGCCTGGCCAGCGTGCTGCTGCAGGTGCCCGACCTGCCGCAGGTGCAGGCCGACGCCGAGAACTCGTTCGAGATCGCCCAGCTCGGCGCCCAGGCCACCGCGGCCGAGCGCTACGCGGCCGCGGCGGCGGCGGCCAACAAGCCGCAGCTGTCGTGGTCCATCACCGGCGCCAAGAGCACCGCCACCGGCGGCAACGTGACCGCGAGCTCGTCGTCCAAGAGCACCAGCGTGGGCATCGGCCTGTCGCTCAACGTGCCGCTGCTGGCGCCGGGCGTCGCGGCGAGCAGCGATTCGGCGCGCAAGCGCGCGCAGGCCGCGGCGCTGCAGCGCGCCGACGCGCTGGAGGCGCGCCGCTTCCGCGTCGCCGAAGTGCACGAGCAGACGCTCTCGGCCTTCGACCGCGCGCGCCGCGTCGCCGCCACGCTGAAGGACAGCGAGCTGGTGCGCAACTACACGCTGCAGCAGTGGCAGCAGCTGGGCCGGCGCTCGCTGTTCGACGTGATGTCCGCCGAGAGCGAGCACTACAACCTGCGCATCAGCTACGTCAACGCCATCCACGACGGCGAGCAGCTCAACGCGGTGCTGCTGAGCCTGGGGCGCGGCGTCACCGAGTGGCTGCGCTGAAGGCTGTCGGCACCCTGTAGTTCTTCAAGGTCGGGATCCCGCGCGGACCGGGGTGGGCGCATAACCGTCGCCTTCTCCACTCCTGATGCAGGAGGTTCGCGATGGCCCGCTTCGCCCTTTCCGGCAGCGACCGACAAGCGCTGCCCGGTGCCCGTGCGGTCGGCAAGGCCGACCCCCATGAACGGCTGGAAGTGACCGTGCTGCTGCGCCGGCGCGACGCCGACGCGCTGCACGCCCGGGTGGCGAAGCTGCACGCCGGCGACGCCGACGCGCCGCCGCTCAGTCACGAGGAATTCGAGCGCCGCCACGGCGCCGACCCGGCCGACGCCGACGCGGTGCGCCGCTTCGCCGAAGGCCATGGCCTGGCGGTGGCGCACCAGCACCTGGCGCGTCGCACCGTGGTGTTGACCGGCACCGTGGCGCAGTTCAACGCCGCCTTCGGTGTCGACCTGCAGCGCTTCGAGCACGAACACGGCAGCTACCGCGGCCGCGTGGGCCCGGTGCACCTGCCGGCCGAACTGCAGGGCGCGGTCGAGGCCGTTCTGGGGCTGGACGACCGCCCGGTGGCGCGGCCGCACTTCCGCGTCCACGCCGCCGGCGAACGCGCGGCCAACACCTCGTTCACGCCGACCCAGCTGGCGTCGATCTACCGCTTCCCGCCCGGCGACGGCCACGGCCAATGCGTGGCCATCGTCGAACTCGGCGGCGGCTACCGCAGCACCGACCTGCGGGCCTACTTCACGAAGCTGGGGCTGAAGGCGCCGGCGGTGAGCGCGGTCTCGGTGGACCATGGCCGCAACCACGCCACCGGCAACGCCGACGGCCCCGACGGCGAGGTGATGCTCGACATCGAGGTCGTGGGCGCGGTGGCGCCGGGCGCGAAGATCGTCGTCTACTTCGCGCCCAACACCGACGCCGGCTTCCTGGACGCCATCACGACCGCCGTGCACGACAAGGTCAACAACCCATCGGTGGTCTCGATCAGCTGGGGCGGCCCTGAATCGAGCTGGACCGCGCAGTCGATGACGGCCTACGACCAGGCCTTCCAGGCCGCCGCCGCGCTGGGCGTCACGGTGTGCGCGGCCTCGGGCGACAACGGCAGCGACGACGGTGTCGGCGACGGCCGCGACCACGTCGACTTCCCCGCCTCCAGCCCGCACGTGCTGGCCTGCGGCGGCACGCGGGTGCAGGCCGCGGGCGGCCAGATCGCCGCCGAGACGGTGTGGAACGACGGCGCGCAGGGCGGCGCCGGCGGCGGCGGCATCAGCGGCACGTTCGCGGTGCCGGCCTGGCAGAAGGGGCTGAAGGCGCCGCGCACCCACGGCAGCGCGGTGGCGCTCAAGCACCGCGGCGTGCCCGACGTGGCCGGCGACGCCGACCCCGTCACCGGCTACCAGGTGCGCGTGGACGGGCAGGACACGGTGATCGGCGGCACCAGCGCGGTGGCGCCGCTGTGGGCCGGGCTGGTGGCGCGCATCAACGCCGCCAAGGGCACGCGCGTGGGCCTGCCGCACGCGAAGCTGTACGCGCACGCCGCCGCGCTGCACGAGGTGACGCAGGGCAACAACGGCAGCTTCGCCGCCGGCAAGGGCTGGGACGCCTGCACCGGCCTGGGCAGCCCGGTGGGCACGGCGGTGGCGGCGCTGTTCTGAAGTTGCGTCGCCGCGGGGCGAGAATGGGCGCATGGCCGACCCCGTGCGCCGCATCCTCGAAGCCGACGCCGGCCGCAACCCCGAGCGGCTGGCGCTCAAGTACCGCCGCATGCGTGCGGACCCGTTCGCCTTCCTGCGCGCCACCGCCCACCTGTTCTACGCCGACCTGCCCGACGCCGCGGCGCTGCGGCGCGCGCCCGCGGCCTGGTGCTGCGGCGACCTGCACCTGGAGAACTTCGGCAGCTACAAGGGCGACAACCGGCTCGTCTACTTCGACATCAACGACTTCGACGAGGCGCTGCTCGCCCCCGCCACCTGGGACCCGCTGCGGCTGGCCGCCAGCGTGCTGGTGGCGCGCCGCACGCTGGGGCTGGACAGCCAGCACGCGCAGGCGCTGGCGCGGCTGGTGGTCGACACCTGGGCGGCGGCGCTCGAAGATGGCCACGCGCGCTGGGTCGAACGCGACACGGCCACCGGCCCGGTGGCGGCGCTGCTGGAAAGCCTGCGCCACCGCACGCGCGTCGACCACCTGGACCGGCGCACCACGCTGGGCGCGAAAGGGCGCCGGCGCAAGCTGCAGACCGACGGCCGCCATGCGCTGCGGGCCAGCCGCGCCGACCGCGAGCGCGTGCTGCACTTCTTCGAGCGCTTCGCGAAGGCGAGCGAGCGGCCCGACTTCTTCCGCGCGCTCGACGTCGCACGCCGCGTGGCCGGCACCGCCAGCCTGGGCGTCGAGCGCTACGTGGTGCTGGTCGAAGGCAAGGGCTCGCCCGACGGCAACTACCTGATCGACCTGAAGGCGGCACACGCCTCGGTGCTGCGCCGGCGCTCGCCCTGCCGCCAGCCTTCGTGGACCGACGAGGCGGCCCGCGTGGTCGCGCTCCAGCAGCGCATGCAGGCGATTCCGGTCGCCTTCCTGCAGACCGTGCGGATGGACGGCAAGCCGTTCGTGATGCGCGGCCTGCAGCCGAGCGAGGACCGGGTGGCGCTGGACCGGCTGGCCGCCGGCGACCTGCCGGACTTCGTGCGCACGCTTTCGCGCTGCGCCGCCTGGGCGCAACTGCGCAGCGCGGGGCGGCAGGGCTCGGCGAGCGCCGACGAATTGGTCGACTTCGGCCGCCGCGGCAAGTGGCGTGCCGGACTGGTGGAAGCGGCGCGCGCGCTGGTCGAGCGCACCGAGGCGCAGTGGCAGCGCTTCGTGGGCGCCTGCGACGAAGGGTCGGTGGCGCCGCTCTGAAATCTTGACGTTCCTGTCACCGGGCTTTACGCGCCAAGGGTCAACTCGTTCGAATGGGCGGCGTTTTCCTGCAGGAGGGCCGGCCGTACGGCCCCGCCCCAACCCCAAGGAGAACTTTCATGAACAAGCCCATCCTGGCCGCCGCCACCCTGCTGCTGGCCGCCGGCGCCGCCTTCGCGCAGACCACCGCCGGCACCGTGCAGCGCGACGTCAACCAGCAGCAGCGCATCGAGGACGGCCTCAAGAGCGGCCAGCTGTCCACCGGCGAAGCGGCCAAGCTCGAGAAGGAGGAATCGCGCGTCGACCGCCTGCAGAGCCAGGCCCTGAAGGACGGCAAGATGACGCCGGCCGAGCAGCGCCGCCTGCGCGCCGCGCAGGACAAGACCAGCCGCGACATCAACGCCGCCAGGCACAACGGCATCACCGGCAACCCGCAATCGGCCTCGTCGGAACGCATGCAGGCCGACGTGCAGCGCAACGTGAACCAGGAAAAGCGCGTCGAAGCCGGCGTGCAGGGCGGCGCGCTCACCAACCGCGAGGTCGGCAAGCTCGAACAGGGCCAGGCCCGCGTGGACCGCAAGGAAGCCGCCGCCGGCCGCGACGGCCATGTCGGTGCCGGCGAGCAGGCCGCGATCCAGAAGTCGGAGAACCGGCAGAGCCGGCGCATCCGCCACGAGAAGCACGACGCGCAGGCCCGCAACTGACGCGCGGGCCGGGCGGCGATTGCCTCAGAACGGCCGCAGGCAGATGTCGGGCCGGTCGGCCATGTTCGGCCGGTCCAGCGGGCCCGGGATCGGCTCGGTCGAGTGACCGGCGAACACCGCCAGGTCCTTGCGCACGAAGGTGATCTCCAGCAGCGGCGGCACCGGCACGCCCAGCACCAGCCGGATGCCGGTGGCGTTGTTGGCGTGCAGGTGCACCGGCAGGTGGGTGCGGCGGATCTTCTCGAACACCGCCTTCATGGCGTCGTGCACGCCCCGGTTCACCAGGTTGTGGAAGCCGTGGAATTCGCCGGCGATGACGGCGAAGCGCTGCAGGTCGGCGCTGGTGGCGGCGGCCAGGCAGCTCCACTCCGCACCTTCGGTGTCGAACTTCAGGATCGGGTAGCGGGCCTCGTCCCAGTCGATGCCGCTCATCATGCTGGCCAGGCAGCGCAGCTCGCCTTCGTCCTTCGCGCCCCAGCCCAGCTTGTGGTAGCGGAAGTTGCGGTGCGCCATCGGCGCGCCGGGAATCGTGTGGTCGTACTGAAGCACGACGGCGCCGCGGTCGGCGAGCTCGGCGTCGAAGCTGACCTGGTCGCCGATGCCGATGGAGACCACGGCGGTCGACTTGAGCGCCATCGAGGGCATCACGTAGCCGCCGTCGGCGTCGCCGCCGATGCGCACCTTGTGGTCGCTGGCCATGTGGTACGGGCGCAGCAGGTTCAGGAACTCGACGATCTCGGCCTGCGTGGTGAAAGGCTCGGGCGGCGGCGCCGGCTTCGCGACCGCCGGCGTGCCCAGGTGGCGCGCCGCCCAGCCGCTTTCGCGCAGGCGCTCGGCCAGAGCGAGGAACGAGGAGGTGGAGGTCTTCAGCGGGCGCGACCCCGCCAGCAGCAGCAGGTCCACCACCGCCTGCACCACGCTGGCGCCGGTGCGTTCGATGTTGCCCGTGTAGGGCAGGCCGTCGCTGTCCGTCGTGGCGCCGCGCCACGGGCCTGCGGCGCGCTTTTCCACGTAGGCCGACTTGGCGTGCACGAACACGTTGGCGTGGCGCGCGAAGCGGTCCTCGATGGCGGCGTCGTCGGAGCAGACGAAGAAGCGCGTGCCCGACTGCGCCTGCACCACGCCCAGCATCGCCTCCACCGGCGGCGGCTGCGTGAAGTCGGTGGCGCGCAGGTGGATGCCCACGTAGCCGCCGGCGCCGTGGCGCGCGATCACCTGGCGCGCCGAGCCCACGATGTCGGCCTGGAAGTGCAGCGAGAGCAGCGCCGCGTCGACGTCGACCGCGTCCAGCCAGGGCAGGACGGCGTTCTCGCAGAACAGCACCGCGCGCCGGTCGCCCTGCAGCATGGCCTTCACGGTGGCCAGGCCCGGGTGCTGGCGCAGCGAGGCGACCGACTCGGTGAAGCCGACGTCGTTCTCGTGCAGCCACAGCTGCAGCTTCTTCTGGTGCGGCACCAGGTCCTGCAGGCGCACCTCGTCGACCGGCAGGTCCATGTCGAACAGCTCGCCGAAGGCGGCGCCGCAGCGGTTGTTGCGCGGCCACAGCACGCGCACCGGCAGCCCCAGCCGGCGCCCCAGCGCCAGGCCGGAGACGAGGCAGTTCACCCGGTTGGCGAAGCCGCCGTCGCAGAAGACGAGCAGGGTGTCGGGGGCGAACAGGTCTGCGTTCATGCCTGGAGTTCCTTCAGCACCTGCTTCACCGTGGCGGCGCAGGTCTCGATCTCGGACGCGGTGAGGGCCAGCCCGCTGGGCACGTAGAAGCCGCGGCGCGCGATGCGTTCCGAGACCGGGTGCGATTCGCCGGCGAACAGGCCCATGCGGCGCAGCACCGGCTGCTCGTGCATCGGCCAGAAGAAGGGGCGGGTGCCGACGCCGCGCTCGGCTAGCCGCTTCATCACGCCCTTGGCGTCGACCGGCAGGGTGTCGTCCAGCACCAGCGGGTAGACCCAGTAGATGTTGTCGGCCCAGGGCGCCTTCGCCTGCGGCAGCTGGATGCCCGGCGTGCCCTGCAGCAGCTCGGTGTAGCGCGCGCCCATGCGGCGCTTGCGGGCCACGAACTCGTCCAGCCGCTCCAGCTGCGCCAGGCCCAGCGCGGCCTGCAGGTTGGTCATGCGCAGGTTCCAGCCCAGCTCGTCGTGCACGAAGCGCTGCTCGGGCTTGAAGCACAGGTTGCGCAGCGAGCGGCAGCGTTCGGCGAGCGCGGGATCGTTGCAGACGATCATGCCGCCTTCGCCGGTGGTGACGTGCTTGTTGGGGTAGAAGCTGAAGGTGCTGATGTCGCCGAAGCTGCCGCAAGGGCGGCCCTTGTAGGTCTGGCCGTGCATCTCGGCCGCGTCCTCGATGATCTTCAGGCCGTGCTTCGCGGCCAGCGCCAGCACCGGGTCCATGTCGACCGGCAGACCGTAGATGTGGACCACCATGATCGCCTTCGTGCGCGGCGTGATGCGGCGCTCGAGCTGGGCGATGTCCATGTTGAAGGTGGCGGGGTCGGCGTCCACCACCACCGGCACCGCGCCCGCGCGCACGATGGCGGCGGCGCAGCTGATGATGGTGAACGACGGCAGGATCACCTCGTCGCCGGCGCCCAGGCCGAGCGCGACGACAGCGGCGTCCAGCGCCACCGAGCCGTTGCTCACGGCGATGGCGAACTCGCGCCCGACGCGCGCCGCGAAGCGTTCCTCGAACTGGCGGATGAAGGGGCCTTCGCTGCTGATCCAGCCGGTGTCCAACGCTTCCAGCAGGTACTTGCGCTCGTTGCCGTCGAGCAGCGGGGTGTTGACGGGAATCATGGCGGGCTCAGCCTCCGATCTCGAGGTCGACGCGGTCGACTGCCAGCGCGCTGTGGCGCAGCTGCACCTTCGTGCGGTCCACCGGCGCGAAGCGGCGCTTGTCGTTCTCGCCGGCGTAGGGGCCCTGCTTGACCTCGACGATCTCGCTCTCCTGAAGCATCTCGAAGCCGTGGCCGCCCTGGGCGAGCAGGATCACGTCGCCGGCTTCCAGGATGGTGCTTTCCAGGTAGTCCTGGCCGCCGGTGTAGAAGTCCACCCGCACGCGGCCGCGGCGGACGAACAGCACCTCGTTCGTGTACTGCACCTCGCGCGGCACCGGCAGGTGCACGTGGGGCGCGATCACGTAGCCGGCGGGCCGGTTCATGTAGCCGATCTGCTGCGAGAACGTGCCGGGCGTGAAGAACTCGATGCCGTCCTTGCGGAAGTCGCGCCGCACGATCACGGCCACCGTCTGGTCGGCGTGGGTGATGGTCTCCACCAGCGGCAGCGCCGGCACCTCGAAGTCGCGCTTCATGGTCGGGGTTCCTTCAGGCGGCGGCCTTGAGCGCCGAGAGCTGGGCCAGCCAGTGGTCGGCGTGCTTGCGCGCGAAGCGGTCCCAGTCGGTCATGCGCTCGCGCACCGCGTTCTCGTCGTCCAGCCTGCGCTGCAGCTTCGCGGCCAGCGCCATCAGCTGCTCGTAGGTGGCGTAGAGCAGGATCTCGCCTTCCTGCTCCAGGTGGTAGCCCTGGGCGGTGACGATGGGCACCACGCCGTAGAGCAGGGCGTCCAGCGTGGAGAGCGCGCCTTCGTCGTTGCCGGTGATGAGCAGGTGGTCGGCGCCCTTGAGCCAGTCGACGTAGAGCGCGCGGTCGAAGGCGGCCACGTGCTCCACCGTGTAGCCGGCGCGCTGCAGCTCGGCCAGGCGCGTCTCCCAGCCGGCGCCCATGACCTTGATCACCAGGTCCTGCGGGCGGAAGGCGCGGAAGAAGTCGATCGCCCAGCCTTCGTTCTTGCGGCCGTCGTCGTACAGGCGGCCGGAGATCATGACCGTGAGCCGCTTGCGCTCGGCCGCCAGCATGGCCGGCGGCGCGAAGTTGAAGAACTTGGTGAAGCCCGAGAGCGTGTTCAGGCGGCGCGCCGTCTCCTCGCTCATGCAGAAGCCCAGCACGCCGGCGGCAGCCTGCGAGCGCACGAGGTTGAACTTCTCGGCGGTGTCGATGTGGGTGACCATCGTGCAGTGCAGCCCGGGCGCCTGCAGCTGGCGCAGTCCGAAGTAGTTGACGTGGAAGGTGACGTCGAAGCCCGGCGCCTGGCCATGGGTGACGGCCACCTGGGCCACGTGCGGCTTCATCGCCTCGGCCAGCTTGACGGCGTAGTCGTACAGGATCCAGCCGCCCGCCGGCTCGTAGCTGAGGATGTTCACGCGCATGGGTCGTCCTGCCTGTTCGGTGTTGGTCGCTGTCGCAGGTTATGCGGCCCAGGCCGCGGGCGAAGGCGCGAGAAGCGGGCGAAAAGCCGGCCCTCTCGGCGCGTTCAGGCGGCCTCGGCGAGCGCCGCCGCGCGCTGCCAGACGAGGCCCAGCACCGTGTTGGGCAGCGGCTCGCGCCGGTCGTCGTGGCTCGACGCCTGCAGGCTGCTGGTGGTGGCGGCCTCGAAGCGGCGCGCCAGCCAGGCTTCGGCCTCGGCCGCCTCGCGCAGCGAGGCCGGTTCGGTGAGCACCGCGACGAGGCTGCCGCCTTCGGGCTTCACCAGGCGCTGCAGGCGTTCGACCAGCGGCGCCAGCTGGCGCGGCGCGGCGCCGAGCACCAGCACCAGGTCGTGCACGGGGCCGCCGCCGGCCCAGACCTTGCCGTCGGGCTGCAGGTCCGCGGACGGCAGGTCCACCAGCGTGCCCTGGGCCGGGCTCATGTACATCGACAAGGCCTTCGCGGCCGCGGCGTGCTCGTCGGCGGCGAAGGCGTGGGGCACCGGGTTGTCCTGCACGCGCAGCAGCAGCCAGCGTTGGCCCGCATGGCGGTGCGGCGCGAGCAGCGGCTCCAGCGCGCCGGCCACCGAACGCCGCGGCGAGACGTCGCGCCCCAGGCTGCTGCCGTTGAGGTGGCAGACGTACTCCAGCATCGGCGCCGTCTTCTGGTAGGGCGTGTCGTCGCCGTCGTGGTGGGCCAGGAAATGCGCCTTCGGGTCGGCGCGCGCGGCCGGGTCGTCGCGGTGCAGCCAGGCGTAGCGGCGGGCGTCGAAGCTGGCCTTCACGCGGTGCTGCGACAGGCTGCCCTGCCAGCGGATGAAGGGGTTGTCGTGCGTGAAGCCTTCGAAGTACTCCACCTCGCAGCCGGCTTCCAGGCGCGCGAAGTCGAACGAGAGCTGGTCGCGCTTGGAGAACGCGAGCACGCTTTCCCACCACAGGCGGCCGAAGCGCGCCACTTCCGGCCGGTGGTGCTGGCGCAGCAGCACGGTGGCGGTGGTGAGCGGGGTGACTTCGGCCAGCGGCCGGCGCGCGGCGATGAAGTCCATCTGCCGCGTGATGGTCTCGACGTCCTCGTAGCCCAGCATCGCCACCGCGCCGGCTTCCTGCTCGGGGTTGCGCCGCGTGGCGTGGCGGAAGGCCTTGAAGAGGGTGGGGCGCGCGGTCGCCAGGTCCGAAGACTGCGGCAGCCGGCGGAAGCTGACCGTGTTGTCGATGTAGAGGCTGTACTCGTCGTCCGGGAAGTACTCGTGCGGCAGCGCCTTCGGCCGCCGCGAGAGTTTCTCCGGCGGCAGGTGGCGGTCGCCGATCAGCTGCAGCCGCCAGGTGGGCGACTTCAGCGCCGGGTTGTCGGTGACGCAGACGAAGTCGAGCTCGAGGTCGGTGCCCGCGCCGGCCGGCAGCTCGCGCAGCGGGTCGGCCAGCGTCTCCTTGGCACCGATGAGCGCGGTGTAGACGACGAGCCGGCGGCGCTTCGGTGCCAGCAACTGCTCGGCCGCGGCCCAGGCGCGGTCGGCCGGCACCGGCTCGCCGGCGAACCAGGCGCGCACGCGGTCGGCCAGGGCTTCGGTGGCGGCGTCGCGGCCGCCTTCGCGCAGCAGCGGCTGCAGGCGCTCGGAAGCGGCGTGCAGGCGCTGCGCCGGCGTGAGGTCGGAAGAGGCCATCGACGGCGATTGTTCCGGCGCCCCGGCCGCCGCCAGGGTCCGAAAAGCGCCGCCTTGCGGCCCCAGTTCAGGCCAGCGGGGCCTGCCGGTGCGTCTCGTCGTCGGGCCAGGGGTGGGCGTGGTGCACCGGCGCGGCGTGCATGCGCTGCGGCGGCGCGGCGCCGGCGCCCCCCGGCAGCTCGGCCGGCGCGGCGGCCAGCAGCTCGCCCACCGGCGGCACGCTGCGGTCCTGCGCCAGCCAGACGTCGGCCATCTCGTGGCGCGTACCGTCGGTGCCGACCCAGGCCGAGACCATGCCGATCAGGTTGCCGTGGTCGGCCTGCTGCACGCGCGTGAAGTCGAGGTCGAGTTCGGCGACGCCGGCCTCCACCAGGCCCTTCAGCTCGCCGGGGTCGGTGCGGCCGTCGTGGTTGGCGTCGACCCACAGCTTCAGCTCGGCGAAGTGGGCGTCGGCCGCATCGACCTTGCCGTCGTGGTTGCTGTCCTCGGCGGCCAGCGCGGTGAAGCCGTTGCCGGCGCGGTGGCCGTCGGCCAGCGGGGTGGCCGCGCCGTAGAGCTCGCTGCCGTCGTCGATGCGGCCGTTGCCGTTGCGGTCGCGCACCAGCAGCGCGTCGCCGCCGCCGGCCCAACCCACCTGGTGCGCGTGGCCGGTGGCGTTGAGGTCGAACAGCACGCCTTGCGCCGCCGCCTGCGTCTGCACGCCGTGGCCGTCCAGGTCCAGGATGAGCGGCGTCGTCGACAGCAGCGCGTCGATCTGCCCCGGCGTCATCGCCGCCAGGTCGTCGCCTTCGAAGGCGGCGGTCTGCTCGCTCGACATGGCCGCGATCGCGGCGGTGGTGAGGCCGGGCATCTGCTCCGGCGTCATCGCGATGATCTGGTCGGTGCCCAGCGCCTGCGCCTGCGCCGTCGTCAGCACCAGCAGCTGCGCGGTCGTGAGCGTGGCGACCGCGGTGTCGCTCAGGCTGGCGATCTGCAGCGTCGAGAAGCCGCGCACCTGCGCCGGCTTGAAGTACGTCCACTGCACGGCGTCCAGCGCCTCCAACGCGGCGGTGCTGAGCCCGCCGACGGCGCCGGTGGCGAACGCGCCCAGGTGCGCCGAGTCCAGCGCGTGCACCGACTCGGCGGCCAGCGCGCCCAGCTGGTCGCTCGTGAAGGCGGCCATCTGGCGCGTGCTGAAGCTGCCCAGCGAATCGGCGGCCAGCCCGGAGAGCTGGTCGCTCGTGAGCACCATGACCTGCGCCGTCGTCAGCGCCGGCAGCAGCGTGGCGCCCAGCGCCACCAGCGCGTCGCTCGACAGCACCGCGAGGTTGGCGCTCGCGATGGCGGCCAGGTCGGCGCTTTCCAGCGTGGCCGCCTGCAGCGAGGTGATGGCCGCCACCTGGTCGCTCACCAGCGCGCGGTACTGCGCGGTGCCCATCGCGTCGAGGTGGGCGCTGTCCAGGCCGGCCAGGGTCTCGGGCGAGAGCGCGCGCAGCGCCGAGGTGCCGATGACCTTCATGTCGGCGCTGGGCAGGCTGTTGAGGGCGTCCGAGCCCAGCGCGCCCAGCTGGGCCGAGGTGAAGGAAGCGACCTGCTGCGTCGTCATCGCCGCAAGCTGCGCGGTCGAGAGCGCGCCCAGCACGGTGTTGCCGAGCGCGGCGATCTGCGAGGTCTTGAGCGCACCCACCTCGGCCGGCGTGAGCGCGGCGACCGAGGCGTCGCCGAGCGCCGCGATGGCCGCGGTGCCGAGCGCGCGGATCTCGGCGGTGGTGAGCGCGACCAGGTCATCGCTCTCGAAGACCGCCGTCTGCGCCGAGGTGATGGCGGCCGCCTGGGTGGTGGTGAGCGCCGCGAACTGGGTCGGCGTGAGGGCGCGGAAATGCTCGTCGTCGAGCGCGGCGATCGCCGCCGTGCCCAGGCTTCTCACCACCGCGGTCGAGAGCGCGGCCAGGTACTCGGTGGCCAGCGAGAGGATCTGCGCGGTGGTGAAGGCCGCGGCCTGCGCGGTGCCCAGCGCACCGAACTGCTCGGTCGTCATCGCCGCCAGCGTGTCGGCGGCGAGCGCGCCGATCTGCGCGCTCGACATCGCCGCCACCTGGCCGGTGCTGAAGGCGCCCACCTGTTCCGGCAGGATCGCATGCATCGCCGAGGTGTTGAGCGCCCGCACCTCGGCGGTGGTGAGCGCCTGCAGCGCCTCGCCGCCGAGCGTGGCCATCTGCAGCGAGGTGAGGGCGGCCGCCTGCGCGGTCGTGAGCGTGGACCACTGCTCGGCGCTCAGCGCCGCCAGGTGCTCGGCGTCGAGCCCGGCCACGGTGGCGGTGGCGAGCGCGCGCAGCGCGGCCAGCGAGAAGGCGGCCAGGTCCTCGGCCGGCAGCGCGTCCAGCCGTGCCGCGTTCAGCACCGCCGCCTGCCCGGTGGTGAGGGCGGCGAATTCATCGGGCGTGAAGGCGGCCAGGCTCTCGGGCTGCAGCGCCAGCAGCTGCGCCGTGGTCAGCGCCGCCAGCTGCACGTCGGTGAGTGCCTCCACCGGCGCCGAGTCCAGCGCCGCGATCACCGCGGTGCCGATGGCGCGCAGCTCGGCGCTGCCGATGGCGGCGATGGCGTCGCCGCTCATCGCCTCGATCTGCGCCGAGCGCAGCACCGCGGTCTGCACGCTCGACAGCGCCGCCACCTGGTCGGGCGAGAGCAGCGCGAAGTCCGCACTCGCGAGCGTGGCCACCTGGGCCGTGCCCAGCGCGCGCAGCTGCGCGGGGTCGAGGCTGGAGACCGCCTCCGGGGTCAGCGAAGCGATCGCGGCGGTGGACAAGGCGCGCAGCTGCGCGGTCGCCAGCTGCACCAGCTCGTCACCCGGCAGCACGGCGGCCTCGTCGCTCGTGATGGCGGCCAGCTGGCCGGTCGACAGCGCCGCCAGCTGGGCGCCGGTGAGGGCGCCGAAGTGGTCGCTGTCCAGGCCGGCGAGCGCGGCGCTGCCGATGCCGGCCACCGCGTCGGTGGAGAGCGCGGCCAGCGTGCCGGTGGCGAGCGCGTCGAACGCGGCCGAGCGCAGCGCGGCGATCTGCGTCGTGCCCAGCCAGGCCGCGTCGGCACTGTCCAGGCCGGGCGTGGCGGCCGACGAGAGGGCCTGCCACTGCTGGGTCGTGAACAGCAGCAGCTGGTCGCTGCCGAGCACGGCCACCTGGTCCGACGTCAGGGCCGCTACCGCGCCGGTGCGCAAAGCGGCGAGGTCGGCACTGGTGAGCACGGCGACGTCGTCGGTGGTGAGCGCGGCGGCCTGCACCGAACCGAAGGCCCCGACCTGGCTGCTGGACAGCGCCAGCAGCTCGGCGGTGGTGAGCGCGGCCACGTGCTCGGCGTCGAGCCAGCCGATCTGCTTCGTGCTGAGCGCGCGCACCTGTGCCGAGCTGAAGCGCGCGAAGTCGGCGGTCGCGATCTCGGCCAGGTCCAGCCGGGTGAGCGCGCGGATCTGCGCCGTCGTGAGCAGCTCGACCGGGTCGGTGCCCAGCGTGCGCAGCGGCGTCGTGTCGCCGGGCGGCGGGTCGACGCTGGACGGGTCCAGGTGCAGGCCGCCGAGCCCGAACTGGACGTTCACGCCCTTCCACTCGGTGACCGTGAGGCCGCCCAGCGCAGCGCTGCCCGGCAGCATCAGGCCGAGCGCCACCGCGTCGGTGCTGGCGAGCGCGGCCACCGCGTCCTGCGCGCTGATCGTGCCGAACGCGAGCCCGCGCCAGGCGCTCGCCAGCCGCCCCGCCTTCAGCGGTGCGCCCAGCGCGTGGACCAGCTTGCTGCCGAAGCCTGACATCGTGCGCTCCGCCTCCTCCTCGTGTTGGCCCGCCGCCGCTCGGGCAGCGGCGGGCGCCCTGGGTCAGACCAGTGGCTGCTGCTTGTGCTCCTCGTCGAGCAGGCTGCGGTGCAGCGGCAGGTCCGCCGTGCCGGTGAAGGCCGTCGGGGCCGCGGCCGCCGCCGGCACCGCCGGCGCGGGCCCTTGCAGCAGCTCGCCCTGCGGCGCCGCCAGCAACTCGCCCAGCGCCGGGGCCGGCTGCTGCGCGTTGCGGGCGAACCAGACGTCGGCCATCTCGTGGTGCGCGCCGTCGGCCGTCACGTAGCCCGAGACGAGGCCGATCAGGTTGCCGTTGTCGGACCCGTTGCCCTTGACGTAGGAGAGGTCGAGTTCGACCACGCCCGCGTCGGCCAGGCCCTTCAGCTCGCCGGCGTCGGTCTTGCCGTCGTGGTTGGCATCGACCCACAGCTTGAGCTGGCCGAAGTTCGCGTCCGCCGACGTGATCTTGCCGTCGTGGTTCGTGTCCTCCTGCGCCAGGGCCACGTAGCCGTTGCCCGCGTGCTGGCCGTTGGCCAGGCGCGTGCCGACGCCGTAGAGCTCGCTGCCGTCGTTGATGACGCCGTCGCCGTTGCGGTCGCGTGCCAGCAGCGCGTCGCCGCCGCCGACCCAGCCCACCTGGTTGCTGTGGCCGGTGCCGGTGAGGTCGAAGTTGACCCCCTGCGCCGCCGACAGCGTCTGGATGCCGTTGCCGTCGAGGTCGAGCGCGATCGGCGTCACCGCCATCAGGGCCGCGATCTGGTCGTCGTTCATCGCCTGGATGTCCGCCGATTCGAAGGCCGCGTACTGGTCGCTCGTCATCGCCGCGATGACCGAGGTCTCCAGGCCGGCGATCTGTGCCGTCGTGAAGGCCACGATCTGCGCCGTCGTCAGCGCCGGGGCGTGCATCGAGGTGAGGGCGTGGATCTGGTCGCTGCTCCAGACCGCGAAGTCGGCCGACGAGAGGGTGTTGATCTGCGCCGTGGTGAACTGCTCGATCTGCGCCGTCGTCAGCGCGGCCGTCTGCGCGGTGTCGAGCACCGCGATCGCCGCCGTCGACAGCGAGTCGATCGACGTCGCCTTCAGCGCGGCCAGGTCGTCGGTGGTCATGGTGTCCACCTGGCTGGCCGTGAAGACGCCGATCTGCGCGCTCGTCATCGCCGCGAAGTGCGTGCTCGTGAGGGCGTTGAAGTCGTCGCTGCCCAGCGAGACGATCTGGTCGGTCGTGAGCGCCACCACCTGGGCCGTGGTCAGCGCACCGAACTGCGCGCTGCCCATGCCGGCCAGGGCGTTGGTCGACAGCGCCGCCAGCGCCGAGGCGCCGAAGGCCCGCACGTCGTCGGTCTCCCACGCCGCCGCCTGCGCCGAGTTGATGCCCTCGGCCTGCGCCGTGGTGAGCGCCGCGAACTGGCCAGCCGTCATCGCCGTGAACTGGGCGGTGTCGAGCACGCTGATCGAATCGGTCTCCAGCATGCGGATGTTGGCCGTGCCCAGCGCCGCGACGTCCTCGCTCGTCATCTTGTCGAACTGCGCCGAGGTCATCGCCGACACCTGGGCCGTGGTCAGCGCCGCCGCCTGCGTGGTCGTGAGCGCCGCCACCGCGGCCGTGCCCATCGAGGCGATGGCGTCGCTCGAGAGCGCACGCACCGCGGCCGTCGTGAGCGCCTGCAGGTCGTCGGTGGCCATCGTGGCGGTCTGCGCCGAGGTGATCGCACCGGCCTGCACCGCCGAGAGGACCGCGAACTGATCGGTCGTCAGGGCGTTGAACTGGGCTGTGTCGAGCACGCCGATGCTGGCCGCGCCGAAGGTCTTGATGTTGGCCGCGCCCAGGGCCACCAGGTCGTCGGTGGTCATGCTGTCGACCTGCGCCGAGGAGAGCGCCGCCGCCTGCGCGGTGCTGAACACCGAGAACTGCTCGGTCGTCAGCGCGTTCAGGTCGTCGCTGCCCAGGCTGGCGATCTGCGCCGCCGTCAGCGCCTTCACCTGGGTCGTGGTGAAGTTGCTGATCTGCGCCGTGCCCATGCCGGCCAGCGCGTCGGTGCTGAGCACCTTCACGTCGGCGGTGGACAGCGCGCGCAGGTCGTCGGTGGTCATCGTCGCCGTCTGGGCGCTGGTGATGGCCGCCGCCTGGGCGCTGGTGAGCATGCTGAACTGGTCGGAGGTCAGCGCGTTGAACTGCGCGCTGTCCAGCAGGCCGACGGCCGCCGTCGACAGCATCTTCACGTTCACCGAGCCCAGGGCCACCAGGTCCTCGGTGGTCATGGTGTCGACCTGCGCCGAGGTGAGCGCGGCCACCTGGGCGCTGGTGAAGGCGCCGAACTGGTCGCTCGTGAAGGCGTTGAGGTCGCTCGAGTCCAGGCTGGCGATCTGCGCCGCGGTCAGCTGCTTCACCTGCGTGGTGGTGAAGGCGCCGATCTGGGCCGTGCCCATGCCGGCCAGCGCGTCGGTCGTCAGCACGCGGATGTTGGCGCTGCTGATCGCCTGCAGGTCGTCGGTCGCCATCGTCGCGGTCTGCGCCGAGGTGATCGCCGCCACCTGCGTGCTGGTGAGGATGGCGAACTGGTCGGTCGTGAGCGCGTTGAACTGCGCCGAGTCCAGCACCCCGATGGAGGCGGCCGAGAACTGCTTGACGTTGGCCGCGCCCAGGCTCACCAGGTCGTCGGTGGTCATGGTGTCGACCTGCGCCGAGGTCAGCGCGCCGGCCTGCGCCGTGGTGAAGGCGGCGAACTGGTCGCTCGTGAGGGCGTTCAGGTCGCTCGAATCCAGGCTGGCGACCTGCGTGGTCGTCAGCGCCTTCACCTGCGTCGTCGTGAACGCGACCATCTGCGCGCTGGTCATGCCGGCCAGCGCGTCGGTGCCGAGCGCACGCACGGCGGCCGTGGTCAGCGCCTGCAGGTCGTCGCTCGCCATGGTGGCGGTCTGCGCCGAGGTGATGGCCGCCGCCTGGGTGGCCGACAGGGCCGCGAACTGCGCCGTCGTCAGCGCGTTGAACTGCGCCGAGTCGAGCACGCCGATCGAGGCGGTGCCGAAGGTCTTGATGTTCACCGCGCCCAGCGCCGCCAGGTCGTCGGTGGTCATCGCGTCGACCTGGGCCGAGGTCAGCGCCGCCGCCTGCACGCTGCTGAACACCGAGAAGGCCTCGGAGGTGAGCGCGTTCAGGTCGTCGGTGCTCAGGCTGGCGATCTGGGCGGCCGTCAGCGCCTTCACCTGGGCGGTGGTGAAGTTGCTGATCTGGGCGCTCGTCATGCCGGCCAGCGCGTCGGTCGTCAGCACCTTGACGTTGGCGCTGCTCAGGGCCTGCAGGTCGTCGCTGGCCATCGTGGCCGTCTGGGCCGAGGTGATGGCCGCGGCCTGCGCGCTGGTGAGGATGGCGAACTGGTCGGTCGTCATCGCGTTGAACTGGGCCGAGTCCAGCACGCCGATGGCAGCCGTGGCCAGCATCTTCACGTTGGCCGCGCCCAGGGCCACCAGGTCGTCGGTGGTCATGGTGTCGACCTGGGCGCTGGTGAGCGCCGCCGCCTGCGCGGTGGTGATGGCCGCGAACTGGTCGGTCGTGAAGGCGTTCAGGTCGCTCGAATCCAGGCTCGCGATCTGGGCGGCCGTGAGCGCCTTCACCTGCGCGGTGGTGAACGCCACCATCTGGGCGCTGGTCATGCCATGCAGCGCGTCGGTGCCGAGCACCTTCACGTTGGCGGTGGTCAGGGCCTGCAGGTCGTCGCTGGCCATGGTGGCGGTCTGGGCGCTGGTGATCGCGCCCGCCTGGGCCGTGGTCAGGGCCGCGAACTGGGCCGTCGTCAGCGCGTTGAACTGGGCGCTGTCGAGCACGGCGACGGAAGCGGTG
The DNA here is from genome assembly GCA_964454485.1 of uncultured Rubrivivax sp. Lineage (GTDB taxonomy): Bacteria > Pseudomonadota > Gammaproteobacteria > Burkholderiales > Burkholderiaceae_C > Rubrivivax. Next base: position 18,414 of record CAYVXO010000004.1, read on the forward strand.
CCGAACATCCTGATGTTCGCCGCGCCCAGCGCCGCCAGGTCGTCGGTGGTCATGGCGTCGATCTGCGCCGAGGTCAGCGCCGCCGCCTGCACGCTGCTGAACACCGAGAAGGCGTCCGAGGTCAGCGCGTTGAGGTCGTCGGTGGACAGGCTGGCGATCTGCGCCGCCGTCAGCGCCTTCACCTGGGCGGTGGTGAAGTTGCCGATCTGCGCGCTCGTCATGCCGGCCAAAGCGTCGGTGGTCAGCACCTTCACGTTGGCGGTGCTCAGGGCCTGCAGGTCGTCGCTCGCCATGGTGGCGGTCTGCGCGCTCGTGATCGCGGCCGCCTGGGCGGTCGTGAAGGCGGCGAACTGCGCCGTCGTGAGCGCGTTGAACTGCGCCGTGTCGAGCACGCCGATGGCGGAGGAGACCAGCATCCTGACGTTGGAAGCCGCGATGGCCGCCAGGTCGTCGGTGGTCATGGTGTCGACCTGGGCCGAGCTCAGGGCGGCGATCTGCGCGCTCGTCATGGCGGCGAAGCCGTCGCTCGTGAGCGCGTTGAGGTCGCTCGAATCCAGGCTGGCGATCTGGGCCGCCGTCAGCGCCTTCACCTGGGCGGTGGTGAAGTTGCCGATCTGCGCGCTCGTCATGCCGGCCAGGGCGTCGGTGGTGAGCACCTTGACGTTGGCGGTGCTGAGCGCCTGCAGGTCGTCGCTGGCCATCGTGGCCGTCTGGGCCGAGGTGATGGCCGCGGCCTGCGCGCTGGTCAGGATGGCGAACTGGTCGGTCGTCAGCGCATTGAACTGCGCGCTGTCGAGCACGCCGATCGCCGCCGTCGCCAGCTGCTTGACGTTGGCCGCACCCAGGGCCACCAGGTCATCGGTGGTCATGGTGTCGACCTGGGCGCTGGTGAGCGCCGCCGCCTGCGCGCTGGTGAAGGCCGCGAACTGGTCGGTCGTGAACGCGTTCAGGTCGCTCGAGTCCAGGCTCGCCACCTGGGTGGTCGTCAGCGCCTTGACCTGGCCGGTCGTGAAGGCGGCGATCTGCGTGCTCGTCATGCCGCGCAGCGCGTCGGTGCTGAGCACCTTCACGTCGGCGGTGGTGAGCGCCTGCAGGTCGTCGGTGGCCATGGTGGCCGTCTGGGCGCTGGTGATCGCGCCCGCCTGGGCCGTGGTCAGGGCCGCGAACTGGGCCGTCGTCAGCGCGTTGAACTGGGCGCTGTCGAGCACGGCGACGGACGCGGTGCTGAACATCCTGACGTTCGCCGCGCCCAGGGCCGCCAGGTCGTCGGTGGTCATGGTGTCGATCTGCGCCGAGGTCAGCGCCGCCGCCTGGGCGGTGCTGAAGACGGCGAAGTCGTCGCTCGTGAGCGCGTTCAGGTCACCGGAGTCGAGGCTGGCCACCTGGTTGGTGGTGAGCGCCTTGACCTGACCGGTCGTGAAGCTGCTGATCTGCGCGCTCGTCATGCCGGCCAGCGCGTCGGTGGTGAGCGACCTGACGCTGGCGGTGGTGAGCGCCTGCAGGTCGTCGGTGGCCATCGTGGCGGTCTGCGCGCTCGTGATGGCGGCGGCCTGCGCGGTGGTCAGGATCGCGAACTGGGCCGTCGTCAGCGCGTTGAACTGCGCCGTGTCGAGCACGCCGATCGAGGCGGTGCCGAAGGTCTTGACGTTGGCCGCGCCCAGCGCCACCAGGTCGTCGGTGGTCATCGCGTCGACCTGCGCCGAGGTCAGCGCGGCCGCCTGGGCGGTGCTGAAGACGGCGAAGTGGTCGGAGGTGAGCGCGTTCAGGTCGTCGGTCGACAGCGAGGCGATCTGGTAGGTCGTGAGCGCCTTGACCTGCGCCGTCGTCAGGTTCGACAGCTGGGCGCTGGTCATGCCGCGCAGCGCGTCGGTGGTGAGCACCTTCACGTCGGCGGTCGTCATCGCCTGCAGGTCGTCGCTGGCCATGGTGGCGGTCTGCGCGCTCGTGATCGCGGCGGCCTGCGCCGTGGTCAGGGCGGCGAACTGCGCCGTGCCCATCGCGTTGAACTGCGCGCTGTCCAGGATGGCGATGCCCGCGGTCGCGAGCATCCTGGTGGCGGCGGCGCTGAGCGCGGCGATGTTGGCCGTGCTCATGGTGTCGATCTGCGCCGAGCTCAGGGCCGCGGCCTGCGCCGTGGTCAGGAGCGAGAAGTTGGTCGTCGTGAGCGCGTTCACGTGCGCCGAGTCGAGCGAAGCCACCTGCGGCGCCGAGCTGAGCGCGATGGTCTGCGCGCTGGTCAGCGCGGCCACCTGCGTGGTGCCCATGCCGGCGATGGCGTCGGTCGTGAGCGCGCGCACGCTGGCGGTGGTGAGCGCCTGCAGGTCGTCGGTCGCGAAGGCGGCGGTCTGCGCGCTCGTGATGGCGGCCGCCTGCGCCGTGGTGATGGCGGCGAACTGGGCCGTGGTGAGCGCGGTGAACTGGGCGGTGTCGAGCACGCCGATGGCGGCCGTGGCCAGCATCTTGACGTTGGCCGCCGCGATGGCCGCCAGGTCGTCGGTGGTCATCGTGTCGACCTGGGCCGAGCTGAGGGCGGCGACCTGGGCGCTGCCGAGCACCGCGAAGTGGTCGCTCGTGAGCGCGTTGAGGTCGCTCGAGTCGAGGCTGGCCACCTGGTAGGTGGTGAGCGCCTTCACCTGCGTGGTGGTGAAGTTGCCGATCTGCGCGCTCGTCATGCCGGCCAGCGCGTCGGTGGTCAGCACCTTCACGTTGGCGGTGCTCAGGGCCTGCAGGTCGTCGCTCTGCATGTTGGCCGTCTGCTGGCTGGTCAGCGCGGCGGCCTGGGCGGTGGTGAAGGCGGCCACCTGGGCGGTGGTCAGCGCGTTGAACTGCGCCGAGTCGAGCACGCCGATGGTGTCGGTGCCCAGCACCTTGATGTTGGCCGCGCTGATGGCCTGCAGGTCGTCGGTGGCCATGGCGTCGATCTGCGCCGAGGTCAGCGCCTTCACCTGCGCCGAGGTGAGCGAAGCCCACTGGTCGGTGGTGAGCGCGTTCAGCTGCGCCGAGTCGAGCAGCGCGATCGCGGCCGTCGAGAGCTGCTTGATGTTCACCGAGCCCAGCGCCACCAGGTCGTCGGTGGTCATGGTGTCGACCTGGGCGCTCGTGAGCGCGGCCGCCTGGGCCGAGCTGAAGACGGCGAACTGGTCGGTCGTGAGCGCGTTCAGGTCGCTCGAATCCAGGCTCGAGACCTGGCCGGCGGTGAGCGCCTTCACCTGCGTCGTCGTGAACGCGGCGATCTGCGTGCTCGTCATGCCGTGCAGGGCGTCGGTCGTCAGCGCCTTCACGTCGGCGGTGGACAGGGCCTGCAGGTCGTCGGTGGCCATCGTTGCGGTCTGCGCGCTCGTGATGGCGGCGGCCTGGGCGGTGGTGAGGATCGCGAACTGCGCGGTCGTGAGCGCGTTGAACTGGGCGCTGTCGAGCAGGCCGATCGAGGCGCTGGAGAAGGTCTTCAGGTTGGCCGCACCGAGTGCCACCAGGTCGTCGGTGGTCATGGTGTCGACCTGGGCGCTCGTCAGCGCCGCGGCCTGCGCGGTGCTGAAGGCGGCGAACTGGTCGGAGGTCAGCGCGTTCAGGTCGTCGCTGCCCAGGCTGCTGATCTGGCCGGCGGTGAGCGCACGCACCTGCGCGGTGGTGAAGTTGCCGATCTGGGCGCTGGTCATGCCGGCCAGCGCGTCGGTGCTGAGCGACTTGACGCTGGCGGTGCTGAGCGCCTGCAGGTCGTCGCTGGCCATGGTGGCGGTCTGCGCGCTCGTGATGGCGGCGGCCTGCGCGGTGGTCAGGATCGCGAACTGCGCGGTCGTGAGCGCGTTGAACTGCGCGCTGTCCAGCAGCGCGATCGAGGCGGTCGAGAAGGTCTTCAGGTTGGCCGCACCCAGCGCCACCAGGTCGTCGGTGGTCATGGTGTCGACCTGGGCGCTCGTCAGCGCGGCGGCCTGCGCGGTGCTGAAGGCGGCGAACTGGTCGGAGGTCAGCGCATTGAGATCATCGCTGCCCAGGCTGGCCACCTGGCCGGCGGTGAGCGCGCGCACCTGCGCGGTCGTGAAGTTGCCGATCTGGGCGCTGGTCATGCCGGCCAGCGCGTCGGTGCTGAGCGACTTGACGCTGGCGGTGCCGAGCGCCTGAAGGTCGTCGGTGGCCATCGTGGCGGTCTGCGCGCTCGTGATGGCGGCCGCCTGCGCGGTGGTGAAGGCGGCGAACTGCGAGGTGGTGAGCGCGTTGAACTGGGCGCTGTCCAGCAGCGCGACCGACGCGGTCGAGAAGGTCTTGACGTTGGCCGAGCCCAGGGCGACCAGGTCGTCGGTCGTCATGGTGTCGATCTGGGCCGAGGTCAGCGCCGCGGCCTGCGCGCTGCTGAAGACGGCGAATTGGTCCGAGGTCAGCGCGTTCAGGTCGCCCGAGTCCAGGCTGGCGATCTGGCCAGCCGTGAGCGCCTTCACCTGCGTGGTGGTGAAGTTGCTGATCTGGGCGCTGGTCATGCCGGCCAGCGCGTCGGTCGAGAGCCCCTTGACGGCGGCGGTGGTGAGCGCCTGCAGGTCGTCGCTGGCCATGGTGGCGGTCTGCGCGCTCGTGAAGGCGGCCGCCTGCGCGGTGGTGAGGGCGGCGAACTGCGCCGTCGTGAGCGCGTTGAACTGGGCCGAGTCGAGCAGCGCCACCGAGGCGGTCGACAGCATCTTCACGTTGGTGGCGCCCAGCGCCTGCACGTCGTCGGTCGACATCGCGTCGACCTGGGTCGAGGTGATGGCCGCGGCCTGCACGCTGGTGAGGGCCGCCACCTGCGCGGAGGTGAGGGCGTTGAACTGGCCGGTGCCCAGACCGGCGATCGAGGCCGTCGAGAGCAGCCGCACGTTGGTGGTGGACAGCGCCGCCAGGTCGTCGGTGGCCATCGCCGTGACCTGCGCCGAGGTGAGCGCCTTCGCCTGCGCCGACGAGAGGATCGCGAAGTGATCGGTCGTGAGCGCGTTCAGGTCGTCGGTCGAGAGCGTCGCCACCTGCGCCGTCGTCAGGGCCGCCACCTGAGACGTCTTCAAGGCGCCGAACTGCTGCGTCCCCCAGGCGCCGAGCGCGTCGCTGGTGAGCGACTTGATGGCGCCGGTCGACAGCGCCTGCAGGTCGTCGGTCGTCATGTGCTCGGTCTGTGCCGAGGTCAGTGCCGCGCTCTGGGTGCCTGTCAGCGCGCCCATCTGTGCCGTGCCCAGCGAATTGAACTGCAGCGAACTCAGCACCCGCAGGCCGGCCGTCGAGATGTACGGGGCCTGGGTGGCCGACAGGGCCGCCATCTGCGCGCTGCTGAACGCATTCCAGTCCTCGGTCGTCAACGCGGCGATGCGCGTCGTCGACAGCCCGGCGATCTGGGCGGTGGTCAGCGAGCTGATGATCGTGGTCATGACATCTTCCTTCTTCGCGGGCGGCAGGCTTGGCGTGGCGGCGTTTTTCCGGGTCGGGCAACGAACCGTGACAAAGACACGGCCACGGCTTTCCCCAGCACCGTCGGGGTATCGGCAGCGCGAAGAAGGGGCTTGAGCGGGCGAACGGGTCAACAGACCCGACAAGCCCGGTCAGTTCCGAGAACTAAGGCGCGGCGGAATCGCTCAAGCCGCAACCGGCGGCCTGGCGTTGCCTTTGGTTACGGCCTGCGCAGCTGCAGGACCGGGCCGACGCGCTCGCGTTCCACGTCCTCGGCGTGGAAGGGCAGCGTGGGCCATTGCTTGCGCGAGAAGAGGCGCATCTGGTCGAACGCGTTCGCCGAATCGCGCTCCGGCGACTGGCCGTAGGTCAGCAGCGCCTGCGCCACCGGGCCGCGTTCGTCGAACGTGACGGTCTGCACATAGCTCGTGCCGTGGTCCGGCACCAGGCCGTTGGCGCCGATGCCGTTGGTGGCGAGCGCGCTGATCTTGTTGAGCACGCCGATGTGCTCGTCGCCACCGTGGATGGCCACCGGCCCGCCCGGGCTCTGCACGACCTGGATCGCCCACAGCGGCGCGTCGAGCGCGAAGCCGGCCTCGCGCACGCGCTTCACGGCGCCCGCGAGCGCGTCCCAGACCTTGGCGGCGACGGCGGCGTCGTCCATCTTCAGGCCCGCCGGCGTGGCGGCGCGGCGGGCGGCGTCGAACGGCACCTTGTGGACGCCGGCGATGCCCTGCGCGCTGCGCCAGAACTCGGTGAACAGGTGCGCTGCCTTCGCGTCCAGGTTGGTGGTGCCGTCCCACTGGCGCAGCGCGGCGCAGCCGTCGCGCGCCTCCGGCGTGGGCGCCTGCGGGCAGGCGGCCAGCAGGTCGGGCAGCACGACGCGGGCGATCAGGCTGCGGTTGGCGAACAGTTCCTGCTGCACCGAGGCCAGGCCGACCTTGCCGCGCGCCAGCAGCTCGGGGATCTCGGTGAGGCCGGCGCGCGTGCGCGAACGGCGGATCGCCGTGTCGCCCACCATCGGGCTGATGTTGTCCAGCCGCACCGCCGGGTTGGTCCAGAAGAAGCTGTCGTTGCTGTTCTGCACCCAGTCGCTGCGCAGGATGACGGGCATGCGCTCGATCGGCGTCAGCCCCGGCACCGGCGACTGCGGGTCGCGCTGCCAGTTGCAGTCGCTGCGCGAACCGTCGAGCACCGCGATGCCGGCGCTCGCGAACAGCGCCGCCGCCGGCCTGGAAGGGGCGCAGCGGTCCAGCTGCGCCTGGTCGACGTCGGGCACCACGCTCGCGTCGGCGTAGAGCGCGCGGCCGTCGCGGTCGGCGGCGATCGTGTTGACCCAGGGGATGCCCAGGTTGCGCATCGCCTGCAGCATGTCATTCACGCTCTTCGCCGTGGCGAAGCCCAGCCAGGTCTCGGTGCCGCGCGTGTTGCCGGCGTTCGCGTCCTGCACCGCGTAGGCGGTGGCGGCGGTCCAGTTCAGGCCGGCGCGGGGCATCGCGAGCACCGGGCCGTAGCGGCTGGTCCACAGCGTGTGCGTCTTCTCGGCCAGGCTGCCGTCGGCGTTCTTCGCCTGGATCTTCAGCGTGCGCGAGGCCATCTTCTCGGGCTTGCCGTCGACCAGGTAGCTCGTCGCATCGCCCGGCACCAGCTTGAGCTCGTGCAGCGTGAAGCGCTTGCCGGTGGAGACGGTGTGCGACCAGGCCACGTCCTTGTTGAAGCCGATCTGCACCACCGCGGTGGTGCCGATGCTGGCGCCCATCACGTCCAGCCGGCCCGGCACGGTGAGGTGCATCTGCCAGAAGCGGTTCACGCCCACCCACGGGAAGTGCGGATTGCCCAGCAGCAGGCCGCGGCCGTTGTCGGTGCTGTCCTTGCCGAAGGCCCAGGCGTTGCTGCCCAGCGGCGGGTCGGTGAGGCCGGTCTCGCGGAAGGCCTGCACCGCGTCGGCCAGGTCCGCCGGCGCGGGCGCGGCGGCGGTGGGCGCGGGCGGCCTGGCCGCCAGCACGGCGTCGGCCAGCGCGGCGACGCCGGCCTGGACCAGCGAGAGTTCGTTCAGGCGCCGGTACTCGGCCAGCGTCATCGGCCGCATCCAGGGCTGGCCCTTGCAGGCCGCGGGGATGCGCGCCGCGTTGTCGGCCAGCCAGCGGTTGTGGCCCTCGACCCAGGCGCGCGCCATCGCCTGCGCCTCGGCACTCGACTTCGCCCAGGCGCGGTCGAGCGCGGCGTCGTCCATGTGGGCGGCGACGAAGAAGTCGATCTGTTCGTTGGGCAGCGCGCGCAGGCCCAGCAGGCCCTGGCCCGCGGCGCCGAACCAGCGCGAACGCTCGCCGCGCACCGTGACCAGCGCCTGCGCGGTCTGGCAGACGTTGTCCTCGGTGTGGGCGTACGCCACGCCGTAGGCCAGCGTCTCGAGGTCGGGCGCGGCGATGTGGGCGACGCCGAAGGTGGTGCGCTGCACGGTCGCCGTGCGGCCGCTGCCGCCGGGGGTGCTGGCACAGGCCGCCAGCATGGCGGCGGCCACGAGCGCGAGGGCGCGGCTGGGGTGCATGGTCTCCTCCGGATGCTTCTGTTGCGCCTTCAGGCGCTCTTCGCCTTGGGCACCCGCCCCATCAGGTAGAACTCGTCGTTCGGCCGCATGCCGCTGACGTTGGCCATGCGGTTGGACAGGCCGAAGAACGCCGTGATGGCGGCGATGTCCCACACGTCCTCGTCGCTGAAGCCGTGCGGGCGCAGCGCGGCGAAGTCGTTCTCGTCGACCTCGTGGCTGCGCTCGCAGACCTTCATCGCGAATTCCAGCATCGCGCGCTGGCGCGGCGGGATCTCGGCCTTGCGCCAGTTCACCGCCACCTGGTCGGCGACGAACGGCTTCTTCTCGTAGATGCGCAGGATCGCGCCATGCGCCACCACGCAGTACAGGCAATGGTTGGCGGCCGAGGTGGCGACGATGATCATCTCGCGCTCGCCCTTGGTGAGGCTGCCGGTCTCCTTGAGCAGCAGGGCGTCGTGGTAGGCCATGAAGGCGCGCCACTCGGCCGGCCGGTGCGCCAGCGCGAGGAAGACGTTGGGCACGAAACCGGCCTTGGCCTGCACTTCGAGGATGCGCGCGCGCATGTCCTCGGGCAGGTCCTTCAGCTCGGGCACGGGGTAGCGGCTGATCGGGGTGCTCATGGCCGGCAGCATAACCCTGCCCGCTCCGGGCGCCGGTGAGCCTGCTCAGGTGCGGAACTGCATTGCGTGCAGGCGCGCGTACAGGCCGCCGGCGGCCAGCAGCTGGGCGTGCGTGCCCTGCTCGGCGATGCGGCCGCCGTCCAGCGCCACCACGCGGTCGGCGTGCTCGATGGTCGACAGCCGGTGCGCGATCACCAGCGTCGTGCGGCCCACCATCAGCCGCTCCAGCGCTTCCTGCACCGCGCGTTCGCTCTCGCTGTCCAGCGCCGAGGTGGCTTCGTCCAGGATCAGCACCGGCGCGTCCTTCGCGATCGCGCGCGCGATCGCCAGCCGCTGGCGCTGGCCGCCCGAGAGCTGGCTGCCGTTGTGGCCGATCACCGTGGCCAGCCCCTGCGGCAGGCCCTGCACGAAGTCCCACAGGTTGGCCCCGCGCAGCGCCGCCTCCACGCGCGCGTCGTCCATCGGCGCGCCCAGCGTCACGTTGGCGGCCACGGTGTCGTTGAACAGCACCACGTCCTGGCTCACGAGCGCGAACTGGCGCCGCAGCGCGGCGATGTCCCAGTCGGCCAGCGGCACGCCGTCCAGCAGCACCCGGCCTTCGGTGGGCAGCAGGAAGCGCGGCAGCAGGTTCACGAGCGTGGTCTTGCCGGCGCCCGAAGGGCCGACCAGCGCCACCGTCTCGCCGGCGCGCACCTGCAGGTCGACACCTTGCAGCGCGGCCGCGGCGTCGGCCTTGTAGGCCAGGCCCACGCCTTCGAACCGGATCTCGCCCTTCGCACGGCCGGGGTCGTGGCTGCCGCCGGTTTCGCGCGGGCCTTCGTCGATCAGGTCGAGCCCGCGTTCGACCGAGGCCAGGCCGCGCGTGATGGGCGCCATCACGTCCGACAGGTGCTTCACCGGCGCCACCAGCATGAGCATCGCGCTCACGAACGCGACGAAGCCGCCCACCGTGTTGCCGGTGCTGCCGCTCTGCCAGAGCGCGATCGCGATCACCGAGGAGAGCGCGCAGGCCGCCAGCACCTGCGTCACCGGCGTCATGGTGGCCGAAGCGACGGTGGACTTCAGCGTCAGCCGGCGCAGCAGGTCGCCCTTGACGTGGAAGCGCTTCACCTGCGCCGCCGCCGCCTCGTGCAGGCGCACGATGCGCCAGGCGAGCACGTTCTCCTCCACCACGTAGGCCAGCGCGTCGGTGGCGGCCTGGCCTTCCACGGTGATGCGGTGCAGCCGCTTGCCCAGCGCGCGCATCACCAGCGCCACCGCGGGGAACAGGAAGCCGACGAAGATGGTGAGCTGCCAGTTCAGCCACAGCAGGTAGCCCAGCAGCGCCACCAGCGTGAGCGAGTCCTTCACCAGCGTGAGCAGCGACGAGACCAGCTGCATGGTGCCGTGGTGCACCTCGTAGACCACGCTGTTGGTGAGCGAGCTGGCGCTGTGCTGGCTGTACAGCGCTGGGGCGGCGGTGAGCAGGCGGTCGAACATGGCCTCGCGCATCTGCAGCACCGCGCGGTTGGCGGTCCAGGCCAGGCCGTACTGGGCGATGAAGCCGGCCGCGCCGCGCACGAAGAAGAGGGTGATGATGGCCACCGGCACCAGCCACAGCGGCAGGCTGCGGCCGGTGAAGCCCTGGTCGAGCAGCGGGCGCATCAGCTCGGGAATCGCGGGCTCGGTGGCGGCACCGACGACCGAGCCCAGGGCGGCCGCCACCAGCCCGCGCCGGCTCGAACGAAGGTAGGGCGCAAGGCGCGCCAGGCGCTGCTTCAGGGTCGGCATCGGGCGCGATTATCGGGCCCGGCCCCGGCCCGGGCCGCCAGCGGGCGCTGCCTACAATCCGCAACGTCGCGCCGCACGGCGCGCACGAGAATCACGAACCCGTGACGAAACCACCGCACCACCCCTGGCCCGGCCTCAGGCGCCGCCACCTGCTGGCCGGGCTGGCTGGCGCCGCCGCTTGGCCGGCGCAGGCGCAGTTCCGCGTCGAGGTCACCGGCGTCGGCGCGACCCAGATCCCGATCGTCATCGCCAGTTTCCGCGACGAGGACAAGGCGCGCACCCAGATCGCCGCCATCGTGCGCGCCGACCTGCAGAGGAGCGGCCTGTTCCGCGTCAGCGACAGCAGCGCGGCGCTGGACGAGCGCAGCATCGTCACCACCAGCGAATGGCGCGACCGCGGCGCCGACGCGCTGGTGGGCGGCTCGGTCACCCGGCTGGCCGACGGCCGCTACGACATCCGCTTCAAGCTCTGGGACGTGGTGAAGGGCACCGAGCTCATCGGCCAGAGCAAGCTGGTGACCGAACCCGACCTGCGGCTGGCGGCGCACCGCATCGCCGACGAGATCCACGAGAAGCTCACCGGCGAGAAGGGCGTCAACGCGACGCGCATCGCCTACGTGGTGAAGAACGGCCGCCGCTTCACGCTGCTGGTGACCGACGCCGACGGCGAAGGCGGGCAGGCCGCGCTGACGAGCAACGAACCCATCATCAGCCCGGCCTGGTCGCCCGACGGGCGCGAGCTGGCCTATGTCTCGTTCGAGACCCAGAAGGCGGTGGTCTGGTCGCAGGACCTGGCCAGCGGCGAACGGCGCCAGGTGGCCAACTACCGCGGCTCCAACAGCGCGCCGGCCTATTCGCCCAACGGGCGCGAGATGGCCGTCACGCTCACGCGCGACGGCAACTCGCAGCTCTACCTGGTCTCGCGCGCGGGCGGCGCGCCGCGCCGCCTGACCACCAGCAGCGCGATCGACACCGAGCCGGTGTTCTCGCCCGACGGCAGCCAGGTCTACTTCGTCAGCGACCGTGGCGGCGGCCCGCAGATCTACCGCGTGGCGGTGGGCGGCGGCAACCCTGAACGGGTGACCTTCGGCGGGCCGTACAACATCAGCCCCGCCCTCAGCCCCGACGGCAAGCTGCTGGCCTACGTGACGCGCCAGAACGGCGGCGCCTTCAAGCTCGTGACGCAGGAGCTCGACGGCGGAACTCTGCGCAACCTGACCGACACTCAGGACGACGAGAGCCCCAGCTTCGCGCCCAACGGCCGGCTGATCGTCTATGCCACGCGGGTGCAAGGGCGCGACGTGTTGATGACCACCACGCTGGATGGCAAGATCAAGACACGGCTGCTGTCTTCCAGCGGCGACGTGCGAGAGCCGGCGTGGGGCCCCTTCACGCGTTGAGCCCGCGTCACGCACCGGGTGCGCCCGGCCGGCACCCGCCACCACCAAGAAGGAGATGAACCGATGACCACCCGCCCGTCGACGCGCCTGCTCGGTGCCGTCACGCTGGCCGCCCTGCTGGCCGCCTGCGGATCGACCACCGACCTGAAGGAGAAGGCGCCAGTCGAATCGCGCAAGCCCACCACGACGACCAGCACCACGCCCGCCGCGGGCAGCGGCGGCGGCAGCTCGGTGACGCCGATCGCGCAGCGCAGCGCCGGCGCCGAGACCGCCGGCACGGCTTCGATGTCGGCCGCGGTGCCGACGCCCGCGCAGCGCATCGTCTACTTCGACTTCGACAGCTTCGTCATCAAGGACGAGTTCAAGCCGGTGATCGAAGGCCACGCACGCGCGCTGGCCGCGCTGCGCAGCCGCAAGGTGGTGGTCGAGGGCCACACCGACGAGCGCGGCGGCAGCGAATACAACCTGGCGCTGGGCCAGAAGCGGGCCGAGGCGGTGGTGCGCTCGCTGGCGCTGCTGGGCGTGGCCGACAACCAGATGGAAGCGGTCAGCTTCGGCAAGGAGCGCCCGGCCGACAACGGCCACGACGAAGCGGCCTGGGCCAAGAACCGCCGCGCCGAGCTGAGGGACAAGTGATGAAGACCCCGCTGGCGCGTGCCTGGCTGCCGCTGGCGCTGGCGGCGCTCTTCGCTGCCGGACCGGCGCGTGCCGGCCTCTTCGACGACGAGGAGGCGCGCAAGGCCATCATCGACCTGCGCACGCGCATCTCGCAGGCCGACGAGCAGGCGCGCGCGCGCTCCACCGACCAGGGCGCCGCGATCGCCGCGCTGCAGAAGGCCAACGCCGACCTCAACCAGCAGCTGACGCAGCAGCTGGGCGTGCTGCAGCGCAGCCTGCTGGACCTGAACAACCAGCTGGAGGCGATGCGCGCCGACATCGCCAAGCTGCGCGGCAGCGACGAACAGCTGGCGCGCGACGTGGCCGAGCTGCAGCGCCGCCAGAAGGACGCCAGCCAGGCGCTGGACGACCGCCTGCGCAAGATCGAGCCGGTGAAGGTTTCCGTCGACGGGCGCGACTTCCTGGCCGAGCCCGACGAGAAGAAGGCCTTCGACGACGCGCTGGCCACGCTGCGCAGCGGCGACTTCGACAAGGCGGCCGTCATGCTGGGCAGCTTCCAGCGCCGCTGGCCGGCCAGCGGCTATGCCGATTCGGTGCGCTTCTGGCTCGGCAACGCGCAGTACGGCCGGCGCGACTACAAGGAGGCGATCGCCACCTTCCGCGCCTTCGTGGCCGGCGCGCCCGAGCACCCGCGCGCGCCAGAGGCGATGCTCGCGATGGCCAACACGCAGGCCGAGCTGAAGGACGTGAAGGGCGCGCGCAAGACCATCGACGACCTGGTGAAGACCTACCCGCGTTCCGAAGCGGCGCAGGCGGGCAAGGAGCGGCTGGCATCGCTGAAGTAGCCGCCGCCGCGCCGGCCGCCGCGGACCTGGAGCGCCGCTTCTCGGCGCTGGCGCGCCTGTACGGGCCGGCGGGCTACGCGCGCATCCGCGCCGCGCGCGTGGCCGTCGTCGGCGTCGGCGGCGTGGGCTCCTGGGTCGCCGAGGCGCTGGCCCGTTCGGGCGTGGCGCGGCTGGTGCTCGTCGACTTCGACAACGTCGCCGAGTCGAACATCAACCGCCAGGTGCAGGCACTGGGCGCCACCGTCGGCGCGGCCAAGGTGGACGCGCTGGCCGAGCGCATCGCCGACATCCACCCGGGCTGCGAGGTGCGGCGCGTCGAGGACTTCGCGACGCCGGAGAACTGGCCCGCGCTGCTGCCGGCGCCGGTGGACGTGGTCGTCGACGCCTGCGACCAGCCGCGCGCCAAGCTCGCGCTGGCGGCCTGGTCGCTGGCGACGCATTCGCCGCTGGTCTGCGTGGGCGCGGCCGGCGGCAAGCGCGAGCCGCAGCGCGTGGAGGTGGCCGATCTGGCCGAGGCCACGCACGACCCGCTGCTGGCCGGCATGCGCCAGCGCCTGCGCAAGCTGCACGGCGCGCCGCGCGCGGGCGCGATCGGCCTGCGCTGCGTGTTCTCGCGCGAGAGCGTGGCCGCGCCGATCGGCGAAGCCTGCGAAGCCGACGGCAGCCTGAGCTGCCACGGCTACGGATCGGCCGTCACCGTGACCGCCACTTTCGGCATGGTGGCCGCCGCCGAAGTGCTGGCGTGGTGCGCACGCCACCCCGGCTGAGGACCCCGGCGAACCGGCTATAATGCGCTGCTCTACGGACGGGTCGTTAGCTCAGTCGGTAGAGCAGCGGACTTTTAATCCGTTGGTCGCAGGTTCGAATCCTGCACGACCCACCACCGGATGGCGAGTCCGGCCGGTTTCCAGGGCTCTTAGCTCAGTTGGTAGAGCAGCGGACTCTTAATCCGTTGGTCGCAGGTTCGAATCCTGCAGGGCCCACCAATCAAAACAACGGCTTAGGCATTACGTCTAGGCCGTTGGTCTTTTTGGCGTAGCCGCGCCGTAACCGGTCATCGCATCGAGCCTGGCCGCCGCCCCCTGCAATGCCTCTGGGGCCACGTGCGCGTAGCGCTCGACCATCGCCCCGGTCTTCCAGCCCCCGAGCCGCTGCAGCTCGTGAGTCGGTGTTCCGGCCTGGCGGTGCCAGGTGGCGAAGGTGTGCCGAAGGTCGTGCCACCGGAAGTCCGCGATGCCGGCCCGTTTGAGAGCCGCCGTCCAGGCTTTGGTGTTGACGTTCGCCACGCTTTCGCCGCGAAACGTGAAGACCCGCGTGGGGTGCTTGTCGAGCTGCTTGCGCAGGACGGCCAGCGCCATCTCGTTCAGCGGCACCGAATGCGGCTTGCCGTTCTTGTGCTTGCTGCCCGGGATCCATGCATGCCGCCTGGCCAGGTCCACGTACTGCCATTCCAGCTCCTTCACATTGGCCTGGCGTAGCCCGGTGGCTACGGAGAACCGGGCCATGTCGGCCAGGTGCTCCGGCAGCTCCTGGACCAGGCGCTCGAACTCCTCGGGAGTCAGCGAGCGCACGCGGCCTTCGGCTTCCTTGAAGAGCTTGAACTTCGGGACCCGCTCGATCCACTCCCACTCTTGATACGCGCGCCGCAGGATGGCGCGGATCAACGCGAGGTAGCGGTTCGTCGTGCCGGCCTTGGCGATCTTCTCGCGGTCGTACTTGATGCGATCGATCAGCGTCCGGTCGATCTCGTCGAGTTGTCTGCCTCCCAGGTATGGATCGAGCCAGCGAAGCTTTGCCTTGTCATCCTCGTGCGTGGCCTTGTGCTTCGTTTCCAAGAGCCAGCGCACGACCGCTTCTTCCCAGGTGTGCCGAGGCTTCACGCCGAGCCGGTCTTGCTCCCATCGGGCGGCGGCGAGCCGGTCGTGGACCTGCTGCGCCTGTCGCTTGTCGGAAGTCCCAGTGCTCTGCTGTAGAGGTCTCGATTCGCCCCGGATGGGCGGCAACTTGACCCACCAAAACGGCGAGTCCTTGCGTCTGTAGAGCGACATTCAGTGTTCTCCTGAAGATCGACCACGGACACACGCGCCAGGGATTGTGTCACCAGGTGCTCGATGAGCAGCTGCTCCACGAAGACCCAGGCGCGAGCGACCTTGCACGCGGGCACCAAGCCGGCCCGCGCCAGGCGCTGCAGGGTCTTCGGATGCACCTTGAGCAGTGCGGCGGCTTGTCCGAGGTCGAGGGTACTCATGCGGTCCTCACCGACTCTTGGCGATGGCCGCGAAGCTGCCCGGGGTCTCCGGGTCCAGCAGCTCGGGCAAGCCGGCCAGGTGGTAGCTGTAGCGCTCGATGCGCGCGGGGATGCCCTCCCGGCGCAGCCGTTCGACCACCGCCCCCACATCGCCGCCGAAGACCTGTAGCATCAAGTTGACCAGGCGGCCGGCCTGCTGCTTGCCGTTGGCAATCGCGGTGTCGAAGTCGATGGTGGCGGACTGGGCCACGGTCCTGATGCGCGACTGCTCCTGATCGAGGTGTGCCAGGCACGGATAGGCACCGGCCAGGTAGACCCCGGGCCGGGTCAGGATGTCGTAGGGGATGAGGCGATCCTTGCCGCGCCACTCGACCTCGAGGCGGACCCAGGGACTGGCCGGGTCGCCCAGCTGTTTGCCCTTCTCGTAGACGCGGCAGTACTTGCCGTTCGCCCGATTGCCGATGCCGAGCGTCCGGCCGTTGACCGCACCGTCACCGGCGAGCCAGTCGCCGAAGACTGAGTGCCGGGGCTCGCGACCGCCAGCCTTGAAGCCACCCGCGCGGTACTGGCTTTCAGCCCAGGCGATGGAGACATCCTGGCCGGTGAAGTCGTCATAGGCCACGTCGACCCGCTTGATGACGGCTCGCTGTGACTCCAGCCAGGTCGCCACCGCGGGCCAAGCGCACACGAGCGAGCAGCCCTTGCCCTGGATGCTGAAGTACACCCGCCCGCGCTGGCTCTCACCGCCCCAGGCCACCAGGCCGGCTCCGTTGCCAAAGCGAAGCGAGTGCTTGAAGCCGAAGCAGCCGGCCCGCTCCTCGATCTCGTCGATGGGCAGGAAGCGCTGCAGTTGCTCGACGACCCAGCGCATCGACTCCCCTTCGGGAGGGACGACGGTGAGCGCCAGCGCGTCGAGGTGGGCCACGCCAGGTGACGCCCGCTCGGATGGCGAGAGGTGCCTGGTCACATGGATCCGGTCGCCACTGCTGTAGAGCTCGACCGGCTCCCCGGTGTCAAGGTCGACCGACTCAGAGGTTAGAGGCGGCTCGGCCGGTGATCGGTCGAGGATCTTTCCCCCCGTGGTTACTACACGGGGGGCTTCCGGGGCACCAGGCGTGCCGGCGCGGGCCTGCAGCTCCGCCCGCACGCCCGCTTCGGCCCGCCCTGCTTCAGCCGCGTCTGCGGCCCGTTCGTTGCCATCGCTGGCCATGAAGACTCCTTCGCATTCGAGACGAACGGAAGGGGTCGGGATGGAAGTGCCGCGCGCACCTGCCGCCCGTCAGGGGTTGACGGTCGATGCAGTGCGAACAGGCTTCATTCTCCGGGAGGGGCCATGTATGGGCGTCTGCGCCCGGCTTGTCCTCATCGCAGAGTGGCTTGCGTGGTGTCGCGACGCACGCAGCAGGCGCATCCTAGCAAATGGGGGTAGGGGGGATACGAGGGTCAGCGAAAGGCGGCACGCGAGCGCCTGCGCGTCAAACACGGGTTGCCCACCGGGCGCTTCGCGGTTGTGGACAACGCGCCCCAGGCCTGTGAGGGGCCGGGCGCGTTGTCCACAACCAAGCCCCGTGGGCAACCCTGGCGACGTCACCCAACTGACCGGATTCCCTCCAGTAGCGTGCAGGGATAGAATTCAGCTGTTCGCTGTTCATCGCGCAGGGCGGGCCGCTTGGCGGCGCCGGACCCAGTTGCGATGAAGCCGTAGCGCCGGGCAGCCGGAGTTGCGGCCAGGTCAGGCCTTCGGGCACGCCTGCGGGGGATAGCTCCTGCCCAACTGTCTCGACTCTGACCGGCGCTTGGCAATACAAGGGTCCTCACTGGACGGTCACGGGACAAGTTTGTTGGGCTCGGGCAGGTGAGCAGGTGCCCGAAGCTTGCGCACGTGGCCAAAAACCGTAGAGTTGGTGCTTATGGGTGCGAGTAAGGGTGCAAGCAAAAACATGCCAGGCTTGGCGGCCGCCTCAAGTGGCTGACTTGGCTGGTGTGCCTCATGGTCATCGCGCAGGGCGGGCCGCTTGGCGGCGCCGGACCCAGTTGCGATGAAGCCGTAGCGCCGGGCAGCCGGAGTTGCGGCCAGGTCAGGCCTTCGGGCACGCCTGCGGGGGATAGCTCCTTGACGGTTGGGTGAAGCTTGCCAGTGAGCCCCATCCCTACCAAGTCAACCAAACCTTTGTCCCACCAGTTGCGGACATCGGTAGTGTTGGACAAAGCATGGCGCCAGATTCGTGCCAATGCCTTTCGTTCAACGTCGCCTCTCATTGCGAATGAAGCGAGAGACTTTGATGCTCAGGCAACCGTGCGACTTGCGCGGATTCAGCGGCAACTGAGGCAACAGAAGTTCAGATTTGCACCTGCCCGCGGGATTCTCATCAAGAAGGCAGGCAAGAAGTCCAAGCGACCTGTCGTCGTTGCACCGATTGAGTCCCGAATCGTTCAGCGTGCATTGCTGGATGTGCTTCAAACCGTGCCACAGGTTCGCACTGAACTGCTGTCAGGCTTCAACTTCGGTGGAATTAGCGGGGCTGGTTTCGGCGTTCCTGCGGCCGTCGCCAAGGCCGTCAGCGCAGCCAATCGCTTTGGATACTTTGTGCGGACGGATATCAAGTCATTCTTCACGCAAGTGCCACGCGAACGCGCTGTTGCAGTTGCCCTAGAACATGTGAATGATGAAGACTTTAGGTCCCTATTCCAGGCTGCAACCAAAACTGAGCTTGAAGACATTGGTCGATTCTCAAGAGAAGAACTCCGGCTCTTCCCAATAGCGGAGGAAGGGGTTGCTCAGGGCTCATGTCTTTCTCCGCTCCTCTGCAATCTACTCCTCGCAGATTTCGACCGGCTAATGAACTCTCGTGGGGTTGAGTGCATTCGGTACATTGATGATTTCATCGTGTTCGCAAAGGATCGCCGAACCGCGACTCGTGCATTTTCGGGGGCGCTAAGGCATTTGGCCGCACTCGGGCTCAGCGCCTATGATCCCTTTGCTGGTAGTCCGGAAGAAGCTACAAAGGCCGAGCACGGGCGGCCAGTTGATGGAATGACGTTTTTGGGTTGCGAAATAACTGCTATCAGCGTGAGGCCGAGCAAGCAGAATCGCTCGGAATTGCTTTCAGGAATTGAAGATGTTTTGGACTCGGCAATTGTCGCCATCAAACGTCACCTCAGAACAGGTGAATCAATTGCAGAGCTCGAGGCGCCAACATTTGCTTCTGCCCTTGTGAACGTCAGCAATATCATTCGCGGATGGGGGAATACATTTCAATTTTGCAGTGACGATCGACTGATGCGCGACCTGGACCGCGAGATTGACAAGCTTATATCCACCTACTACGCGAAGTTCGCAAAGTTGGCCGATTCCCCAAGAGTGACGCAGAGTCAACTTAGGGCATCCCTTGGGGTATTCGCTTTGAACGATTGCAAACGCGATGATTCCGCAACATCTGCGCGGTCGATTGCGCTCAAGGCGGCTCAGGCCTTGAGTACCGGTACCAAGCCCTTTACGAATTAGGCCAGGCAATCGCTAGTGACGCCAGGTAGCACCGTTGGAGCGCTAGACGGCGGGCGTTTCAGCAGCCGCCCTCCCCGTAGCTTCAGCGTAGCTAGGCAGAAGGAAAACACACTCCCCTTGGCGGTCAAGAACTCCCGTGCCTCGTGGGCGTGTGTCCGATGGTCTTCGTCGAAAGGCGGACGGGAGCCTTCTCTTAATCCGTTGGTCGCAGGTTCGAATCCTGCAGGGCCCACCAGCAGCGAAGAGGGTTGGCGCGCACGTCGCGGCCAACCCTCTTTTCTTTGACCGTTCAGCCGCGCAGCCCGCGCGGGTAGAACGCGAACAGCCAGCCGAACACCAGCAGGTACATCACGCG
Organism: uncultured Rubrivivax sp.; assembly: GCA_964454485.1. Taxonomy (GTDB): domain Bacteria; phylum Pseudomonadota; class Gammaproteobacteria; order Burkholderiales; family Burkholderiaceae_C; genus Rubrivivax. The sequence continues at coordinate 37,723 of CAYVXO010000004.1, forward strand.
CTGGACCGCGCCCTGCCAGGCCGGCAGGGCCAGCATCAGCAGCGGCAGGCCCATGCAGGCCAGGGCCAGCACGCCGGCCAGTAGCCGCTGCGACCACGGGCCGCGCAGCGCGGCCTGCCAGCCGAAGCCCACCGTGAGCGCGATGCCCGAGACCGTGGCCAGCTGTGAATGCACGGTGTCGACCCAGGCCAGGTACGGCACGCCGGGCGTGATCGGCTTGTGGCCGAAGAGGCCCGCGGCCGCGAAGGCGAGGCCGAAGACGACGAAGGGCATGCGCGGCGCGCGCGCCGGCTGCAGGCCGTCCAGCGCGACCGCGCCGCCCAGCAGCAGGAAGGCGACGACCATGATCGCGTTGCGCGGCGTGTTCTGCGCCGCGAGTTCGCTGATCACGTTGGACAGCACCGAATAGCCCGGCGCGGTGTACAGCGGCCCGAGCGCGGCCGCGGCCACGAACGCCAGCACGCCCCATTGCGTCCTGCTCATCACCGTCCCCCGGCGCCGGACCGCGCCGCCCTGGCTGCCGGGTCGGCGCGATCACGCGCCGCGCGGTCGCCGGGGTACAGGATCGCGAAGTCTGCTGCCGGTTCGCCCATGTCCACCTCCGCCACCGTCGATGAAGGACGGTGCGAGTCTGACATCGCGCGGCGCGTTCTTCAGCGCCGCCGCGCCTTCGCCCAGTTCAAGCCGACGCCCATGCAGACGAAGCTGCCGATGAAAGGCCAGGCCGCGACCGCAGCGAAGAGCGTTCGCCGCAGCACCGACCAGCCCATGCCGCCGCCGACCGCGAACACGCCGAAGGCGCCGGTGAGCGACAGGGCCCAGGCCATCAGCGAATAGCGCAGGCTGCGGCCGCCGGGGGCCAGCATCATCAGCGGGATCAGCGCGACGGCGCCGACGAGCAGGGCGAGGTGGCCGAAACCCAGTGAGCCCGGATCGCGGGTGCCGGCATCGTCCGGGTCATCGTCGGTCTGCGTCACGGCACGCCCCGCCGCGCGTGCCTGGCGTGCCGGCCGGCCGGCGATGTCGGCCGGGTCGTGGAAGCGCGCGACGCCATCGTCGGTGCGGCCGGCGGCCACCGCGCGCCGCCGCGCCGCCAGCACCGCGACCAACTGGCCCGGTGCCTGCAGTTCGGCGGCGAGCGCGAACGACTCGGGCAGGCTGCCGGCCATGAGCCCGGCCTCGGCCGCGGCCTTCACGCCGCGCGCTTTCGCGATCAGCATCAGCGCGTTCGACGCCACCAGGTCCTGGCGCACATGCTTGCCCCGGCGGTAGGCCGTCGCCATCATGTACGCCGCCTGGCCGTGGCCGCCTTCGGCGGCGAACGCGAACCACCGCAGCATCTGCGCCGGGTCGGCCGGGCGGCCGTCGCCGTTCTGGTAGCACACGCCCAGGTTGTAGGCCGCCTCGGGCACGCCGGCCTGCGCCGCTTTCTCGAAGGCGTCGGCGGCCTTCGCGAAGTCACGCTCGACGCCGTCGCCGGTCAGGTAGGCGGCGGCCAGGCGGTACCAGGCGTCGCCGTCGCCGGTGGCAGCGCGCTTTTGCAGCGATTCGATCGACTCGTCGCGCTCCAGCTTCTCCGGCATCTTCGGTGGGGCTGGCGGCGCCGCAGGCGCGCTGGCGGCCAGCGGCTGCAGGGCCAGGCCAGAGTCGCCGGCGGCGGCTGCCGGCCCGCGCTGCGCACGCCAGGCGGCCAGCCGGCGGTCGAGCAGCGGCGCCAGGCGGTCGAAGTTCTCCCAGGTGTCGGGCACGCTGCAGAAGTCGTCGGTCGGGTGGCCGCTCTTGGGCATCGCGTGGCCCAGCGCGCGCTCGTAGTCCTTGGCGAAGGTCGACTCGTAGTAGGCGGCCGTGAAGGCATTGCCTTCCGCGTTCAGGTCCCAGTCGGTGAGCTTGCAGTCGCACAGGTCCGACAGCAGCTGGCCGCCGGTGATCTCGCGCCGGCGCAGGCGTTCGCACTCGCGCGCCCAGCGTTCGTCGCCACGGGCGTCGCCGCCCAGGCCGCGCAGCACGGCCCAGGCCAGGTACATGCCGATGTGGGTGTTGGCGGCGTTGTTGTCGAGTTCGGTCTCGAAGTTGAGGAAACAGAATTCGGCGTCGTCGTACTTCATGTGACGCCGGAGTATCGATGTGACGCACCGCGGTGCCGCCGCGGCATTCGTGCAACCGGCCACGAAGCCGCGCCCGGCGGGGCGTGGCGCTACAGCTTGCGCACCTCGATGCGGTGCTTCTGCAGCGCGTAGCCCAGCTGGCGCGGCGTCACGCGCAGCAGGCGCGCCGCCTTGGCCTGCACCCAGCCGCATTGCTCCATGGCCCAGATCAGGCGGTCGCGTTCGCCTTGCGGCGGCTCGGCGCCCACCTGGCGCGAAGGCGCGGGCGGCAGGTGCTGGGTCGGGCCGATGGTGGTGACCGCCTCGTCGTGGTCGGCGCCGCGGGCCGGCGCTTCGTCGCGTTCGGGCGCGCGGGGCAGGGCCTCGATGGCCGCCACGGCGTCGGCCTTGTCGACGAAGTGCAGCGTCTGCGTCAGGCAGCGGTTCTGGCGGCAGGGGAAGGCGAGGTCGCGGATCACGTCGCCCTGCACCATGGTGGCGGTGCGCTCGATGCAGTTCTCCAGCTCGCGCACGTTGCCCGGCCAGTAGCAGTGCGTGAGCACCTTCATCGCGTCCGGCGTTACTTTCAGTTGGCGCCGGTTTTCCTTGTTGAAGCGGTCCAGGAAGTGCGCCACCAGCGCTGGGATGTCGGCGCGCCGCTCGCGCAGCGGCGGCAGGAAGATACTGACCACGTTGATGCGGTAGTAGAGGTCGGCGCGGTATTCGCCGCGCTTGACCATGCGCTCCAGGTCGCGGTTGGTGGCGCAGATCAGGCGCACGTCCACCTTCACCGCCTTGCTGCCGCCCACGCGTTCGAACTCGCGTTCCTGCAGCACCCGCAGCAGCTTGGCCTGGAAGGCCGGCGAAATGTCGCCGATCTCGTCGAGGAACAGCGTGCCGCCGTGCGCCAGCTCGAAACGGCCCTTGCGTTCGCCGGCGGCGCCGGTGAAGGCGCCTTTCTCATGGCCGAAGAGCTCGCTCTCGAGCAGGCTTTCGGTGAGCGCGGCGCAATTCACCTTGACGAAGGGCGCGTCCTTGCGGGGCGAAAGGAAGTGGATGGCGCGCGCCACGGCCTCCTTGCCGGTGCCGCTTTCGCCACGCAGCAGCACGGTGGCGCGCGAAGGCGCGGCCTGGTGCACCTCGCGGAAGACCTGCTGCATGGGCAGGCTGTCGCCGACCACGTTGTCCAGCGCGAAGCGGCCGCGCGGCTCGCGCGCCAGCGCCTTCTGCAGCCGCGTGGTCTCCTGCAGCAGCCTTTCGTGCTCGGTGCGCACCGCGCCGTTGAGCGCGATGGCCTGCGCCAGCAGCGTGCCCACCATGGTGAGGAGGCGCTGGTCGTCGGTCAGGCGCGCGCGGCCTTCCACCTCCCGCTGCGCGGCCAGCACGCCCAGCACCGACTTGTCGGCCTTCAGCGGCACCACCACGAAAGCCAGCAGGTGTCCTTCGCGCGGGCTGAAGGCGCCGGTGCGGTCGATGAACTCGGGCGCGTTGGCCACGTCGGGCACCACCACCGCCATGTCGCGCGAGAACACGCGGCCGATCACGCCTTCGCCCGGTGCCCACTGGCCGCGTTCGGCCTGCTCGCGGTCCAGGCCGGCCCAGCTGTGCACCCGCAGCGTGCCTTCGCCGTCGCCGTTGGGCAGCACCACCATCGCCCGCGTGAGGCCCAGGTGGGCCGTCAGCACGTTGAGCGCGGCGCGGAAGGTGCGGTCGATGTCCAGCGACGCACCGAGAATGCGCCCGATCTCGTAGACGGTGACCAGCTCCAGGTAGGAGCGTTCGTTCAGGGTCGTGATGCTTGGCGACATGTTGCACCTCCCGGCGGCGACTGCGCGGCACCCCGGTGCGGAGCGCCGCCTGCCAGTGCGTGCCGTGCGCCGAAGGGGGGGCTCGTGGCTCCTGCGGCGGCCCGGCAGCGGGAAACGTGCAAGAACCAAGCCCGCGCGGCGCCGCAGCGGGCGCGGCTCGATGCCGCTCGATCAGGCCGCGGCCTGGCGCGCCGCGAGCAGCTTCTCCAGCTGCGCCACGTGCTGGGCCTCTTCGTCGGCGAAGGTCTGCGCCAGCGCGGCCAGCTCGGGGTCGACGGCGGGCGTCCTGGCCACGGCGGCGATGGCGGCGTAGTAGGCGTGGCCGCGCCGTTCGCTGTCCAGCGCCAGTTCCAGCGCCGCGATGCCGTCCATCTGCGCGTCGACGCCGGCCCAGCCGGCCGTTTCCGGTGCGGTGCCGTCGGGCCACTCGTATTCGTGGTCAGCCAGCACCGGCAAGGTGCGGAAGCCGCTGCGCGCCTGGGCCTCGGCCAGGTGCAGGCGCGAGTAGTGCGCCATCTGGGCGAAGAAGCGCTTGAGCTCCAAGTGGCCCTCGGTCTGCATGGCGGCCGAGAGTTCCTCGTAGCGGCGCGCCGCCTCGCGTTCGAGCGCGATGGCGTGCGCCAGGAATCGTTCGACGCGGTTCATCAGCCGAACTTGAAGAGGATGCCGTAGCCGCCGCGCGGGTATTCCCACGCCACGTTCTGGTGCTCGGTGCAGATGACGCGGCAGCTGCCGCATTCCAGGCAGCCGTCGGTGATGAGCGTCACCTGGCGGTTGCCTTCGGCCTTGTAGCAGCTGGCCGGGCAGACGAAGGTGCAGGGCTGGCCCTGGCAGTCGTTGCTGCAGACCGCGCTGTCCTTGATTTGGATGTGCGGCCGGCCTGCATCGACCTTGTAGCGGTTCTGGAACAGCTTCTCTTCGACATTCACCATCGCGGCGCTCATCGCACGGCCCTCCAGAGCTTGAAGGCATCCCCGAGCAGCCCGCCCAGCCGGCGCGCCGAACGGAAGCTGCCGAAGATCTCGCGTTCCTTGGTCTTCTTGTCCACGCCGTCGACCGTGAACATCGTCTGCGCGGCGCGGTTCACCAGGCTGGGGTAGGTGGTGAAGAACTGCGGGCTCGTCTCCAGCACCTCCGGCAGGTGGCGGTACTTCTTCAGGTCCTTCATGACGAAGCTCTCGTCGAGCGCACGCTTGTAGGCCGAGAGCGTCTTCGCCGTCATCTTCTGCCCCGCCGCCTTCGCGGCGACGATGGTCTCGGCCGCCAGCCGGCCGCTGGTCATGGCCAGATTGCTGCCTTCGCGGTGCACCGCGTTCACGAAGCCGGCCGAGTCGCCGGCGATGACCCAGCCTTCGCCGAAGACGCGCGGTACCGCGTTGTAGCCGCCCTCGGGGATCAGGTGGGCGGCGTACTCCTTCATCTCGCCGCCTTCGATGAGCGGCGCCACGCTGGGGTGCTTCTTCAGTTTTTCCAGCAGCGCGTAGGGCGCGGTGCGGTTCGGGTTCGCCTTGAAGTCGGCCAGCAGGCAGCCCACGCCGATGGTGAGCGAGTCCTTGTTCGTGTAGAGGAAGCCGGTGCCCACCATGCCTTCGGTGACGGTGCCCATCATCTCGATGACCACGCCTTCTTCCTCGCCGATGTTGAAGCGCTGCTGGATCACCTCTTCGGGCAGGAACAGGATCTCCTTCACCGCCAGCGCCACGTTCTTGGCCTGCAGCTCGGGGTGGAAGCCGGCCTTGCGCGCCAGCGTGCTGTTCACGCCGTCGGCCAGCACCACCACGTCGGCCGTGACCTCGCCGCCCAGGCGGTCGCAGCGCACGCCGATGCAGCGCTCGCCGTCCAGCAGCAGTTCTTCCACCGTGGTCTCGCAGATCAGCAGCGCGCCGGCCTCGCGCACCTTGGCGCTGAACCACTTGTCGAACTGGGCGCGGATGATGGTGTAGCGGTTGTACGGCGGCTTGTTGTAGTCGTCGCTGCGGTAGTGGGTGCCGACGAAGCTGTTGTCGTCGAGCACCCACAGGCGCTGCTCGATGATGTGGCGCTCCAGCGGCGCTTCTTCGCGGAAGTCGGGAATGATCTTCTCCAGCGCGTCGGCGTAGAGGATCGCGCCCTGCACGTTCTTGCTGCCCGGGTATTCGCCGCGCTCGATCTGCAGCACCTTCAGCCCGGCCTTGGCCATGGTGTAGGCGGCGGCGTTGCCCGAAGGGCCGGCGCCGACGACGATGGCATCGAAGTGTTCGTTCGCCATGAATCCTCCTCTCAGTGTTCCGTGCTGGAAGCCAGCACCATCGCCGCATGGCCGCGTCGCATCGAGCGGACGCCGCGGACGGGCTTGGCCCGGCCGCCGGGGTCGCCCCCTTGAGGGGGAGCGGCGAAGCCGCTACGGGGGTGGTTCATTTCAAGCGACCTTGCGCACGCGCTTTTCAAGGTGCGTGCGGAAGGCCTGGGTCAGCGCCGGCAGCACCTGCATCGCGTTGCCGACGATGCCGTGGTGCGCGAAGTCGAAGATGGGCGCGTTGGGGTCGGTGTTGATGGCGACGATGACATCCGAGCCTTCCATGCCCACGCGGTGCTGGATGGCGCCCGAGATGCCGGCGGCGATGTACAGCCGCGGCCGTACCGTCTTGCCGGTCTGGCCCACCTGGCGTTCGGCCTCGGTCCAGCCGGCCTGCACCACGGCGCGCGTGGCGCCCACCTCGGCGCCCAGCACGCGCGCCAGGTCCCACACGAGCTTGAAGTTGTCGGCGTTCTTCAGCCCCTTGCCGCCGGAGATGATGATGTCGGCATAGGCCAGGTTCACCGTGTTGCGGTTGGCGTCGGGCACGAAGTCGAGCAGCTTGGTGACGATGTCGGCCTCGACCATGCCGAGCGCCATCTCGACGATGCTGCCTGTGCGCGTCTCGTCGCGGCGCGGCATCTTCATCACGCGCGGGCGCACGGTGGCCATCTGCGGCCGGTAGGCCAGCGTCATGATCGTGCACAGCAGGCTGCCGCCGAAGGTGGGCCGGGTGGCGGCAAGCGCGCGGCCGTCGATGTTGAGTTCGGTGCAGTCGGCCGTGAGCCCGGTGCCCAGCGTGGTGGCCACGCTGCCGGCCAGGTCGCGCCCCATGGTGGTGGCGCCCAGCAGCAGGATTTCCGGCTGGTGCGCGTTCACCAGGTCCGTGAGGCCCTTGGTGAAGGGCTCGTTGCGGTAGCCCTGCAGCACGGGGTCGCGCATCAGGTAGCAGCGGTCGGCGCCGTAGGCATACGCTTCCTTCGCGTAGCTTTCCAGCGCGTCGGCGGGGCCGCCGAGCAGAACGCCGCAGACTTCCACGCCCAGCTTGTCGGCGAGCTGGCGCGCTTCGCCCATCAGCTCCCAGCTCACGGGGTGCACGTGGCCGCGGTCGTGCTCGACGAACACCCAGACGCCCTTGTAGGCCTTCAGGTGTTCGGGCAGCTCGGTGCTGCGGCCGCTGCGGCCGGCGGTCTTCATGGCGCCTGCCGCAGCGGCGGCGGGCTTGGGCGTATCGCTCATCGCTGGGGCTCCTTCAGGCCGAAAGGCGCTGGAGGGTCTCTTCCTCCAGCAGCGGGTGCCGGGTGAAGATCTTCTGCAGCAGGTTCAGGCAGACATCGTTCACGTTGCTGTCGGCCACCGTCTGCACGTCGGCCTTCTCGGTGCGCGGCGTGGGGCCGAAGACCTTGCTCACGATGGTGGGCGAACCCTTGAGGCCGATCTTGCCGACGTCCTCGATGCCGGCCTGGTCCTTGTTCCATTTGCGCACCGGGCAGCGCCCGGCGCGCAGCATGTCGGCCATGTTCGCGAAGCGCATCTCGTTGGTGCCTTCGAGCATCGTGACGAGCGAAGGCAGCGTGGTCTGCAGCACCTGCACGCCGCCTTCGGCGCGCCGTTCCACCGTGATGCGGCGGCCGTCGAGGTCGACCTCGACGATGCGGCTCACGTAGGTGAGCAAGTTCACGCCCAGCCGCTTGGCGATGCCGGGGCCCACCTGCGCGGTGTCACCGTCGATCGTCTGCTTGCCGGTGAACACCAGGTCCACCGCCTGTTCCTCGCCGATCTTGCGGATCGCCGCCGCCAGCGCGTAGCTGGTGGCCAGCGTGTCGGCACCGGCGAAGGCGCGGTCGGTCACCAGCACGGCGTCGGTGGCGCCGAAGCTGATGCACTTGCGCAGCGCCTCCTCGGCCTGCGGCGGGCCCATGCACAGCATGGTGACGCGGCCGCCGAACTGGTCCTTCAGGCGCAGCGCCTCTTCGAGCGCGAACAGGTCGAAGGGGTTCACGATGGCCGGCACGCCCTGGCGCATGATGGTGTTGGTCACCGGGTGGACGCGGATCTGTGCCGAGTCCGGCACCTGCTTGATGCAGACGACGATGTGCATCGCGTTTCTCCTTCAGGCCGCCCGGCGTTCGTTGAGGCTCTGTTGGAGCGACGCCAGCCCCACGTGCTGCGTGCCGCCCGCGTCCTGGAACACCTTGAACACCTTCTCCTGCGCCGGCGTGGAGACCACGAAGTCGGCATAGGCCTGGGTGAGCAGTTCGCGGTAGCGGCGGAACAGTCCCACGTCGTCCAGCGTGCCCAGGTCGTCGGCCTTGTGCAGGTACTGGTAGAAGCGCTTGAGGATGTGCAGCCGGTTCACGTGCACCACGCGCTCCTCGTAGGGCACGCCGAAGAAGCGCAGGAAGTCCTCGGCGCTGGAGAGCGCCTTCAGGCGCTGGATCAGGCTTTCGTCAGTGGCCATGGAAGACCCCTTCCCGGGTGTCGAAGAAGAAGCGGGCCAGGTCCTCGGGCGAGGGCTCGGCCTTGGTGTGCGCGACATGGTCGCGGATGAGGTCGACCAGCGCCTTCGCCTGCGCCGCGCCCACGTTCAGGCCCAGGCGTGCGTAGCGGTCGGTCACGGCGGCGGTGCCGGAATGCTTGCCCAGCACCAGCCGGTGCGAGCGGCCCACTTCCTCGGGCGCGAAGGTCTCGTAGTTGCGGCGGTCCTTCAGGAGGCCGTCGACGTGGATGCCGCTCTCGTGGCTGAACACGCCGTCGCCGACGATCGCCTTGCTGGCCGCCACCGGGCGCCCTGAGGCACGCGCCACCAGCGCGCTGATGGCGGGCAGGGCGGCAGTGTCGATGCCGCATTCGGCGCCGTGCAGGTGGCGCAGCGCCATCACCACCTCCTCCATCGCCGCGTTGCCGGCGCGTTCGCCGAGGCCGTTCACGGTGGTGCTGGCGTGGGTGGCGCCGGCGGCCAGCGCGGCCAGCGTGTTGGCGGTGGCCAGGCCGAGGTCGTCGTGGGCGTGGATCTCGATCGCGACGTCGGTGCGCGCGCGCAGGCGGGCGATGCGCTCGTGGGTGCGGAACGGGTCCAGCAGCCCCAGCGTGTCGGCGAAGCGCACGCGCACCGCGCCATGCGCCTGCGCGCGGCAGGCCGCTTCGGCGAGGAAGCCTTCGTCGGCGCGCGAGGCGTCTTCGAAGCCCACGCTGACGATGGCGCCGGCGTCGGCCGCGCGGTCGACGTAGCGGCCGATGGTGGCCAGTACCCAGGAACGGTCGCGCCGCAGCTTGCGTTCGACCTGCAGGTCCGACACCGGCACCGAGAGGTGCACGACGTCGGCGCCGCAGGCCAGCGCGGCCGCCAGGTCGCCGTCGGTCATGCGCGCCCAGACCATGGTGCGCGCACGCTTCACGCTGGCGACGATGGCGCGGATCAGCCCCACCTCGTGCGCGCCCATCGCCGGGATGCCGATCTCCATCTCCGGCACGCCGGCTTCGTCGAGCGCGCGCGCGATGGCGAGCTTCTCGTCGTCGGTGAAGGCGACGCCGGCGGTCTGCTCGCCGTCGCGCAACGTGGTGTCGTTGATGGTGAAGCGGGGCGTGTTCATGCAGGGTCGCATCGCAAGCGCTGTGCCATGCGACTGTTCGCGCCAAGTGCCTGTTTCTGAAAGGATTTCGCCGGCCGCGCGGGCTGTGGCGAATGTCGGTTTGCCGACAGCTCAGCGTTCGCGCGCGAGGTTCTTCGTGTAGCGCGGCAGTTCCACCACCAACGAAGGACCGGCCACGCGCACGCAGCAGGCCAGGCGCGACTGCGCGTCCACGCCCCAGGCCTCGTCGAGCTGGTCTTCCTCTTCGTCGTCGGCCGGCTTCAGGTGCTGCGCGCCTTCGCGCAGGTGCACGTGGCAGGTGGCGCAGGCGCCCACCTTCTCGCAGGCGTGCTCGATGGCGATGCCCTGCGCGAGCAGTTCGTCGACCAGCTTGCGGCCGCGTTTCGCCTCGAAGGCCAGGCCTTCGGGGCAGAGTTCGGCGTGCGGGAGCACGCGGACCGCGGTGCCTTCGCTCATGCCGCCATCTGATCCAACGAGCGGCCGGCAAGCGCTTCGCGCACGCGCTCGTCCATGCGCCGGCCCGCGAAAGGCGTGGTCACCTGGTTGAGCTTGTCGGTGGCCGCGCGCAGCTGCTCGCGCAGGCTCTTCTTCTCGGCCAGGGTGCTGCCCTCGTCCTCGAAGGCCAGCGCCAGCAGGTCGGCTACGTCCTGCATCGCGCGCAGGATCTGGAACTGCTCCGGCGCCGAGAGCAGGCGCTCGCCGTCGGCGTGCAGCGCGCTCTCGGTGGCGTCCAGCTGGCGCCGCGCCTCCACCTCGGCTTCGCGCAGCATGCGCGCGGCGGCGTCGGCTTCGGCGCTGCCCAGCGCGGCCTGCAGCATGCCGGCCACCTGCTCGGTGGCGAGACCGTAACTCGGCTTCACCTCCACCTGCGCACGCGCGCCGGAGGTCTGCTCGGTGGCGCTCACGGAAAGCAACCCGTCGGCGTCGATCTGGAACGTGACGCGGATTCGCGCCGCCCCCGCCACCATGGGCGGAATGCCGCGCAGCGTGAAGCGCGCGAGGCTCCGGCATTCGCTCACCAGTTCGCGTTCGCCCTGCACCACGTGCAGCGCCATCGCGGTCTGGCCGTCCTTGAAGGTGGTGAACTCCTGCGCGCGGGCCAGCGGCACCGTGCTGTTGCGCGGGATGATCTTCTCGACCAGCCCGCCCATGGTCTCGATGCCCAGGCTGAGCGGGTTCACGTCCAGCAGCAGCAGCCCGTCGCCCGAGGCGCGGTTGCCGGCCAGCGCGTCGGCCTGGATGGCGGCGCCCACCGCCACCGCCAGGTCGGGGTCGATGCCGGTATAGGGCTCGCGCCCGAACAGCTGCGCCACCGCGGCGCGCACGCAGGGCATGCGGGTGGCGCCGCCCACCAGCACCACGCCGTCGACTTCGTGCGCCTTCAGCTTCGCGTCGCGCAGCGCACGCCGCACGGGCGCGAGCGTGCGTTCCACCAGCGGCTGCGCCAGCGCTTCGAAGTCGGCGCGCGAGAGGCGCACCGCCTCGTGGGTGCCGTCGCGGCGCACGCATTCCATCGTGGTGGTGTCGGCACCGGTCAGCGCTTCCTTGGCGGCGCGCGCGGCGGCGTGCAACGCGCCCATCTCGTGGTCGGTCCAACGGCCGGTGAGGTCGGCGAACCAGCGCGCCAGCGCGTGGTCGAAGTCGTCGCCGCCCAGCACCGGGTCGCCGGCGGTGGCCACCACCTCGAAGACGCCGCGCGTCAGGCGCAGCAGGCTCACGTCGAAGGTGCCGCCGCCCAGGTCGTAGACCACGTAGGTGCCTTCGCGAGCGCTGTCCAGCCCGTAAGCGATGGCGGCCGCGGTGGGCTCGTTGAGCAGGCGCAGCACCTCCAGCCCGGCGAAGGCGGCGGCGTCCTTGGTGGCCTGGCGTTGCGCGTCGTCGAAGTAGGCCGGCACCGTGACGACGGCGCCGACGAGCGCGCCGCCGAGCGATGCCTCGGCGCGCGCCTTCAGCACGCGCAGCACCTCGGCGCCCACTTCCACCGGGCTCTTCACGCCGGCACGTGTCTTCACGCCGACGGCGCTGTCCGACAGCGGCACCAGCGGGTACGGCACGGTGCCGGGCGCGATCTCGCCCGGCGCGCGGCCGATGAGCCGCTTGGCCGAGGCGATGGTGTTGTGCGGGTCGCGCACCGCGAAGGCGCGCGCCGCCTGGCCAATGGTGAGCACCCCGTCCTCGCCGTAGTGCACGACCGAAGGCACGAGCTTGCTGCCTGCCTCGTCTTCCAGCACCACCGGCAGGCCGCTGCGCACCGCGGCGACGAGCGAATTGGTGGTGCCCAGGTCGATGCCCACCGCCAGCCGGTGCTGGTGCGGCGCTGCGGCGCGGCCCGGTTCGGCGATCTGCAGCAGCGCCATGGCGGGCCTACACGGTGAAGGACTCGCCGCAGCCGCAGGTGGCCGCCGCGTTCGGGTTCTCGAACTTGAAGCCTTCGTTCAGGCCTTCGCGCACCCAGTCCAGCCGGGTGCCGTCGACCAGCGGCAGGCTCTTCGCGTCCACCAGCAGCGTGACGCCTTCGCTGGCGAAGCTTAGGTCTTCGGGCGCGGCGGCGTCGGCGAATTCCAGCGCGTAGGCATAGCCCGAGCAGCCGCTGGTCTTGACCGAGACGCGCAGGCCGACGCCGCCGCCGCGCTGCGCCAGTGCCTTGCGGATCTGGTTCGCCGCCTTCGGGCTCACGCTGAGGCTCATCGCAGGCTCCTCGTCAGACCGAGAACGACGACCCGCAGCCGCAGGTGCTGGTCGCGTTCGGGTTGCGGATGACGAAGCGCGCGCCTTCGAGCTTGTCTTCGTAGTCGATCTCGGCGCCGGTCAGGTACTGCAGGCTCATCGCGTCGACCAGCACCGTGATGGGCGCCTTGTGGACCGCGAAGTCGTCTTCCTTCACCTCGTCGTCGAAGGAAAAGCCGTACTGGAAGCCCGAGCAGCCGCCGCCGGTGACGAAGATGCGCAGCTTGAGCGAAGGGTCGCCTTCCTCGGCCAGCAGTTCGCTGACCTTGGCGACGACGGCGTCGCTGATGTTCAGCGGCTCGGCGCCTTCGGGCAGCGGTTGCATCGGAACGGCGGGCGCCGAAAGCGGGGTGGCGGCGTGGGCGGAAGATTGGCAGGCCATCGGGTTGCTCCTTGACTTGAATTCAGGCTGTGGCTTTGGGGGCGCAGGCCGGCTGCTCGATGGCGATGGCGTGGCGCGCGCGGTAGTCGGCCACCGCGGCCTTGATGGCGTCCTCGGCCAGGATCGAGCAGTGGATCTTCACCGGCGGCAGCGCCAGTTCCTCGGCGATGGCGGTGTTCTTGATCTCCAGCGCCTGGTCCAGCGTGCGCCCCTTCACCCATTCGGTGACCAGCGAGCTGGACGCGATGGCCGAGCCGCAGCCGTAGGTCTTGAAGCGCGCGTCCTCGATCACGCCGGTGGCGGGGTTGATCTTCAACTGCAGCTTCATCACGTCGCCGCAGGCCGGCGCGCCCACCATGCCGGTGGCCACGTCGTCAGCGAGCGCGAAGCTGCCCACGTTGCGCGGGTTCTCGTAGTGGTCGACGACCTTGTCGCTGTACGCCATCTGCGTGCTCCTAGTGTTCTGCCCACTGGACCGAGGCGATGTCGATGCCGGCCTGGTGCATGTCCCACAACGGGCTCATCGAGCGCAGGCGTTCCACCGTGGCGGCGGTGAGCGCCACCGCGGCGTCCACCTCTTCTTCGGTGGTGAAGCGGCCGACCGAGAAGCGGATCGAGCTGTGCGCCACCTCGTCGGGCAGGCCCAGCGCGCGCAGCACGTAGCTGGGTTCCAGGCTGGCGCTGGTGCAGGCCGAGCCCGACGACACCGCGATGCCCTTCATGCCCATCAGCAGCGATTCGCCTTCCACGAAGGGGAAGCTCACGTTCAGGTTGTGCGGCACGCGGCGTTCCAGGTCGCCGTTGACCTGCAGTTCCGGAATGCCCTGCAGCCCGGCCAGCAGGCGGTCGCGCAGCGCGCGGATGCGTTCGTTCTCGGCCCCCATGTGCAGCTTCGCCAGCCGGTAGGCTTCGCCCATGCCCACGATCTGGTGCGTGGGCAGCGTGCCGCTGCGCATGCCGCGCTCGTGGCCGCCGCCGTGGATCTGCGCTTCGATGCGCACCCGAGGCTTTCGCCGCACGTAGAGCGCGCCGATGCCTTTCGGGCCGTAGGTCTTGTGCGCTGAAAGACTCAGCAGGTCCACCGGCACGCTGGCGAGGTCGATGACCACCTTGCCCGTGGCCTGCGCCGCGTCGACGTGCAGCAGGATGCCCCGTGCGCGCGTGAGCTTCGCGATCGCCTCGATGTCCTGCACGACGCCGATCTCGTTGTTCACCCACATCACCGAGACCAGCACCGTGTCCGGCCGCAGCGCCGCCTCCAACGCCGCCAGGTCGAGCAGGCCGTTCGCCTGCACGTCGAGGTAGCTGACCTCGAAGCCTTCGCGCTCCAGCTCGCGCATCGTGTCCAGCACCGCCTTGTGCTCGGTCTTCACCGTCACCAGGTGGCGGCCCCTGGCCTTGTGGAACTGCGCCGCGCCCTTGATCGCGAGGTTGTTGCTCTCGGTGGCACCGGAAGTCCAGACGATCTCGCGCGGGTCGGCGCCGACGAGCGCGGCCACGTGTTCGCGCGCGATCTCCACCGCCTCTTCGACCGCCCAGCCGAAGGCGTGGCTGCGCGAAGCGGGGTTGCCGAACAGCTCGCCCAGGTAGGGCAGCATGGCCTGCACGACGCGCGGGTCCACCGGCGTGGTGGCGGCGTAGTCCAGGTAGATCGGCTTGGGCATGGAGGCCTCGGCAGGTGATGCGTTTGGCCTGCTCCTTCGCACGGACCGTGCCAGTCGTCGCCACGGCGGGTTTCCCTTGCGGGACAGGCACTTGGCGCTGACGTCGCGCCTGCGGGCGGCTGTCGACTTTGTCGCGAAGCCGACGGCTCAGTGCAACGCGGCCGGCGCCGGCGGCGAGCCGTAGTCGAACCAGGCCGGCGCCGAGCGGCGGAACACGCGCATCCACGAAAGCGTGGCCGGCACCAGCGAACGCGCCGCGAACCAGGCCGCGGCGTCGGCCTCGGGGCCCGGCGTGGCCAGCGTGCGCGCCAGGTGGCGCCAGCCTGCCCAGTCGATCTCGGCCATGGCGCGCGGCACCGCTTCGGGCAGTTCGGCCAGCGTGGCGGCCATCAGGCGCAGCTGGCGGTGCACCTCGCCGCGCGTGAGTCGCGAGCGCAGGAACTCGGGTTCCTCGATCGTCTCGGTGAGCACCAGCACGTCGAGGCCGGCCGCCTCGACCATCGCGAACATGGCGGCGGTGATCACCTCAGTCTTCCGGGCCGAAGCACTTCGAATAGTCGCAGCAGACCGCGCAACTGGGCGACTTGCAGACGAAGAGGGCCTCGCGTTCGCACAGCTGCTTGTAGAGGAACTTCTTCCACTTCATGTCGGCGTGGTTCTTCTCCACCAGCGCCGGGAACCACTGGCGCATGAGCGCCGAGAGTTCGGCGCGCGAAGCGAACTGCAGGTCCTGCCACAGGTGGTTGTCGCCCAGGCAGGCCACGGCCACCGTCTCGGCGACCTGGCGCAGTTCGGGGCCGGCATTCGGCGCCGCGTGTTCCAGCAGCAGCGCCAGCACGTCGGCCACCTCGTCGTCGCGCTGGATGCGACGCGAGACGATGGCCGGCGGCAGCGCCTGCGCGATCACGCCGCCTCGGCCAGCGCCGCGTCGTGCGCGGCGTGGGTGTAGCACTTTTTCGGGCAGATCTTCGAACAGGCAGTGCAGCCAATGCACAGTTCGCCGTGCGCGATGGTCATCACCTTCTTCTCGTATTCCTCTTCCTCGTCGCCATCGGGGTCGAGCGCGACGCGTTCGCCCTCGTCGTCCAGGCCCACGAGTTCGAGCACGCCGCGCGGGCAGACGCGGAAGCAGCGGCCGCAGCCGATGCACTTGCCTTCGTCGATGGACTTCACGAAGGTGGGCGTCCAGCTGGCGCCCGAAGGCAGCGTGATGCTGAACGTGCTCATGCCGAAGCCTCCGCCAGCTTCTTGCGCGCCGCCACCAGTGCGGCGTGCGCCTCGTGCGCGATCTTCGCCACCTCGGGAATGCGCTCCCAGTTCGTCGGCAGCTCTTCGGACAAGTCGTGCAGGTCCATCTTGGCCTGCGTGGCCTTCGCGTTGAGCTTCTTCACCTCGGCCTTCAAGGATTCAACGTCGTCAGCCATAGTGGGCCACCTCGGGGTATTGCTCGATCATCGAAATGCCTTCGGCCACCAGCTTGTTGCCGGCTTCGGCCAGCCTGGCCAGGCTGGGGTAGCCGAAGCGGTGCACGTCGCGCAGGTGGCGGTTCACCACGATCAGCCGGCCGGTGGAAAGCACCGTGCGGCCGAAGCCTTCGTGGCTCATCTTCGTCATCGGGCTCACCATGCATTTGGTGGCGCGCTCGATGGCCAGGCCGACGGCGTTGTGGAACAGGTCCAGCCGCCACAGTGTCTCGGGGTCGGGGTCGCCCATGAGGGGCAGCGCGCGCCGCTGCTCGGCCGTCAGGATGTAGGGCTCCAGCAGCTTGGCGTCGCTCTTGCCTTCCCAGGTGCCGTGGGTGTCCTGGGCGCGGATCTGCTTGATCAGCTCCAGGATGAACGGGTCCTGCAGCAGCGCGGCTTCAGTGGGCGCTTCGGTGACGGCTTCGCTCACGGCTTCACCTCTTCGTCGTCGAAGTCCAGGCTGCGTTCCTGCCCCTTCAGCAGCGCCTTGCGCAGCCAGGGCGGCGGCGTGCCCTTCAGCACTTCCTGCAGCTTGTCCAGGATGTCCAGGATCGGCTCCGGCTGGTTCACCTTCACCGGGTGGATCTTGCTGGCCACCACGCGCGCCGCCGCGCTGCCGCCGATGGCGGCCACGTAGACGATGGCGCAGTCGCCGATGGCCGCCAGCTTCGGGCCCAGCTTGTCCTCGTTGCCGTCCTCGGCCAGGTCTTCGCCGAAGCCGAAGTCCTGCACGAATTTGTAGCCCGCGCCGTCGATCTCGTAGACGGCCAGGTGGCGGGCCCAGCCGAAGTGCGCGTCCACGCGCTGCTGGTCCTGGGTGGCGAACGCGACTTTCATGCCGGGCTCCTTTCGGTGGATGGGGTGCCGGTCGCCGCCGCCAGCGAAGCGGCGGGCAGCGGCCAGTGGTCGGGGCCGTGGTGCGGGATCTGGTCCATCAGCAGGTTGCCCACCGCGTAGACGAAGCTGCGCGTGCCGCGGTAACCCACCTGGCAGACATGCGCGTTGCCGATGCGGTCGAACAGGGGCATGCCGATGCGAAACAGCGGCTTGCCCAGCCGCTCCGCGGCCTGGCGGCCGTGCGAATGCGTCATCAGCAGGTCGCAGCCGGCGGCCTGCGCCGAACGTTCGAAGTCTTCCAGGTCGCCGATCAGCACTTCGGCCGCGGGCAGCTTCTCCAGCAGCGGCGAAGCGGTGGTGGTGACGCACACCGCCAGCTCGGCGCCCATCTCGGCGAGGAAGCTGCCTGCCGCCCACAGCAGGTCGGGCTCGGCGGCCAGCGCCACGCGCACGTGGCCGAAGTGGAAGTGGCCGTCGAGCATGGCGTCGACCAGCTGGCTGCGCTGGCGGCGCAGCTTCGCCGGCACCGGCCGGCCGCTGAGTTGCGAGAGCGTGTGCACGAAGGCGTCGGTGGCCGAGAGGCCGGTGAGGCGGTCGAACAGCGTGAAGGGCACGCCGCAGCACTGCTGCAAGGCAACGGCTGCGGGGCGCATCTGCTCGCCCAGTGCCAGCGCGTGCACCGCGCCCGAGAGGCCTTCGATCGCCGCCTTCGGCGTGCCGCCGATCGTGGTGCCCAGCCATTGGTCGGGGATGTGCCCGTCGAGCGAGCCTGAGACGTCGGGCAGGAACACCGGCTCCAGCCCGAAGGCTTCGACGATGTCGCGCAGCTCTTCCAGGTCGCCCGGCGTGAGGTGGCAGCCCGGCAGCAGCGCCACCAGGTCCTGCCGCTTCGGCGCGCCGGGCACGACCAGCGCCTTCACCATGCCGGTCACGGCGCGCGCCCAGCCGTCCTGAAAGGCGCCGACGAAATCGGGCGTCGACACGTAGAGCAGCGCGGTGTCGCCTAACGCGACGGCATGGCGCTCGCGGATGATCTTCAGGTCGCCTTCGACGTCGTCGCCCTTGGTCTCGGTCAGGCCGGTGGAGCAGATCGCGATGACCTGGGGCGCGGCGCGCTTCTTGATGTTGAGGACCGCCTTCTCCAGGTTGTCGTAGCCGCCCATCACCGTGGTGGCCTCGTTCATCGCCGTGGTCTGCAGCGGGATCGCTTCCTTGAAGTGGCGCACGAGCAGCACCAACCCGAACGAGGTGCAGCCCTGCGAGCCGTGCATCACCGGCATGCAGCTCTCGAGCCCCATGAACGCGTAGCTCGCGCCCAGCGGCATGCTCATCTTGAGCGGGTTGACGGTGCAGGCTTTCTTGGATTCGACGACGGTGGCCATGTCAGCGGTCCTTGTGCATCTGGCGTGCAGCGATGGGTGCGAGCAAAGGACTGCCTGCGGAACACAACGAGCGGCTCCCGTCGCGGCAGGCGGCACCCGCCCGGGGCGAATTGAGAGGCGGCGAGAAGCGCAGTGGAGGGGTCGGCGCGCGCGCAGCGCGCGCTTCGTGATCTGACTTGCGGCGTCTGTCTGAACGCAGCGAGCGAAGCGAGCGGAGTGAGTTAGGCCGCACGACCCCGGAGCGAGCATCGCAGCGGAGTCGGCGCGCAGCGCCGACCGCCGAACCCTTCGCCCCGGGCGGGTGCCGCCTGGCGCGACGTGCGCGACCTTCAAGCCGCCAGCAACGCATCTGCGCTCTCCCACGGCGGCACCTTGCGCACTTCCGCCCACACCGGGTTGAAGAGCGCCTTCTCGATCTGCTCCACCATCGTCACCATGCCTTCGTACCCGGCGAAGGCGTGGTGGCGTTCCTGGTTGATGTCCATCCAGGGCATGCGCGCCTTCAGCGCCACGAACTGGCTGCGGCCGCCGCTCAACATGATGTCGGCCTTGGCGTCGCGCAGCATCGCGTACATCTCGCGCGGCGAGAGGTCGTCGATCATGTGCGCATCGTCGCCCATGATCTCCCTGATCTTCTCCTTGTCTTCCTTCGTGCTCTTCTTGATGCTGGTGCCCACCACTTGCAGCCCGGCCTCCTGCAGCGCCGAGACCACGCTCCAGCTCTTCACGCCGCCGGTGATGAGCAGCACCTTCTTGCCTGCCAGCCGTTCGCGGTAGGAGCGGATGCGGCCCCAGGCGCGCGCTTCCTCGGCGGCCACCAGCGCTTCGGTGCGGTCCTTCAGCTCGGCCGGCGCGCCCTGTTCCACCAGCAGCCGCGCGATCTCGCGCAGCGTGGTGCTCATGTCGGCGATGCCGTAGAAGCTGCCTTCGAAGTACGGGATGCCCCAGCGCTGCTGCATGCGCGTGGCGACGTTGATCATCGACTTCGAGCAGACCATCATGTTGGCCTTCGCCCGGTGGGCGGAGGCGATCTGCGCGTAGCGCCCGTCGCCCGAGAGGCAGCTCAGCACGCGGATGCCCAGGGCGTCCAGCAGCGGCTTCACCTGCCAGAGCTCGCCCGAGAGGTTGTACTCGCCGATGATGTTGATGTCGTAGGGCGTCGTCTCGGTGGGCTCCACGGTGCCGATCACGTGGTCCAGCAGCGCCTCGGCGCCCAGCTTGTTGCCCAGGTTCTTCGGGCCGGCGAAGCCGGGGGCGTCGATCGGGATCACGGGCTTGCCGAACTTCTGGCTCGCCTTCCGGCAGACGATCTCGATGTCGTCGCCGATCATCGCCGTCACGCAGGTCTGGTAGACGAAGATGGCCGGCGGGTCGCTCTTGTCCAGGATCTCGCGGATGGCCTTGAACAGCCGTTTCTCGCCGCCGTAGACCACGTCGAGTTCGCCGATGTCGGTGGTGTAGCCGGTGCGGTAGGTCTGCGGGCCGCTGCTGGCGCTGTGGCGGTTGTCCCAGCTGTTGCCTTCGCAGGCGATCGGCCCGTGCACCAGGTGCGCCACGTCCACGATGGGCTGGAGCGCGATCTTCGCGCCGTCGAAGGCGCAGCCGCCGGCGGCTGCGCCAGGCGTCAGCTGCTTGGTGCAGCCCTTCTTGCGTTCCTTCTCGCCCTTGGCCTGGTTGATGCCGCAGCCCGGCTCATCGAAGACCTGGACGATCCTGGCTTGCAGCGAAGGCGACATGCGGCACCCCGGGTTTCGGCGATGCAGCCTCCTTCGCAGGAACGGTGCCAGGCCGCGGATCGCGCGCAAGCCCTTGTCGTGCAAGGCCTGCAGGGCCGGCGGACCGATGCCGCGCGTTGGCGGCTATGCGACAAACCGCACGTCAGGCGGTGGCGGCCTGCTCCAGCTTGAAGACGCCCACCACGTGCTCCAGGTCGACCGCCTGTTCCTGCAGCGACTGCGTCGCCGCGGCGGCCTCTTCCACCAGCGCCGCGTTGCGCTGCGTGACCTCGTCGATCTGGGCGATCGCGGCGTTGACCCGCACCACGCCTTCGATCTGCGCCAGGCTGGCCTGCGTGATCTCGCCCACCAGCGCGGTCACGCGCTGCACGCTCTGCACCACCTCGCCCATCGTCGTGCCGGCCTGGTGGGCCAGCGTGGTGCCGGCGCCGATCTCGCCGACCGAGGTCTCCACCAGCGTCTTGATCTCCTGCGCCGCGCCGGCCGATCGCTTGGCCAGTTGCCGCACCTCGGCGGCCACGACCGCGAAGCCGCGACCCTGGGCGCCGGCGCGCGCGGCTTCCACCGCGGCGTTGAGCGCCAGCAGGTTGGTCTGGAACGCGATGCTGTCGATGAGGCCGGTGATGTCGGCGATGCGGCGCGCGCTGTCGTTGATCGCGTCCATCGACTGCACCATGCGCGTCACCGCCGCGCCGCCGCGGGCGGCCACGTCGGACGCGGAGCGGGCCAGCTCGTCGGCCTGGCGCGCGCCGTCGGCGTTGCGGCGTGCCGACTCGGTGAGCGAAGCGGTGAGCGAAGCCGCCTCCTGCAGCGAGCGTGCCTGCGCCTCGGTGCGTTCGGACAGGTCCAGGTTGCCCGCCGCCAGCTGGCCGGAGGCGGCGGCGATGGTGGCGCTGCCGCGCCGCACGCGGCCGACGATGCCCACCAGACTCTGGCTCATCTCCTTCAGCGCCGCGTGCAGGTGGCCGGTTTCGTTGGCGGTCTCGACCTCGATGCGCTGGGTCAGGTCGCCCTGCGCGATGCCGCGTGCCACCGCCACGCCCTTCTCGAGCGGCCGCGTCACCACGCGCTGGATGAACGGGTAGATCAGCAGCAGCACCGGCACGCAGGTCACGAGCGCGGCGACGAGCGACTTCGTGCGCATCGCCGCGACGGCGGCGTTCGAGGCGTCGAGCGAGAGCTTCATGCTCACCACGCCCAGCACCGTGCCCGGCGCCACCTGGTGGCAGCCGAGGCAGTTCTTGCCCAGGTAGTCGGACTGCGCGAGCGCCGGCCGCACGGCACGCAGGTACTCGCCCTGCGCGTCCTGCTCGACGCGGATCACCTCGCGGCCGCTGGCGAGCACCTCGCGTTCGGTCTCGTCGGGGGCGCGCTGCTCGGCCTCGGTGCCGGGACCGAAGACGCGGCTCACGGCTTCGCCGCGCACGACGCGCAGGTCGCGGATCGCGTCCAGCTGCCGCACCTGGTCGAGGAAGACCGCGCGCTGCGCCACCGTGCCGGTCACCATCATCCCGGTGAGCCCGGCCATCGTGGCCGCGTGCATGCTGCGCGAGAAGGACTCGGCCTGCTCGATCGCGGCCTTGCGGTTGCCCTGGCCTTCCCAGGCGATGACGGCCACCCAGACCAGGCCGAGCGCGAGCGCCACGGTCACGATGAGCTGGACCCAGATTCTCGAATTGCGGATCGACACGGCAGCACGCGAAGAGGCAATGGCCGCCACGGGAACGGCGGACCGGTATGCCCCTATCGTCGACCTGGAATGCCGCCGGCGATCGATCGAAGAAGGTGCCGGAAGGGCGCCAAACGCGGATCTCCGCGGACCCGCGAGTGTTCGAAGCGCAGCGGTCAGAAGCTGACGAGGATGTCCTCGTGGCGCACGACGAACTGGCAGGCCAGCCGCCAGGGCGGCGGCCTGTCGTGGGTTTCCGCGTCGGCGATCTGCTCGGCGGTGATCTTGCCGGCGAAGCGCAGCACGGTCTTTTCCTTTTCCGTGAGCGCCACGCCGTAGGGCGCCTTGTCCGAGAGCACGGTCACCCGCACCTGGCAGGAGCCGCACTCGCCGTTCTCGCACTCGAAGTGCAGCGGAATGGCGTGCGCCTTCGCCACCGCCAGCAGCGTCTTGGTGTCGCCGGCGACGGCGTACACCGTCACGTCCTTCTTCATGCGCGGCGAGGTGAAGGTCACGTTGGCCATGGCGCGGCTTCCTGGCTCAACGAATGACGTCGTACGAGTAGTCGGTCTTGCCGGGCACGATGGTGTTCGCGTCCAGCTTCTCGAAGAACTCGTCCAGGAACATCGTCAGCAGTCGCAGCCCGCCTTCGTAGCCCCAGGTGGGGAAGCGGTGGTAATGGTGGCGGTCGAAGATGGGGAACACCAGGCGGATGAGCGGCACGCCGGCGTCGCGCTCCAGGTACTTGCCGTAGGTGTTGCCGACGAGGAAGTCCACCGGCTCGGTGAAGAGCAGGCTGCGCAGGTGCCAGAGGTCGCGCTTCGGGTACGCCTTGCAGTCCTTGCCGAAGGGCGTGCTGTCGAACAGGGCCTGCATCTTCTTCGCCCATTCCTCGCCGCCGTTGGTGGAAAGCACGTGGCGCGGCTCGGCGCCCAGCTCCAGCAGGAAGCGGCTGTAGCCCAGCAGCTGGTCGGGGTCGCCGTAGAGCGCGTAGGTCTTGCCGTGCAGGTGGCTCTGGCTGTCGGCCATGGCGTCCACCAGCTGGCCGCGTTCCTTCTCAAGCTGCGCCGGCACCGGCTTGCCGGTGAGGCGGCTGATGGCCATCACGAACTCGTCGGTGCCGGCCACGCCCACCGGGGCGTTGAGCACCACCACTTCCTGGCCCTTCTCGGCGATGTACTTCGCGGTCTTCTCGCAGCAGTACTCCTGGAACACGATGGTGGCCTTGGCGTGGAGCGCACGCTCGACCTCGGCCTTGGTGGTGCCGCCTTCGTACATGCGGAACTCGCCGTCGGTTGGCGTGTTCCACACCTCGCTCGGGTCGCAGAGGATCGTGACCTCGACGCCGAAGAGGTCGAAGATGCGCCGCACCTCCTTCATGTTGCCGACCACGAAGCCGTCGAAGCCGCCGATGAAGTTGATGCTCTCGTCGGCCTTGCGCTCCAGCGGCGGGGTGGTGCCGCTCTTGCCGTCCCAGAAGTGCTGCAGCACGCCGAGCAGGGCGTTGTCGTAGCCGGTGACGTGGCTGCCCACGAAGGCCGGCGTGTGCGCGAAGGGCACGTCGAACTCCGCCGGCACGCTGCCCTTCTCCTTCGCCGTCTTGATGAAGGCGTTGAGGTCGTCGCCGATCACTTCCGCCATGCAGGTGGTGCTGACGGCGATCATCTCGGGCTTGTACAGGCTGTAGGTGTTGGCCAGGCCGTCGACCATGTTGTTCAGGCCGCCGAACACCGCCGCGTCTTCGGTCATCGAAGAGCTCACGCAGGACGTGGGCTCCTTGAAGTGGCGGCTGAAGTGGCTGCGGTAATAGGCCACGCAGCCCTGGCTGCCGTGCACGAAGCTCATGGTCCTGGCGAAGCCGTTGGCCACGTACACCGCGCCCAGCGGCTGGCAGGCCTTGGCCGGGTTCACGGTCAGCGCCTCGCGGGCGAAGTTCTTCTCCTGGTATTCCTTCGATTTCGTCCAGTCGCGGATCTCGGCTACTTTCGCATCCGCGTGGTTGAACTCGAAGCAGTCCTTCTTGCCCTGGAACAGGGCCTGGTACTCGGGCTCGCGGAACAGCAGTTCGTGGTCGAGGATCTTCTCGGCGGTCTGCGGCATGGTCGTTCTCCTGATGGCGTGTGTGGGGTTAAGCCGCTTTCTTCCACGGCGCGGCCTTGGCCAGGCCCCAGATCGGGCTGCAGATGGCCATGTCCATGTCGCGCGCGAAGATCGCGAAGCCGTCGTAGCCGTGGTAGGGGCCGCTGTAGTCCCAGCTGTGCATCTGGCGGAAGGGCACGCCCATCTTCTGGAAGACGTACTTCTCCTTGATGCCGCTGCCCACCAGGTCGGGCTTCACCTTGTCGACGAAGGCCTCGAACTCGTAGCCGGTCACGTCGTCGTAGATGAGCGTGCTGTCCTTGATGTAGTGCGTGGTGCGCTGGTAGTCGTCGTTGTGGCCGAACTCGTAGCCGGTGCCCACCACTTCCATGCCCAGGTCTTCGTAGGCGCCGATCACGTGGCGCGGGCGCAGGCCGCCCACGTAGAGCATGACCTTCTTGCCTTCGAGCCGCGGCTTGTAGCGCGCGATGACGCTGTCCACCAGCGGCCGGTACTTCGCGATCACGCGCTCGGCGTTTGCCTTGATGGTGTCGTCGAAGTGGCTGGCGATCTCGCGCAGGCTCTTCTCGATCTGGCTCGGGCCGAAGAAGTTGTATTCCACCCAAGGAATGCCGTACTTCTCTTCCATGTGCCGGCTGATGTAGTTCATCGACCGGTAGCAGTGCAGCACGTTGAGCTTGGCCTTGGGCGTGTTCTCCAGCTCGGCGATGGTGCCGTCGCCCGACCACTGGGCGATGACGCGCAGGCCGATCTCCTCCAGCAGGATGCGGCTGCTCCAGGCGTCGCCGCCGATGTTGTAGTCGCCGATGATGGCCACGTCGTAGGGCGTG
>CAYVXO010000005.1:0-59044 GCA_964454485.1 uncultured Rubrivivax sp.
CCCGGCTACTACGGCGAGATGGTGTGGATCCTGATGATGCTCGAGCAGTGGCTGCGGGCGCACGCGCCCGCGGCGCGCTGGCGTTAGCGGTCAGCGGGCCGCCCGCAGGCGCCGCCGGCGGTCAGGTGTGGCGGTAGAGCCAGACCTCGGCCGGCGTCGAGCCTGAACCTTGATGCTGCACGAACATGATGACGCCCAGGTCCTCGATCGCGCAGCAGATCGGCCCATTGTTCGTGTCGGCCGCCAGCGGAGGAAGGCCCCGCTGAGGCGTCGCGCCGTTGCCGGAGGACTTCGCCAACGACGACCAGCTGTTCGAGCCGATGTTGTACGCCGCCCAGGCGCCGGTCGGTGAGGACCGGGCGATCAGGGTGGCGCTGTTGGGGTCGGAGACGGCCAGGCCATGGTAGTTCGGGTTGGCGCCGATCGTGATGCCTGGCGGCGCAGGGATCGGCGAGACCGCCAGGCTGCGCGTCATCTTGTAGTAGCCGGATCCATTGCCGCCGCCGAAGATCAGGACGTCGGCGGTGTCGTTGTACTCGCTGAAGTCGTGGTAGCTGCCGTTGGCCAGCGTGTATCGCGTGGTCCACTTGGAACCGTCCCAGTGGATGAGCCCGAAGCCGTCGTTGTAGAACAGACCGAGCCCCGGGAACCAGCTGAGTCCGCCGCAGGCCGTCGCGTTCTGCGACCAGCCCGGCAGCGACGTCCACGATCCGTTCCACTTGCGGACCACGTTGCCGCCGTAAGGGACGTGGTAGACGTCGCCCGTGGCCGGGTCGCAGGTGTTGTGGTCGTATCCGTGCCCCGAGACGATCGCGGTCGACCAGACGGGCCGGGTGGTGTCCCAGCTGTTCGTCGATTCGCTGTAGACCGCCCAGTGGAAGGGATTCGGACCGTCGCGCTTGCCGATGAATCCGATTTCCCGGCGCACCGGGTCGCGATACATGCTCACGCCCCACTGGATGAAATTCGAGCCCTCCATCGTCAGCATGGCGCTCGTGAGACCGGTTTCGAGGCGGATGCACTGGCCGGGCGCAAGCAGAGCCGCCTGTTGCGCGAGGTAACTCGTGCCGCTGGCGATGGCCAGCACGTGCGGTGTGCCGACGCGCCGCAGGCTGCTGCTGATCGCGAAGTCGACCGAATAGCTGCCGGCGCCGGCGGCCGTCACGGAGAAGCCGCAGGACGCCTGCCCGGCCGGGATCGTGACCGAGGCCGGCGACACCGTCGCGCCGGCCACGGACGGCGTCACCGTCTGCGCCGTCTGCGCGGGAGCATCGAGCGCGACGACGAAGGTCGTCGGGACATTCGTGCTCGCCAGATTCGGGCCGGTGAGCGTGGCCGTCGTCGGCGCCGGTGACGGTGCGGGTGACGGGGAAGGCGACGGCGAAGGGGAAGGCGACGGCGACGGCGAAGGTGACGGCGACGGAGAGGGTGACGGTGAAGGCGACGGCGCCGGGGACGGCGTGGGCGCAGGAGACGGTGACGGTGAAGGCGACGGCGACGGGGAAGGCGACGGGTTCGGCGCGGGCGACGGTGCCGGCGAAGGATCAGGCGCCGGCGCAGGCGTTGGCGCCGGTGCCGGCGGCAGCGGATCGTTCGAGGAGTAGCTCGCCGCCGTCACCAGTCCGCCGGGATTCTCGGCACCACCGCATGCGACCAGTGCCTGGGCCCCCACCAACGCGGTGACCTTGGTCAGGAATGTGCGGCGACCGACGGGAAGGGATTTGCTCGACATGGGATGAGGGTGGGCCGGTGAGCGCCGCGCATTCTGTGGCGAGGCAACAAGGGAATGCCACGATTTTCGACCGTGCGCCCCCCCATTCGAAGGCGTCGTTGTAACCGGCGGTGTGGCCTCGGCCATGAGAAGAGGCCGAGATGTGCTTTATTGGCGCCTGAAATGAATGGCGCCCCGCAACGGCAACGGAAATTGCGAATATTCAGCCCGCCACGGATTCGGCCCGGGCGGCAGGTGCCGCGCGCAGCGTCGCGTTGCGCACCATCCGCAATCCGAATTTCAGGCGCGTCCTGTCCCAGGGCGTGAACCGGGGCAACTGGAAGCGGTCGGACGCCGCGGTGCAGGTGCCCCAGGCGGTGGAGACGGCGGCGCTGAATCCCGCCTCACGGACGATCTCGACGGCCTGCGGGCCGTAGTCGGTGCCGGGCTTGCCGTTCGGATAGGCGAACAGCCGCACCGGCCCGCCGATCAGGGCCTCCAGGCTGCGCTTGCCGGACTCGACCTCGTGCCGCGCCTCTTCGACACCCAGCCGCGCCAGGATCGGGTGGGTCACGGTATGGGCACCGATCTCGATCCCGAGGCGGTGCAATTCGAGCACCTGGCCGGACGTCATCATCAGGTCGGCCGGCGGCACGACCTCGGCGCGCGAGGACAGTTCATGCGCGAAAGCGCGCCGTTGCGCGGGTTCGAGGTACTTCGCCCAGCCGATCAGGCGGTCGATCGCCGCACGCCGCGCTTCCAGGCTGCCGACCTCGACCCCGGTGTGCGGGCACTCGGTGCCGCGCAGGTCGATGCGCTGGCGGGCCGTGCGCCGGACGGCTTCGATGATGACGTCGTTCCACATCACGCCGCCGTCGAGAAAGCCCGAGGCCACGAAGACCGTGGCCGGCAGGTCGTGGCGAGACAGCACCGGCGCGGCGATGGTGCGGTTATCGGCATAGCCGTCGTCGAAGGTGATGGCCGCGGCGCGCGGCGGCAGGTCGCCGGCGTAAAGGCGATCGACCGCCTCGTGCAGCGGGAGCACCTGGAACCAGTCCTTGACCCAGCTGCAGATGCGTTCGAACTCCTCGACGCAGATCTCGCCCGGGAACAACGGGTCGGGTGCCGGCAGCACGCGGTGAAAGATCAGGATCGACAGCCGCGCCCGCGCCCCGCCAGGTGCGACCGCCGACAACAAGCCCCGTAGCAGCATCAGCGCCCGCCTCCGGCCGGCGCCAGGCCCGGCACGGTGTACCAGCGGGGCTTGACCTCGGGCTCGCGTTCCCAGGCGCGGCTGCGCACCCATGCGCGCGTCAGGACGACCACCATCATGATGTTGTAGGGAAGGTCGAAGTACGAAAGGCTGAGGAAGGCGCCGCCCACCGCATAGCCCACGAGCGACACCTGCGCCATCGCGCCCAGCGTCTCGCACCAGGCAGCGGCGGGGTGGACCCGTGACTCGACCCGCAGGCGGGCGGCCGCCCGGTAGGTCGAGACGAAGATGGCCAGGAACAGCAGCATGCCGATGAATCCGTGGTTGCCCATGGTCTGGAAGTAGATGCTGTGCGCGGCGTGGATCGAGTCCGGATACGGCGAATACTTCGCGAACAGTTCCGGGCGCGCGGCGTCGAAGCCCACGCCGAACAGGTGGTCCTTCGCGATGCCCCAGGCATTCCACCAGGCGCTGATGCGGCCCATCGCGGACCCGTCCTGCTCGTACGACGAGATCGTGGACATGCGCTCGGTCCAGGTGTCGGGCATGAACGCCACCAGCGCGGCCCCGACCACGGCCATGAACAGCCCGCTCACCAGCCGCTTCTTGCCGCGCCACCAGAGCACGGCGGTCATCGCGGAGATCGCGAGCAGCGCCCCGCGCGACTGCGACCCGAGCGCCGAGGCCGCGCACAGCACCATCACGACGGTCATCGCCACGCGGCGCCATCCGGCCGCCATCTGCAGTTGCAGGAAGCGCAGTATGGGGATGGTCATCACCAGCGCGAGCGCGAATTCGTTGTTGTCCTCGATGAAGCTGCCGGGTGGCCCCCAGACGCGGTAGTTGCCGCCGGTGGCCACGGTGAAGATGCCGCCCTTCAGGCCCAGCAGCGCCAGCGAACCGGCGGCCACCCACACGAGGGTGAAGATGTGCTGCTTGCTGCGCAGCAGGGCCAGCCCGACCAGGACCATGAGGAAGACCTTCATGACCTTCTCCCACTGCGACTGGTCGTTCACGTAGTCCACGCCGAGCAGCCACGAGAGGGTGATCCAGACCATGAAGAGCGCCAGCCAGACCGGCGGGGCGCCCTTGAAGGGCGATTCGCGCTCGCGCGTGAAGACCAGGCCCAGCAGGGTGCTGCCGGCCGCCACCGCCGCCAGCGGCGCGTCGTAGGCGAAGCCGTAGGTGAACCGGTGCGGGTTCATGATGCTGAGCCAGGTCCACAGCATCACGCCGACCCAGGGCCGGCGCAGCGCCGCCAGCGCCCCGACGACGACGATGCCGACGATGATCAGGTCACGCATGGCAGGCTGCTGGAACGGGCTCTTCAGCCCGCGGCGACGCGGCTGACGACATAGCGGAACTTGCCCGACTTCTCCGGCGCGATCGCCTCCACCGCGTGCACGTCGACCGCGACCTGCGGTCCCAGCCGGCGGCGGAAGCCTTCGACGATCTTGAGGTGGCAGGCCGGATCGTAGCCGGGTCCGGGAACCACCTGCACCGTCACGCGGCCGAGGTCCTCCTGGACGATCTTGAACGACTGCAGGCCCGGCAGGTCGCGCAGGATGTAGATCAGCGCCAGCCCGTGCATCACCGTGCCGTCGGCCGCGACCACGAAGTCGGTGCTGCGGCCCTGGATCTCGCGCAGCAGGGGCAGGCCCCGCCCGCAGGCGCACGGCGCCGGATCGCGCACCGCGATGTCGCCGGTGCGGTAGCGCACGAAGGGGAAGTCCCGCGTCGCCAGGTGCGTCACCACGATCTCGCCGGCCTCGCCGTCCTTCACAGGCTCGCCCTGGGCGTCGATCAGCTCGAGCACGATGTCCTCGGCCGTCAGGTGCATGCCGCCGGAGGGGCACTCGTGGGCGATGAAGCCGGCGTCGCGGCCCCCGTAGCCGTTGGCCACCGGGCAGCCGAAAACGCGCGAGATGGTCGCCCGCTGGTCGTCGTAGAGCCGCTCGCTGGTGACGAACGCGACCCGGATCCCGAGGTCGTCCATCCGGAGGCCGCGCTTTTCGGCGTGGCGCCCGATGTGGCTCAGCGCCGACGGGTAGCCGAAGAGCATGCGCGGGCGGCGCCGGCGGATGACCGCCACCATGTCGTCGAGCCGGCGCTCGTTCATGTCGAAGGCGGGCAGCAGCTCGGTGCGCAGCACGCGGTCGCGGAACTTGCGCACACGGTCCTGCGCCCCCAGTTCGATCGGCGAGCCCCAGACGACGATCTCGGGGTCGCCGATGTCCACGCCCCACCAGCGCGTGGCGCGCCACTTGGCCGCCACGTCGTGGCTCACGCGTTCGCGGCCGATGAAGAAGATCAGCGGCTCGCCGCTGCTGCCGCCGGTGTTGAAGCGGGCCAGGCCCTGCGCCGACCGGTGCTTGAGCGCCTCGGTGTTCTGGCGGATGGTGGCCTTGTCCAGCAGCGGCAGCGCGCGCAGGTCCTCGAGCTTCGAGACGGCCTTCGGGTCGAAGCGCAGGCGCTCGAACAGGTCGCGGTAGTAGGGAACGCCGACGGCGATGTCGGCCAGCAGCGCGCGCAGCCGCTCGACCTGGAGCGACTCCAGCCGCGCCGCGGGCCACCACTGGCTTTCCTCCATCCGGCGCCGCACGCCCACCGTGGTGTGGGACTTGAGCCGTTCCTGCAGCGGGAACAGCAGCGAGGAGACGAGACGCGTGTACACCGTGCCGCCCCTCAACCCGCGCCGACCGCGAGCGCGCTCTGGTACACCGAGGCCAGACGGGGTCCGACGCGGTCCCAGGCGTAGCGCCGCGCCTCGGCCAGGCCGGCTGCAGCCAGGCGGCCCGCCAGCGCGGGGTCGTCCAGCAGCGCGGTCACGGCGGCGGCCATCGCGGCCGGGTCGCGCGGCGGCACCAGCAACGCCGTGCGGCCGTGTTCGACCAGGAAGGGAACGCCGCCGACGCGCGTGCTGACCACCGGCACGCCGCTGGCCAGCGCCTCGAGCAGCGAGTTGGGCATGTTGTCCACCAGGCTCGGGTTGAGCGCGACGCTGCTCGTGCGCAGCAGCTCGGCCATCTCGCCGCGGTCGACGCGGCCGGCGAACCGCACCGCGTCGGCCACCCCCAGGGCCTGCGCACGCGCCTTCAGCGCGTCGGCCTCGGGTCCGGTGCCGGCGATCACCAGCCGGGCCGCCGGGTGGCGCGCCCGCACGAGGGCGAAGGCCTCCAGCGCCGTGGTGTTGTCGTACAGCGGTTCGAGGTTGCGCGCCACCAGCAGTTGCGGCAGCTCCGGCGGGCGCTCGGCCGGGCGGAAGCGCGAGAGGTCGACGATGTTGGGCACCACCTCGGCCGGCATGCCGTGGTCGCCGAAGATCTGCTGCAGGAAGCCGGACGGCACCACCAGGCGCGCCGTGCGCCGCATCGAGACCTGCACCGCCCAGCGCGAGCGGCGCAGGAATTCGGCCGCCTCGCCGCCGCGGTAGTTGACGATGACCGGCACTCCGCGCAGGCGGGCGATCCAGATCGCGGGGGCCGCGAACAGGTGCCAGGACCAGCCCGAATTGGCCATCACGTGGAACAGCTGGCTGCGGCCGGCCGTGCGCCACAGCGTCCACAGGTAGGGCAACAGCCTGAACACCGCGCGGACCCCGGGCCAGCGGGCCACGAAGGCGGGGCGATAGGGCGCGTTCGACTGCACCAGGCTCACCTCGGCGGCGGCCTGGCGCAGCAGCTCGCCCAGCTGCAGCGTCTGCATCGCCATGCCGCCGGAAGGCGGCGGCAACGGCCCGACGATCGCGATCCGGAGCCCGGCCAGCCCGGTCATGCGGCCTGGCCCTCGCGCACGAGGGACTCGTAGACGGGGCGGTAGCGCGCTGCCGAGCCCTTCCACTGGCGTTCGGTCTCGACGAAGCGGCGCCCCGCGGCGCGCAGGCGCGGCCAGTCGGCACGGCGGTCGAGCAGGCCGTCGACGGCCGCCGCCAGGGCCTCGGCGCTGCCGGCCTTGAAGAGCAGCCCGGTCTCGCCGTCGCGGATCAGTTCGCGGTGGCCGCCGACGTCGCTGGCCACCAGCAGGCGGCCTTGCGCCATCGCCTCGAGCGGCTTCAGCGGGGTCACCAGTTCGGTCAGCCGCATCGAGTGGCGCGCGTAGACGAGGATGTCGACGAGGTCGTAGTAGCGCTGCACCTCGGCGTGCGGCACGCGGCCCGTGAACACCACGCGATCGGCCACCCCCAGCGAAGCCGCCTGCGCCTTCAGCGCCGCGTCCTGCGGCCCGCCGCCGACCAGCAGCACGCGCAGTTCCGGCCGCCGCTGCAGCAGCGCGGGCAGCGCCGCGATCAGCAGGTCCAGCCCCTCGTAGGCGTAGAAGGACCCGATGAAGCCGAGCACGGTCGCGCCCGCCAGGCCCAGGCGCGCGGCCAGCGCGGCGTCGGGTGCGCCGCCGGGTTCGAAGTCCTCGATGTCGACCGCGTTCGGGATTACGGTGACCTTCGACGCCTCGATGCCGCGCGCGACGATGTCGCCGCGCAATCCTTCGCAGATGGTGAACACGTGCGCCGCGCGGCGCAGCGAATGCGTCTCCAGCTGCCGCGTCAGGCGGTAGCGCACGCTGCCTTCGGTGGTGGTGCCATGGTCCACGGCGGCGTCCTCCCAGAAGGCCCGCACCTCGTAGACGACGGGCAGCCCCAGCTGCCGACCGACCCGGAGCGCGGGGATCGCGTTGAGCACCGGGGAATGCGCATGGATGATGTGCGGCCGCACCTGCTGCGCCACCTCGAGCAAGCGTGCCTGCGTGCGGCTCATCGCCAGCCATTCGGCGACGCCCGGCAGCCGCGGCCCGGAGGGCGCGGCGGTGCGGAAGAAGTGCCAGCCGTCGACCGTCTCCTCGGGCCCGGAGGGCGCGACGTGCTTCGGGCTCGTCAGGTGGAAGGTCTCCCAGCCCATGCGGCGCTGCTCGCGCAGCAGGGCCAGCGTGCGGAAGGTGTAGCCGCTGTGCAGCGGGATCGAGTGGTCCAGCACGTGAAGCACGCGCAGGCTCATGCCGCCAGCCCTTCTGCCACCACTGCCGGCGCGGAGGTGCCGGCGGCGTCGGAGCGCCGCAGGAAGGCGTCGAACATGAGCAGCGTCCACAGCGGCGCGCTGTGGTCGCGCACGCCGGACTGGTGTTCCTCGACCAGTCGGCCGAGGTAGCGCTGGTCGAACCAGCCGCTGTCGGCGAGGCGGGCGCCGAGCACCGCGTCCTTCAGCCGCGCCCGCAGCGGGCCGCGGAACCAGCGCGCGAGCGGCACGGCGAAACCCATCTTCGGCCGGTAGAGGATCTCCTCAGGCAGGTGCGGCTCCATCGCCTTCTTGAAGACGAACTTGCCCTCCTGGCCGCGGATCTTCATCGACGACGGCAGGCGGGCCAGCCACTCGACCAGCGGGTGGTCCATCAGCGGCTCGCGCACCTCCAGCGAGTGCGCCATGCTCGCCCGGTCGACCTTGGTGTTGATGTCGCCGACGAGGTAGGTCTTGATGTCCAGGTACTGGATCAGCGCCAGCGGGTCGTCGGTCCCGGCGCGGCCGGCGTGGTGCATGAACACGTCCTGCGCCCGGTAGCCGCCGAGCTCGCGCTTGAAGGCGGCGCTGAAGAGCTGGTCGCGCATCGGGCCGCGGAAGATCGAGACGCTGTGGAAGTAGGCCTCGACGGCGCTGCGCGACATGCCCTCGAAGGTGGTCTTCGCGCGCAGGACGCGCGGCGCCCAGTCCGCCTTCGGATAGATGCGCCCCAGCAGTCCGAACAGCGGGCGGCGCAGCGCCGCCGGCAGTGCCGAGCGCATGCGCTCTTCCATCAGGTGGAGCCGGTAGCGCCGGTAGCCGCCCAGGCTCTCGTCGCCGCCGTCGCCCGAGAGCGCCACCGTGACCCGCTTGCGCGCCAGCTGGCAGACGCGGTAGGTGGGGATCGCCGAGCTGTCCGCATAGGGCTCGTCGTAGAGCGCGGCCAGCGTGTCGACGAGGTCGAAGTCGTCGCTCTTGACCGTCTCGACGAAGTGGCGCGTGCGGTAGCGGTCGGCCACCTGCTGCGCGAAGGCGGCCTCGTTGAAGGCCGGGTCGTCGAACGCGATGGAGCAGGTGTTGACCGGCTCCGAGGACTGGCGGGCCATCATCGCGACCACCGCGCTGGAGTCGACCCCGCCGGAGAGGAAGGCGCCGAGCGGGACTTCGGAGATGAGGCGCAGCCGCACCGATTCGTCGAGCCGGCGGACCAGCTCCTCGGTCGCTTCGGGCAGCGAGATCGCCAGGTCGTTGGTGAAGCGCACGTCCCAGTATTCGCGCGGTTCGGGCACGGGCTGGCCGCGGCGGATGGCCAGCGTGTGGCCGGGCGAGAGCTTGCGCGCCTGGCGGTAGATGGTGCGCGGCTCGGCCACGTAGCCGAGCGCGAAGTACTCCTCCACGGCGAGCGGGTCGATCTCCCGCTTCAGCGCCACGCCGCCGGCGCCGTAGGCCATGAGGGTCTTCAGCTCGGAGCCGAACACGAGCATGCCGTCGTCGAGCACGGCGTAGAACATGGGCTTGACGCCCAGGCGGTCGCGCCCGAGGAAGAAGGTCTGGCGGTTGCGGTCCCAGAGGGCGAAAGCGAACATGCCGCGGAAGCGCTTCACGCAGTCCTCGCCCCAGGCCTCCCACGCGTGGACGATGACTTCGGTGTCGCTGCGGGTGTGGAAGACATGCCCGAGCGCCTGCAGCTCGGGCACCAGGTCCTGGAAGTTGTAGATC
This sequence comes from uncultured Rubrivivax sp., assembly GCA_964454485.1. Lineage (GTDB taxonomy): Bacteria > Pseudomonadota > Gammaproteobacteria > Burkholderiales > Burkholderiaceae_C > Rubrivivax. The sequence continues at coordinate 9,629 of CAYVXO010000005.1, forward strand.
TCGCCGTTGAAGACGACGACCACCGACCCGTCCTCGTTGAACAGCGGTTGCTGCCCGGTGGCGACGTCGATGATCGACAGCCGCCGGTGCCCCAGCCCGACGCCCGGCTCGATGTGCACGCTGCCCTCGTCGGGGCCGCGGTGGATCTGCGATTCGTTCATGCGCCGCAACGACTGCGCCGAAACCTCGCGCGCCGCCCGCGTGTCGAAGATGCCCGTGATTCCGCACATGTCAGCCGTCCAGTCTGGAAAAGCCTGCCGCCGCAAGCGAACGGTCGTAGAGCTGCCGGTAGGCCCCGACCATGGCCTCCAGGCTGAAGCGGCGCAGCACCTCGGCGCGCCCTTCGCGGCCCATCGCGGCCGCGCGGGCCGGGTCGCCGGCGAGGCTCGCCAGCGCCCGGGCCATGGCCTCGGCGTCGCCGGCGGGCACGACGAGTCCGGTCCGGCCCGAGGACACCAGTTCCGCGTTGCCGCCGACGTCGGTGGCGACCACCGGCAGGCCGCAGGCCATGGCCTCGAGGATGGTGTTGGAGACGCCCTCGGCCAGCGAGGGCAGCGCGAAGCAGTTGAACCCGCGCATGACCTGCGCGATGTCCGCGCGCTCGCCGGGCATCCAGGCCAGGCTGCCCAGGCCGGCCTCGTCCAGCACGGCCTGCGTCGGTGCGCGCAACGGGCCGTCGCCGATGACGACGAGCCGCAGGCGCGAGCGCAGCGCCGGCGACACCTCGATCGCGCGCACGAAGGCCCGCGCCAGCAGCGGCTGGTTCTTGACCGTCTGCATCCGGCCCACCGTGCCCACGATCCAGTGCACCGACGGGTCGAACGGGAAGTCGCCCGCCGGTGCCGGGCCGGGCTGGAAGCGGTCGGTGTCGACGCCGTTGTAGATCTGCTCGACCCGTTCCGCGGCGATGCCCACCGCCCCGGTCAGGTAGCGCTGCAGGTCGGCGGAGAGGGCCACGTAGCGGTGCACGAAGGGCGAATACAGGCGCCGCACGCGCTGCAGGCGCCGGTTGCTGCCGTCGACGTCGTCCGCGTCGCGGCCGTGCTCGCCGTGGATGCGCGCGGGCACGCGGCGGAACCAGGCCGGCACCTGCATCTCCAGCGCGGCCAAATTGCGCGTGTGCACCACCGCGGGCCGGTGCTGTCGCAGCAGCGACAGGAAACGCGGGTAGAGGCGCAGCCCGTGGCCCGGCGGCTTGTGCAGCGCCACGCAGGGGACGTCGTCGTGCGCCAGGCGACGCCGGAAGTCGGTGACTTCGGTGAGGGCGACGACCATGTGGCGGTAGGCGCTGCGCGGCATGTGGTTCACCAGGTTGACGACGCCGTTCTCCAGGCCACCGGTGTCGAAGCGGTGAAGCACGTGCATGACCAGCGGGCGCGGGTCTTCCGCCATCGGGCACCTCTCGCGGCCGGGGCGCTCACAGGCGCCAGACCCTGAATCCCGCGCCGCTCAGCGCCTTCTCGTCGAACACGGCCTTGACGTCGATGAACGCGCCGCCCTTGACCATCTTGCGGCCCAGGTCCTCGACCGGCAGCGCCGCGAACTCCCGGTGCGCCACGGCGGCGACGACGGCGTCGGCCCGCGGCAGGTCGTCCCACTTCTCCAGCTTGACGCCGTACTCGTGCAGCGCCTCCTCGGGCTCGGCCTGGGGGTCGGCGACGTGCACCTCGACGCCGTAGCTCTGCAGTTCGCGGATGATGTCGATCACCTTGCTGTTGCGCAGGTCGCCGCAGTTCTCCTTGAAGGTGAGCCCGAGCACGTTGACCTTGGCGCCCTTGATGTAGCTGCCGCCGGCGATCATCTGCTTGATCGTCTGCTCGGCGACGAACTTCGCCATGCCGTCGTTGATGCGCCGGCCGGCCAGGATGACCTGCGGGTGGTAGCCCAGCATGTCGGCCTTGTGGGTCAGGTAGTAGGGATCGACGCCGATGCAGTGACCGCCGACCAGGCCGGGCTTGAACTTCAGGAAGTTCCACTTCGTGCCCGCGGCTTCCAGCACCTCGCTGGTGTCGATGCCCAGCTTGTCGAAGATGATCGACAGCTCGTTCATGAGCGCGATGTTGAGGTCGCGCTGCGTGTTCTCGATGACCTTGGCGGCCTCGGCGGCCTTGATGCTGCTGGCGCGGTGCACGCCCGGGACGATGATGCGCTCGTAGACCTTGGCGACCTTCTCGAGCGTCTCCGACGTGTCCCCGGAGACGATCTTCAGGATCTTGGTCAGCGTGTGTTCCCGGTCGCCCGGATTGATGCGCTCGGGCGAGTAACCGACCCAGAAGTCCTGCTTCCACTTCATCCCCGACTCCTTCTCGAGGACCGGGATGCAGACCTCCTCGGTGGCGCCCGGGTAGACGGTGGACTCGTAGACCACGATGGCGCCCTTCTTCATGTGGCGGCCCGCGCTCGTGGAAGCCCCCACCAGCGGCCGGAAGTCCGGGATGTGGGCATCGTCCACGGGGGTCGGCACGGCGACGATGATCACGTCGGCTTCCGCCAGCGCCGCGGGATCGTCCGTGTAGATGGCGTGCTTGGCCGCCTGGACTTCGCTGTCGGAGAGCTCGCGCGACGGATCGGTGCCGCGCCGACAGGCTTCGACCTTGTGGCGCGCGATGTCGAAGCCGATCGTGCGCACCTGCTTGCCGAACTCGACGACCAGCGGCAGGCCGACATATCCGAGGCCGATGACTGCGAGTGTGTTCATGACTTTCTGGCGCTTGTTGTGAAGTTGAAAAGAGGAAGACCGTGGTCAGCGACTCGCGGCCAGGCCGGTCAGCCAGCGGCGAAGTTCGTCGAGATGCGTGGAAACGAAGCCGTCGAGCACGCGGGCCGCCTGCGCGGGATCGTCCCCTCTGACGTAGAAGGTGATCGCGGCGGCGTCGTCGCCCTGGCCGGACAGCTCGTGGATGACGGAGTACAGGGCCACCGTCTCGCGGCTGGTCGTGAAGCTGCCGGCGACCCACATGATCTGCAGCGCACTGAGGCGCTCGGAGCCTTCGTCCTGCGAACCCAGTGCGCCGCGCCGGATCTCGGCGCTCCGGAACATCACGGGGCTGCCGCCGACGGCCACCGGGCGCAGGCCCTCGCCCGCCAGCCGCCACGCCTTGTCGTCGGTGCGCACGATCACGTTTTCCGAGCTGGCGAGCTTGTGGCCGTAGGTCTGGTGGCGGTAGTAGGCGACGTGCACCGTGACGGCAGCGCTGCCGTCGCCGTAGACCCGGCTGGCCTCGGCGCGGGCGCCCTCGAAATGCGGCGCATGGAGCGGGCGTGCCTGGTCCGACGACGTCGTGCCCGCCAGGTCGGGCAGGGCGACGACCGGCAGCGCCAGGGGCTCGCTGCGCACGCGCCACGAGGCCGCGACCGGCAACGCGACGGCCACCACCAGGGCCGCGCCGACCATCCAGTTCCACGCCGGGCCGGGCATGGCGCCCATGTCCTGCGCGCGGACGGCGGCGCCGCCGGGGGCCGGGGCGGCGGCCTCGGGTTCGGTCCAGCGGGCGCCGACCCAGAACATCAGGCCCACCACAAGGCCGAAGAAGACCCAGCCGTAGATCAGGTGGTCGGCACCGGTCGCGATCTTGTTGCCCGACCAGTGGCCCAGCAGCACGATCAGCACGGCACGGATCCAGTTCGCCAGCACCGGGACCAGGAGCGACACCACGCCGAACAGCACCCGGCGCAGCGGCGAGCGGTACTGCAGGTAAGCGAACAGGGTGCCGACCATGAACGACGCGATCAGGTAGCGCACGCCGCTGCAGGCCTCCACCACCGACCAGGTGCCCGAGGGGATCACGAAGCTCAGGCCTTCGCGGAAGACCGGCACTCCCAGCAGGCGCAGCGCGGCCACCGTGAAGTCGGCGGTCCACTGCATCAGCACCGGGATGGCGAACTCGCCCAGCGGCACCATGAAGCACAGGAAGGCGAGCGGGAACAGGAGCCGGTATGCCACCGGCAGCCCCAGCATCGCGGGCACGGTCGCGATCAGCAGCAGCGTCGCGGCCAGCTGGGTGACCGTGTTCAGTCCGGCCAGGTCGCCCACCAGCCAGGCGGCCGCCAGCACCAGCGCGACCGGCACGCACCACGGCTCGGCGCGGGGCACGAAGGCGCGCAGCGCGTGGCGCTGGCGCCAGGCCAGCCACAGCGAGATGGGCGGCACCAGGAAGGCGTGCGCGAAGGTGTCCGAGCGCGACCAGATCAGGACCATCGACCAGAAGGTCTCGCGGTACAGCACCAGCACCGCCAGCAGCGCGAGGCCGTGCGCCGGCAACGCGCGCCGCCATGGCGACAGCTGGGCAGGCACCGCCAAGGCGACGTTCACGACAGCGCCTCGGCCGATGGCTGCGCGGACCGCGGGGCGCCCGCCTGCGTCAGCTTCTCGATCTGCAGGTCGAGCGCCTTCAGGTGCGCCGACCAGGAGTAGGACTCGATGACCCGGCGGCGCCCGGCGGCGCCGATCTGCTCGCCCCGGGCCGGCTCGCGCAGCAGGGCCTCGATGGCCTCCACGTAATCACCCGGGTCGGTGGCGCGCAGCACCTCGGCGCCGGTCGCGTCGTGAATGGCGTCGACGCATTCCGCGGCGGCGACGACCGGCCGGGCCATGGCCATCGCCTCCAGGATCTTGTTCTGGATGCCGCGCGCCAGGCGCAGCGGCGCCACCACCACCGCGGCATGCTGGAGGTAGGGGCGCACGTCGGGCACCGTTCCGGTGACCGAGACGGCCTCCCCGGCGAGCGCGCGCACCGCCGCCGAAGGGTTGCGCCCGACGACATGCAGGCGCAGCCGCGGATGGTTCTGGCGCAGGCGGGGCAGCATCTCGCGCGCGAACCAGGCCACGGCGTCGGCGTTCGGCCAGTAGTCCATGGCGCCAGTGAACACCAAGGCCGGCTCGCCGGGGGCGAAGGGCGACACACGATCGGCCGCCGGTGCGAAGTAGTCCGCATCGACGCCGTTGCTCATCGCCTCGACCCGGGGGCCGCATTCCGGCGCCAGGCGGCGGAACAGTTCCGCTTCCTTCGCGGTGGCGAACAGCGCGCGGTCGGAGCGTGCCGCCACCGCGCGTTCGCAGGCGAGCAGCCGGCGGCCTTCCAGGGCGTACAGCCACGACAGCGGCCAGCGGTGGTTCGCCGCGTACTCGGTCCACTTCGCCGAGTCGACGTCGACGAAGTCGACCACCATCGGCAGCCCGGCCCGGGCCTCGGCGTACTGCGCCATCGTCGAGGAGAACACGATCACGGCGTCGATCCGCTGGCTGGCCAGGGTCTGCCCGACCCAGTCCGCGAGCGCCCGGTCCCGGTAGTAGCGCACCGAGAGCGACTCGCCGGTCAGCAGCCCGGCCAGGCTGGCCAGCCGCGCCCGCAGCGGGTGCAGGCGGGAGACGTGCAGTCCGGCGCAGCGCGACTGCAGCGCGGGCAGGTGCTGCTCGTCCTCGGGGTCGTCGATGAAGGTGCCGACGAACACGCGGTGCCGCGCGCGCAGGTGCTCGAGGATGTGGAACGAGCGCACCTTGTCGCCCTTGTTCGGCGGGTAGGGCAGGCGGTGCACGAGGAAGAGGATGTTCGGCACGTCGGTCCTCAGCCGAGACTGCGCACCACGTAGGGGCCGAGCCAGTTCGCCACCCCGATCGGCAGCCGGCGCCAGGTCCGGATCATGAGCTGGTACTTGGGGTTGGCCGGGTTGTTCTGCGGCACCGAGTCGCGCTTGTAGAGGCGGTACTCGTAGTGCAGCGCCTGCGGTTCGAAGCCCCAGTTCTTCTTGAACGCGAACGGACCGGTGCCCTGCTTGCTGCGGCCGTAGTCGAACACCTTGAGCCCCCGCTGGCAGGAGCGCCGCAGGAGTTCCCAGTACTTGAAGTCGTTGGCCGCCAGTTCGCGCGCGGCGAAGTCGTCGCCGGCGTAGTAGGGCAGCACCTCGTCGCGGAAGTAGAAGCTGAGCACGCTGGACAGCGGCCGCCCCTCGGGGGAGGTGACGGTCAGCACCTCGGCATCGGGGCCGAATTCGCGCAGCAGCTCCTGGAAGTAGCGCTTCGCGAGTGCCGGCGTCCCGTGGCGGTGGACGTTGTCGGCATAGAGGGCGAAGAACCGGTCGACCCCGGCATCGACCTCGCTCACGAGCCCGCCCTTGATGCCCTTGCGGACCATCGCGCGCTGCTTGCGCGGAATGGCCAGCATGTTGGCCTCTTCCTCGGGCAGGATGGCCTTGCGGAAGGTGACGTACAGGTCCTGCTCGGGCCACTCGGGATGCTGGCGCTGCAGGTGCCGCAGTTCCAGGTGCTGAACGCCCAGGCGCAGGGCCAGCGACTCGGCCTCCGCCTCCAGGGCGGCGGCGCTGGCGGCATCGGCGGCGGCGACGCCCGCGTAGGCGCAGAACGGCAGACTGACCAGCGCGTTGCCGAACAGCACGCTGTTCACGTGCGCAAGCGGCAGGACGCCGGTGATGCGTCCTTCGTCGTGCGCATACAGGTAGTAGGTGTCGTGGCGGAAGACCTCGCGCATCAACCGCTGCCAGCCGGCGCGGTGGAAGAAGGTCGCCTGCGGCGAGGCCATGACGAAGGCGTCCCACGACTCGGCGTCGCGAGCGTCCCCGGGGGCAAGACGATCGATGGTCGGCACGGTGCGTCGGTTCAGGCGCTGGCGCTGGCGCGATTGAGGAAGATCTGGTCCATGCGGCCCCACCGGAAATCGGCGAGCAGCTGGCGCAGCCGCGTCTCCATGCGGTCGATGTTCACGTAGTGGCGGAACCGGGTCTTCGCGTCGATGCCGGCCACCCGCGGCTGCCCGACATCGATCTCCCAGGGGTGGAAGTAGAAGACGGCGGCCTCGCGTTCCGCCTGGTTGACCCTGCGCAGCATCCAGCGCGAGACGGCGTAGGGCAGCAGCCGGAAGTAGCCGCCGCCGCTGGAAGGCAGGTTGCGGTTGAGCAGCCGCAGCGTCGTCACCGGCACTTCCAGCAGCCCGTTGCCCAGGCGATAGGCGAACCGCGGCGAATCGGGCATGCCGTAGTGGTCGTGGCGGATCGGGTAGATGCTGCTGCTGTAGCGGTAGCCGGCCGCGGCCAGTTCGTCCAGCGCCCACAGGTTGCCCGACCCGATGGAGAAGCTGGGTGCGCGGTAGCCCAGCACGGGCACGCCGCCGACGTCTTCCAGCAGCCGCTTGGCGCGCACGATGTCGTCGCGGAAGCTCTGGTGGTCGAGGTCGCTGGCCCGCTGGTGCCCATAGCCGTGGCTGGCCAGCTCATGGCCGGCGGCGACGATCGAGCGCACGACGCCGGGATAGCGCTCGGCGATCCAGCCCAGCGTGAAGAACGTCGCCTTCACCTCGCCGCGCTCCAGCATCTGCAGGATGCGGTCGACGTTGCGCTCGACCCGGCACTCGCGGGTCTCCCAATCGGAGCGAGCGATGTACGGGGCCATGGCCGAGACCTGGAAGTAGTCCTCGACGTCGATGGTCAGCGCATTGGTGATCTGCGGCGCGAGCATGCTGGGGTGGCGATCGGCGGGCGTCCGGGGCGGCGGCCCCGTTTCGGATCAGGGGTTCGGGGAACGGTTGGTCTCGTTCGACGACTTCTGGATGGCGGCGACGAGCTTCTGCAGCATGGCCAGCGTCTGCACGTTGATGCGCTCCAGGCGCAGCAGGCTGCGCTCGAGCCTCTGCATCTGGTCGACACGCTGGTCGGCCGTGAACTGGGCGAGCTGGCGCGACATCTTTTCGGCCTCTTCGCTGTCGAGCTTGAGCTTCGTGAGGTCGACGTCGAGAACGGCGCCGCCGCGCGACGCGACCGGCTCGCCCTTCGGGGCGGCGCCGGAAGGCGCGCGCGCCGGCACGCCGGTCTCCTGCTGCAGTTCGGCCACGACTTCCTCGACGTCGGTGGTCGTCAGGTGCGAGCGCCCGGCCAGGAAGCCGGCCAGGAGCAGGCGGTCGGCGATGGCGTTGATGCGCCGCGGGATGCCGCCACTGGCCTTGAAGATGGCCTCGAACGCACCGGGCTCGAAGCTCGGCTTGCCGCTGGACCCGGCGCACTTGAGCCGGTGTTCGATGTAGCCGCGCGTCTCCTCGGCGTCGAGCGGGCCGATGTGACAGGTCGCCGCCACCCGCTGCCGGAACTGCTCCATTTCGGGCTGCTGGAGGATCTCGCGGAATTCGGGTTGCCCCACCAGGAAGCTCTGCAGCAGCGCCTGGTTGCCGAACTGGAAGTTGCTGAGCATGCGCAGTTCCTCCACCGCGCGCGGCGTGAGGTTCTGCGCCTCGTCGACGACCAGCAGGCAGCGCTTGCCCTTGCTGGTCTGGCTGATGAGGAACGCCTCCAGCGTGATCAGCAGCTCGGACTTGGGCACGTCCTTGACGCGGAAGCCGAAGGCGGCGCCGACCATGCGCAGCGTGTCTTCTGCCCCCAGCTGGGTCGTCACCAGATGCCCGGTGATGACGTTGCTGCCGTTCAGGCTTTCGATCAGCGAGCGCAGCACCATCGTCTTGCCGGCGCCGATCTCGCCGGTGATGACGATGAAGCCCTCGTTGCGCGACACGCCGTACTCGAGGTAGGCTTTGGCGCGCCGGTGCTGCTTGCTGGCGTAGTAGAAGGCGGGATCGGGGTTCAGCTGGAACGGCTTCGTGCTCAACCCGTAGAAGGCTTCGTACATGGTCAGAACCTGAGGTTGAGCGAGCCCGAGAGCTGGGTCTCGCGATAGGGGGCCGTGGGACTGTTGAACACCGAATAGCGGGCCATGAGCTGCCCCGTGAGCTGACGCCCCAACTGCGACGTCAGGCGGACGGAGGCCGACTTCAGGTCGGTTCCGGTCTGCGAGCCCGTGCCCAAGGTCATGAGGCGCGATCCATCGAGCGACACGGAAGTCAGCGGCGTCAGCTGGTACGAGGCGGAGCCGTTGTAGCCGTGCTGCACCACCGGTTCGCCGGCCACCGGGTCGGCGATCGAGCTGAAGATGAGCGGGCTCACGGTGCTGCGCGACACCTGGGCGCTGAGCGTGATTCTGCGGCCGATCCACAGCAGCGAAAGGTTCTGGTCCTGCCGCACCGACAGCGACGAGGTGACGAAGCCGAGCGACACGGTCTGGTTGGGGTCCAGGCCTTCGTTGCTGAGCTGGTCACGGACGAGCCGGTCCCGCGCCGCCGGGTCGGGCACGGCGGAAGCCTGCTGGTCGTACAGCAGCTGGTACAGGGTCGTCGGCTGGGAGAAGGCGATGGCGTCGGCGCTGCGCGTGACGTCGCGCGTGAGCGAATAGGAAAAGATCGTGCTGGCCGAGCGGCGCGAGAAGCTGAGCCGCTGGGAACGACCGAAGTAGCGGTGTTCCACCTGGGCGTCCAGCCGCGTGCGGTCGGAGGGGGTCCACTGGAAGCCGATGCCGGCGGTGTTCGTGGTCTGTCGGTCGATGGACGTCACCGTCTCGCGACCGCCGCGGACGTCGAAGCGCAGTTCGCGATCGGGCGTGATCGAGATCCCCGCGTCCGCCCGTCGCGTGGTGACGGGCTCGGTGGCCGCGAATTCGGCGCGGTCGCTGCTGGCCTGCAGCTCCCAGCCCAGCAGCCCACCGTGGTCGGGCGAGCGGAACGTACCGCCATAGGCGACCTCTTTCGAGTCGACGCCGGCCACCGCCTTGCTGCGGGTCTCGGAGAACGAGTAGCGCAGGTCGTAGTTGACCACGCCGCCCAGCTGGCCGCGCATGTAGGGCCGCAGGGTGCCGGTCGCGACCGTCGTGCGGTTCTCGTTCTGCTGGAGGCTGCCGTCGGCGGTTTGCTGGCCGAAGGGGGAGATCGCCTGCTTGCCGACCGTGCCCAGCGCGTCGACGAAGAAGAGGTCGGGTACCAGCTCCGCCCTGAGGCTCGTGTCCAGATGGTGGGCGACTTCGCTGCCCGCCGTCGCACCGATGCCGCGACGCTCGAGCAGGTCGGCCGAATAGGCCACCGTGCCCAGCAGGCGACCGGAGCGACTGTCGAACCTGAAGCCCGGGCTCACGCGCAACACGCCCTCACGCCCGTTGCCGTCGTCGACGCGACCCCGGGTCTCGATGTAGCCACCCTCGGCCGACAGCGTCGGCACCAGCACGCTCGCCGGCTGCGCGTCGGCGACTCGCGCAAGGACGACCCCGCAGCCCGCGAGCGCCAGCAGGCGCACGGCACCGGCCTTGGCAGCGGTGAACGGCGAGGAAGGCCCGACTGGCATGCCGCGTCACCCGGCCTCAGTCGCCGGTTGCGGCGTCGGCCGACGAGTCCGACCCGTAGCCGTAGCCCTGGCTGTAGCCGTAGCCGTAGCCGCCCGGCGTGCCCGCGCGGGCCTGGTTGAGCAGCATCAGCTTGATCGGGCACGCTTCGATGGTCTGCAGCGCCTGCTGGACGACCGACTGCAGCGTGCTGTCGGCGCGCACGACGACGACGATCTGGCCCATGTGGGCGGCCAGCACCCGCGCTTCGGTCGTGAGCAGCAGCGGCGGCGAGTCGAAGATGATGATGCGATCGGTGTAACGCGAAGCCAGCTCGTCGAGCAACTCGTTCATGGCATCGCTGGCCAGCAGCTCGGTGGCGTGCGGGCGAGGCGTGCCGGCATTCAGGATCGTCAGCTTCTCGACGCTGGTGCGCATCAGGGCACCTGTCGTGTCCACCTTGCGTTCCAGGATGTCGAGCAGGCCACGCTCCTCGGGCAGGCCCAGCATGCGCGGCAGGGAGGGCCGCGCGACATCGGCGTCCACGAGCATCACCGTGTGATCGAGTTCGGCCGCGATGCTCATCGCCAGGTTCACCGACGTGAAGCTCTTGCCTTCGCCGGCAACGGCACTGGTCACCATGATCAGGTTGCCGTGCTTCACGCTGGCGGCATTGCGACCGGCGGCGTTCGAGATCAGCGGCCGCTTGATGACCCGGTACTGGTCGGCCAGGCGCGATCTCGGGGCATTCGGCGTGACGATGCCGGACGCGGCGATGCGGTCCAGGTCGAGTTCGATGCGCCGCGGCGCGAACTCGGGCGCCACCTTGACCTTCGTCGGCGGTGCCGCTTCCGCGACGGGCGGGGCCTGAACCGGCGGCGCTGCCGCGGGCTCGACCGAAGCCGCGGGCGCGGGTGGGTCGGCGGCAGGCGGCTGCCGGGGATCCTCGACCTCGGGCACCGTGATCCCGGCGCGGCGGAGCTGCTCCAGACGCTCGGCGGCCTTTTCGATCAGACTGGACATCGGGTCAGATTCCGTTGCGCTGCATCAGGGACACGACCGCCATGCTGGCGCCCAGCAGCAGGAGCAGCGCGCCCGTGGCACCCGAGAAGCGCAGCAGGCTCATCCGTTCGCGGTGACGCTGTGCATCGCTCAAGAGCACCGTCACCACGCCCAGCAGAGGCAAGCCGGTACGCAGCCGCAGGTCGTTGCCGTCGGTGAACGTCGGGCGCAGCTGTGCGGCGGCCAGCGAGAAGCCGATCCCCGCGACCAGGGACACCGCGAGGACGCCGGCGAGCAGGATCACCCGATTGGGCGCCACCGGGCGCTGCGAGACACGCGGCGGATCGATGAGCCTGAACTCGGTGACACCCGAGGCGACCTCGAGCTCGCCGGACATGACCGCGGACTGGCGTCGCGCGACGAGTTCGTCGTAGTTCTTGCGAGTGACCGCGTAGTCGCGATTGAGCTGCGCGGCCTCGGCCTCGATCTGGGGAGCCGTCTTCAGCTGCTGCCGCGCCTGCGCCAGGCGCGAGCCGTATTCGTCGACACGCGCCTGCATCGCGGCCACCTGCACCTCGGCCAGGGCGAGGATGCGGTTGAGCTCCTGCTGGGCCAGGGTCTCCGTGGGCTGAGCCGGCGTGGAGGCGGCCGTGGCCGTCAGGGCCGCACGGCGCTGGAGTTCCAGGACCTCCTTGCGCTTCTGCTCCTCGAGATCGGCGATCAGGCGGCGCGCGCCGACCACGTCGGGGTGCTGGTCCGTGTAGCGCTGCAGCAGCGAGTCGAGGTTGCGCTTCTGGGCGTCGATGCGCGAGTCGATCTCCGGCGTCGACACCGCGGCTGGGGCGACGTTCTTCAGCAGATCGGGCAGCGCCCGGCTCGGAGCCTGCCCGCGGGCCTCGGCCAGCTGGCGCTTGGCGGCGTCGCGCGACCGCTCCGCTTCGCGCAGTTGCAGCCGCGCCGACTCGTACTGGGTGCTGAGCTCGCCGATGCGTGACGCGGTGTCCTTGCCGTCGCCGATCTGGCGGTCGATGTTGCGCAGCCTGAATTCCTTGAGCCGGGCCTCGGCCTCCTCCAGCTTGCCCTCCACCAGCTTGATCTGCTCGTTCAGGAAGGTCTTCGCGGAGTCCGTGTCCTTGCGCGACGCTCCGAGCCCCGATTCGACGAACATCGAGACCATCGACTGGATGACCCGCTTGGCCTTCTCCGGCTCGCGGTCGCGATAGGCCATGGAGTACAGGTTGGTGCCGCCCGCATTGCGGATCTCGATCCCCTTCTGGAGATGGTCGATGAGCGCCTCGGTCTCGGCCTTCGACCTGGTCGCCAGGTCGAGGTCGGCCATCCGGATCAGCCGCTCGAGATTCGGCCGGCTCGCCAGCGTGCGGCTGAGCATGGTGATCTGCTGCTCGACGTTCGGCTGCACTGCCAGCCCGCTCATCAAGGGCTTCAGGATCGAGTCGGTGTCGACGTAGATGCGCGCCGAAGCCTCGTACTGATCCGGAATCTTCCAGACGACGACGGTGCCCACGATCGCGCAGACCCATGCCGCAGCAAGCGCCGGCCAGCGGAACTTCCACATCCCGCGGAGCGCGATCTGGACCTGTTGAATCAACTCATGCATTCGAAATCGGGCTGCCTTTCAAGCCGGAGGATCCGAATCCGACACCCCGTACGCCACGCTGCCGCGATGGCGCAGCGGCTGCAGGGAGCGCGCGGTTTCAGAAGAAGCTCTGGGGAATGATGAGGATGTCTCCCGGCCGCATCTCGACGTTCGCCGAGATGTCGCCCCGCTTGAGCAGATCGCCGAGCCGGACCGAATAGCGCTTGTCGCCGTCGGCGGTCCGCAGGATGGTCGCGCCGTTGCCGTCGGCGAAATCGGTGAGGCCGCCGACCGCGATCATCACGTCGAGGACCGTCATCTTCTGCTTGTACGGCAGGAACTGCGGCTTGGCCGCCTGGCCGACGACGCGGATCTGCTCGCTGTACGGCCCGACGAACGAGTTGACGACGACGGTGACCACCGGGTCGCGCACGTACGCGGCGAGGCGCTTCTCGATTTCGCGGGCGACTTCGGCGGAAGTCCTGCCCTGGGCGACGAGTTCGTCCACCAGGGGCGTGGAGATCTTGCCGTCGGGCCTGACGACAGCGGGCCCGGAGAGTTCGGCGTTACGCCACACGATGATGTTCAGGCTGTCACCGGCCCCGATGACATAACTGTAGGCTTCGGTGGAGACCGTCGCCGGCGCCGGCGGATAAGCACCCGAGAAGCTGCCGCAGGCCGAAACGAGCAGGGTCGCCATCACGGCACCGATGGGCCGGAGGGCGCGTCCACGGGAAGCGATGAAGCGCATGCTTGGCGTCCTTGAGGTCGTAGGGGTGGCCGGCAGAAGGATTCCGGGACGAGTCCGTCCGAAACCCATATTGGCGCCCACAGTCGGCACGCCTGCCAACCCCTATGGTGACATATCCTCACACATGGCCAGAACACGCCGGCGAGCCCGGAGCGGCCAATGGCGCATTATTCACGCGGCCTCGACACCTGAATCGGTGGCCCCGCGCGATGCGCACCCGGCGGGCCGGCGACTCGTCGCGACGAGCCCTCTTCCGCCCGCTCCGGACTTTCGGCGGACAGCCGACGCCGTCTGGCAGACAACGTTGCCAGCATCACCACGGAAAGACACGTAAACCCTTGATTTGCAAGGGCGACGCCGTCCCGGCCCTCTGCTTCTTGGAGCGGACCTGCGCAACACCCTGCCGGAGAGGGTGCGCGATGTGGTTCACGAAGCGGTTACACGCCAGAGCGGTCACCCGAGCACCGGTCTTCGCACCGTCGACCCCGAGCGCGAATCTGGTCCTCCAGATTGACGGCGTGGCGACCGCCGGATCGACTTCGACGCCCACGTTCCCGAGCCCGGCCCTTGGCGCTGCCGAGAGTTCAGTTCCCGGCCATTGGAAGCTGTGATGTCCTCTCCGATTGCGAATCCGCCTGCGCGCCCCCCCGCGGTATGGGGGTGACAAGCGGGCCATCCTGGAACTGGGCCGACCTTAGAATGCGGTTGCAAATACAACAGACGCGGGTGCGACGGGAGCGTGATCATGGACCCAGGTTCTCAGGGTTTCGACGACAACCGACCGACCGGCGAACCGGAACAGGTTTCCACGCCGCCGGCTCGCGCGGATCGACGCGCCCTTCTGAAGGCGGGCACGGCTTCGGCGCCGGTGTTGCTGACCCTGGTGAGCCGGCCGGTGTCGGCAGGCACCTGCGTCGTGGCGTCGTCTTTCGTCTCGGTGGCCACCTTCAAGAGCCACAACCCGACGACGACCAGCGCGGTGTGCACGCTGCGTGACTGCTACGCCTGGTACAGGGATGCCTGTCTGTCACCGACCGGGCTGCCGCCGCGGCCGTCCAGCCTGGACGTCACCGTCAGCAGCCTCCTGGGCTCCACTTCCTCGCCCTACAACGGCGCCAAGCTGTACCAGGTGCTCCAGAACTCCCCGAACGGCATCTCGACCAGCGGCGAGATCGGCGTCCTGCAGCACGTCATTTCGCTGGCGCTGAACGTCAAGTACGGCTACACGCCCCTGCCCGGCGGCGTGACGGTCCCCTACCTGGCCACGCTCTGGCAGAACTACAAGACCAGCAACAGGAACCAGTACGTGGTGCCGGCTTCGAGCATCAACTGGGACTCGACCCAGCTGATCGCCTGGATGCGCGTGCTGATGTACCCGATGGCCTGAAGCCCTCGTGCGCGGCCTGGCACGATGGCTTGGCTCTGGGTCCCGCCGAGCGGACTGCTGATCAAGGACTGGGGCGAACAGCACTGCGTCGTGTTCGCGCCCGATTCGAACGCCACGCATCTCGTCACCGCCGAAGCGGCCCACTGGCTGTTGAAGGCGTCGCAGACCGGCGGCCTGCCGGCCGACGCCCTCGACGAGGAGTTGTGCGCCCCGCTCGTGAACGTGGGTCTTCTGCGCCGAGCCGAATCCGAATGAGGGTCGCGGATCTGGGCCAGGGGGCGACCGCCCGCTTTCTGACGTCGACCAGGGGTCTCGTGCTGCGCACCGGCCCCTTCGTGACAAGACTGCGCACACGCCTGCCCGATGTCGCGCGAGCGATCGATCAGCTTTACGCGCACTACCCCGTCGTGGACAGCAACGCCTTCGTCGACTTCGACGTGAGCGTGCGCCGCTCGGGCGGACTGCGCTCGTGGTGGCGGCCGCAGGTGGTGTTCGGTTTCGAAGGCCAGGAGCCGTTCAACCCGCTGCCCGGCGACCAGGGCCTTCCGCTACTGGAGTGGGGCCTCAACTGGTGCGTCTACGGGCTGTGCAACCAATTCCTCATCTTCCACGCGGCGGTTCTCGAACGCAATGGTCGCGCCCTCGTCCTGCCCGCGCCTTCGGGGTCCGGCAAGAGCACCCTTTGCGCCGCACTGCTCTTCTCCGGCTGGCGACTGCTCTCCGACGAACTTACGCTCGTCGCGCCCGACGACGGCCGGGTGGTGCCGCACCCGCGGCCGGTCAGCCTGAAGAACGCCTCGATCGACGTCATCCGGAAATTCGCACCGCAGGTGCGGTTTGCCTCGCGCGTGGAGGAAACGGTGAAGGGCGTGGTCGCCCACTTCCCGGCCCCCGAGGCCGCCGTCTTGCGCGCGAACGAAAGAGCAGAGCCGGGCTGGCTGGTGCTGCCTCGCTATGTCGCCGGGGCGCCCGCCTGCCTGCGCCCCATGGAGCGTGCGCAGGCCTTCGTCGCGATGGTGGAGAATGCCTTCAACTACGACGTCTTCGGCGCCGAGGGCTTCGAACTCCTCGCCTCGCTCGTGGGCCGCTCGACATGCTTCTCTTTCGAGTACGGCGACATCGGCGAGGCGGTGCGTCTCTTCGGTCGCCTCTCCGACGGCCTCCCTGTCGACTTCGGCTGATCGCGGGCCGGCTCACTTCGAATGACTGAGCGCGAGGACCTCGCGATCCGCGCCCTGGCCACGCCAGCGGCCGTTTCCTCATGGTCCGACGAAAGGCTGGGAATCCTGGTCGGACAAGCCCGCGCGGCAGGCTTGTTGGGGCGGATCGCCCAGACCGCGAAGGCGTCCGGCATGTCCGCCTGGCCGGCAGGTGCGGTGGGGCATCTCGAATCCGCGGCGCGCGTGGCGCGGGCCCAGCAGGCCGAAGTCAGGCGCGAGATCGGCCATCTGTCAAAGGCCCTTGCCAGCCTCGACGCCCCGAAGGTGCTGCTCAAGGGTGCGGCCTACGTGGCTGCAGGCCTCCCGGCCGCGTTCGGCCGCGTGTTTTCCGACATCGACGTGATGGTGCCGGAGTCCACGCTGGCGCAGGCGGAGTCGCTCTTGATGCTCGCGGGCTGGATGCCGGTCGAACTGACCGCCTACGACAACCGCTACTACCGCGAGTGGGCGCATGAACTGCCCCCGATGGAGCATGTCCACCGCCACACGACGCTGGACGTGCATCACACGATCCTGCCTCGCACGTCGCGCCTGAAGCCGGTGGCTTCGCTCCTGTTCGATGCGGCACGGCCGCTTGCCGGCCATGACGGTCTGTTCGTGCTGGCACCGCCCGACATGGTGCTGCACAGCATGACGCACCTCTTCACGAACGACGACATGAGCCACGCGCTGCGCGATCTCTCCGACCTCGACCTGCTGCTCAGGTATTTCCCTGCGCACGAGCCGCAGTTCTGGGAACGCCTCCTGGAGTCCGCGCAGCGGCACGGGCTGCAAAGGCCGCTCCACTACGGGCTGCGGCATGCGCACGGCATCCTCGGCACGCCGATCCCTGGCGACGTGATGGTCCGGGCGGAGCGCTGGGGCCCCCGATGGTCCTGGCCCATGGACTGGCTCTGGCGGCGTGTCCTGCGCAGCCCTCATCGCGACAGTGACCTTCCGGGCCGCGCGCTGGCCCTGCTGGCCCTGTACCTGCGCGGCCACTGGCTTCGTATGCCGCCGGGATTGCTGGTACGGCACCTGACGGTCAAGACCTTCGGCCTGCACAAGCGCGGGGCCCTGGGCACCCAGGGCGGCTGATCCCCGGCGGCGCGCGCGTTTGAGCGCCGACGCGCGAGACGGGCGCAAAGCGTGCGCTTTGCCTCGGGTTCCCCCTCATCACGGGGATTGCCGCAGGCTGTCGACGATCCTTACAGTTTCCTACACCGACAAGGGTTCCGGCCCGTCGCGACGCGCGGGACGCCGACCGAAGGCAAGGGACACCCCGAATCACCTGGTGCGGAAAGCGTCCCCCGAACTCTCGATCCCCTCTGGATAAAGCTGCCCATGATTCGCATCTTCAACCATTACGTTCATCGTGCCGCGCTGCGCGGCATGCTGTTCGACATGGCCTTGGTGCTGCTGCTGGCGATTGGTGTCATCGCATGGCAATCCGGCAGCTTCGAACACGCGGTCCCGTTCGCCGGGACTCACGTGTTTTCCTTCGCTGCCTGCCTGTTCGTGCTGAACAGCGCTTCCGGCCTGTACGACGTGAGCGCGGGCTCGCTCAGTCGCGCCGCGGCGCGGGGCCTTTTCGTGCTGATGATCGCCCTGCCGCTCGCCTGGATCATCTTCGGGCTGCTGCCGACGGACTTCTCGCGCGGCGGGCACATCCAGCTGACGGTGATGAGCGGCGTCGCGGCGCTCGTCGCGCGCCGCGTGTTCGTCTCGCACCGCTCTGCGCTGCCGCGCGGCCGCACGCGGATCCTGGTGTTCGGCGCCGGGCCCGCGGCCCAGGTCGTCGGCGACACCTTGAGGTCTTCCGATCCGAATGCGCTCATCGTCGGCTATGTGCCGGGCCCGAACGAGGCTTCGGTCGCCGTTCCGCAGGACCAGTTGCTCAAGTTTTCCGGCAACCTCGTGGAGACGGCGCGGAACCTGGCCGTCGACGAGATCGTGGTGGCGCTGACGGAACGTCGTGCCGGCAGCATGCCCCTGCGGCAGTTGCTGGACTGCAAGCTGTCCGGCATCAAGTTCTTCGACCTCAACAGCCACTTCGAGAAGACGCTCGGCCAGATCCGGATCGACTACCTGAACGCGAGCTGGCTCATCTTCGGTGACGGTTTCAACCAGGGCGCGCTGCGCACCACGGTCAAGCGCATCTTCGACGTTCTTTGCGCCTCGGCACTCATCGTCCTGTCAGCGCCGGTGATGGCGATCACCGCCCTGCTGATCAAGCTGGAAAGCCCGGGGCCTGTGCTGTATCGCCAGGAGCGCGTCGGCCAGGGCGGGCGGACGTTCTTCGTCACCAAGTTCCGCAGCATGCGCAACGACGCCGAGAAAGACGGCAAGCCGCGCTGGGCGACGGCCAACGACAGCCGCGTCACCCGGGTCGGCAACGTCATCCGCAAGCTGCGCATCGACGAACTGCCTCAGCTCTTCAACGTGCTCAAGGGCGAGATGAGCCTGGTGGGTCCGCGGCCCGAGCGGCCCTTCTTCGTCGAACAGCTGACGCAGGAGATCCCCTTCTACGCGGTCCGGCACAGCGTCAAGCCCGGCGTCACCGGCTGGGCCCAGGTTCGCTACCACTACGGGTCGACGGTGGAGGACTCCCAGGAGAAGCTCCAGTACGACCTGTATTACGTGAAGAACCACACCCTGTTCCTCGACTTCGTCGTCCTGCTCGAAACGGTCGGCGTCGTCCTGACCGGCAAGGGCGCGCGCTGAACGCGCTCCCGGTGCTCCGGGCGCCCAAACCTTCACGCTCCTTGCCCGGCGCCTGAGGCATCATCGGTGCAGCCGTGGCGGCCGCGGGCAGCGGCGGCGGCTCCGGCTCGGACCCATTGCTGCGGCATGTTCACCTACGACGTGTTGGCGTCGTCCGGCTACGGCGTGGTCGGCGCCATCCACCTGATCTTCGCCGTCCATCTGTGGCGCGCCGGCCGAAGGCTGCCCGACCCCACCCTGCCACGCGCGCAGCTCTTGGGAGCTCTGCTCGCCAGCGCCGCCTGGGCAGGGGCGTGCGCCATGGCCCTGCGCGGGGCCAGCGTCGGCTGGTGGACGGTGGCGTGGCTGTTCGACTGGTGCCGCTACGCGATGTGGCTGGGTCTGCTGCTGCGGCTGCTCGGGAAAGCCCAGGCGGCCGGCCCGCTGATCCGGCCGCTGCGCTGGCTGGTCGTCGGCACCGTGGTGCTCACCGGGGTGCTGCTGGGCCTTCACGTGGCGGGCATTCCGGCCGACCGCCAGACCTCGCGCTGGCTCGTGCTGCTGATGCTGGTCCTGCCGCTGATGGGGGGCGTGCTGCTCGAACAGCTGTTCCGCAACCTCCGCGAGGACGCACGCTGGAACGCCAAGCCCTTCGTGATCGGGCTCGCCTGCGTCTTCGCTTTCGACATCTACCTCTACTCCACGGCGCTCATGTTCGGCGGCTTCGACGCGGTCGCGCTGAAGGCACGGGGGCCGGTCCATCTGCTGGCCTTGCCGCTGCTGCTCGTGGCGGCGCGCCGGCGGTCCGACTGGATGGCCCGCCTGCAGTTTTCGCGCAGGATCGCGCTCCATTCGGCGACGCTGGTGCTCGCCGGCCTGTACCTGCTGGCCATCTCCAGCGTCGGCTACTACCTGCGCTACTTCGGCGGCACCTGGGGCCGCGCGCTGGAACTCATCCTGGCCTTCGCCGCCGTGGCGCTGCTCGCGGTGCTGCTGCTCTCGGGGGCCCTGCGGGCCAAGCTCCGCGTCTTCCTGGGCAAGCACTTCTTCCGCTACCGCTTCGACTACCGCGAGGAGTGGCTTCGCTTCACCACCAAGCTGTCCACGCAGGGGTCGCCGGGCGAGGTCGGGCTCCAGGTCGCGCGCGGCCTGGCCGACATGGTGGAGTGCCCCGCGGCCGGCCTGTGGCAGCGGCCCGACGCGAACGGTCCGTTCGTGCAGACGGCCAGCTGGAACATGCCGCCGCTGGCGGACGCGGAGCCCGCCGACTCGGCCTTCTGCACTTTCCTGTGCAACAAGGCCTGGGTGATCAACCTGGACGAGTTCCGGGCCGCGCCGCGGCGATACGAGGGCCTGGCGCTTCCGACCTGGCTGCTGGCGGCGCCGAATGCCTGGCTGGTGGTGCCGCTGCTCGTGGGCGACCACCTGCTGGGCTTCGTCGTGCTGGCGCGGCCGCGCACGTCGATCGAGATGGACTGGGAGGTGCTGGACCTGCTCAAGACGGCCAGCCGCCAGGCCGCGGGCTACCTCGCCCACATGAACGCCACGGAGGCGCTGCTCGAGGCCCGGAAGTTCGACGCTTTCAACCGCATGTCCGCGTTCGTCGTGCATGACCTGAAGAACATCGTGACCCAGCTGTCGCTGATGCTGAAGAACGCGGAACGTCTGCACGACAACCGGGAATTTCAGCAAGACATGTTGTTGACGGTGCAGAGCTCGCTGGAGAAGATGCGCCGGCTCATGCTTCAGCTTCGCGAAGGCGCCTCTCCGCCCGGCAGCGCCAGCGGCGTCGAGTTGCTCCCCATCGTGGAGCGCCTGCGTGCGCTGGCCGCTGGCCAGGGTCGCACGCTGGAGGTGGCGTCGCTGGAGCGCCTGGCGACTCGCGGGCACGACGACCGCCTCGAGCGTGTGCTGGGCCACCTGGTGCAGAACGCGATGGATGCGACGCCGCCCGACGGCCGCGTCTGGATCGGCGTGGAGCGGTTCAGCGGCCAGGTGGTGATCGAAGTCGGCGACACCGGCGCCGGAATGTCCGAGGAGTTCATGAAGACCAAGCTGTTCAGGCCCTTCAACAGCACGAAGCCGACCGGCATGGGCGTCGGCACCTTCGAGAGCCAGCAGTACGTGCGCGAACTCGGCGGTTCGATCGAGGTCGAAAGCGAGCAGGGGCACGGTACCGTGGTGACGGTGCGGCTGCCGCTCTTCGACCGCACCCAGGGCTCGGACCTGATGCCGCTGGACACGGTGCGATGACCGACCGCGAGACGACGCCGCTGCTGATCGTCGAGGACGATCTCGCGCTGCAGAAGCAGATCAAGTGGTCGCTGGACCGCTTCGAAACGGTCACCGCATCCGACCGCGAGAGCGCGCTGGCCCAGTTCCGGCGCCACCAGTGTGCCGTGGTCACGATGGACCTGGGCCTGCCGCCCGACCCCGACTCGGTGTCCGAGGGCTTCAGCCTCCTGCAGCAGCTCATCGAGATCGACCCCGGCGTCAAGGTGATCGTGCTCACCGGGCAGAACGAGCAGGCGCACGCGTTGCGCGCGGTGGCCATGGGCGCCTACGACTTCCTGGCCAAGCCCTTCGAACCCGAGGTCCTCGACCTCACGATCCAGCGCGCCTACCGGCTGGCCGAACTGCAGGCCGAGAACCGGCGGCTGCAGCTGATGCAGCAGCCCGACACGCTCGGCAACCTGATCACGCGCGACCCGGAGATGATGCGCATCGCGCGCACCATTGACCGCGTGGCCTCCAGCGACGCCACCGTCATGCTGCTCGGCGAGAGCGGCACCGGCAAGGAGGTCTTCGCCCAGGGGCTTCACGCGGCCAGCAAGCGCGGCGGCCGGTTCGTGGCGATCAACTGCGCGGCGATCCCGGAGAACCTGCTCGAGAGCGAGCTCTTCGGCTACGAGCGGGGCGCCTTCACCGGCGCGGCCAAGCAGACGCCGGGCAAGATCGAGACCGCCCACAACGGCACCCTCATGCTCGACGAGATCGGCGACCTGCCGCAATCGCTGCAGGCCAAGCTGCTGCGCTTCCTGGAGCAGCGCACGATCGAGCGCCTGGGCGGGCGCAGCGAGATCCCGGTCGACGTGCGGGTGGTTTGCGCCACGCACCAGGACCTGAAGGGCCTGATCGCCGAAGGCCGCTTCCGCGACGACCTCTACTACCGGCTGGCCGAGATCGTGGTCACGATCCCGCCGCTGCGCCGGCGCCTCGGCGACGCGGTGCTGCTGGCGCACGCCTTCCTTCGCCGCTTCGCGCAGGAACAGCGCCGCAACGGGCTCGCGCTGTCCGAGGACGCCGTGCTCGCCATCGAGCAATACGGCTGGCCCGGCAACGTGCGCGAGCTGCTCAACGCGGTCAAGCGCGCGGCCATCATGTGCGAAGGCGACCGCGTGACGGCCGCCGATCTCGGGCTGCCTTCGCCGGTGGAGACCGCCGCCGGCGAGCGTACCGATCTCGACCTTCGCACCGTGCGCGAAACCGCCGAGCGGCAGGCCATCCTGGCCGCCCTGGCGCGGACCAACGAGAACGTCGTCAAGGCCGCGGAGATCCTGGGCGTGAGCCGGCCGACGCTGTACGACCTGATGCGCCGCCTGGCGATCCGGTGATGCGCCGTGAAGACGGGCGCTCACGCCCGGGCCGACTCTCTCCAGGGCTACCTGCGAAGGCAGGCCGCCGCTAACATGGGCTTCATGAGACCTCTTCTTCGCGCCGCCCGCGTGGCGGCAGCCCTGGCGGCCGTGGTCGTCGTCGCCGCCTGCAGCGGGGATTCCGAAGCCACGCTGCTGTCCTCGGCCCGCGGCTACCTGGACAAGCACGACGCCAAGGCGGCCGTGATCCAGCTGAAGAACCTGCTGCAGAAGAACCCCGACTCGGGTCCGGCGCGGCTGCTGATGGGCCGCGCCCTTTCCGAACTCGGCGACCCGGCGGGCGCGATGGTGGAGTACCGCAAGGCCCAGGCCCTCCACGTCGCCGACGAAGACCTCCTGCCCGAGATGGCGCGCGCGATGATGCTCACCGGCGAAGCCGCCAAGGTCACCGCCCAGTTCGCCGGCACCGAGCTCAAGCGCGAGTCGGCCAACGCCGACCTGCACGCCACCGTGGGCGCGGCGTTCGCGCTGCAGGGCAACGTCGAGCAGGCGAAGGCGCAATCGGCGCGCGCGCTGCAGGCCTCGCCGGGTTATGCGCCGGCGGTCGTGCTGCAGGCCCAGCTGAAGGCGATGGACAAGGACATCGACGGCGCGCTGGCCCTGCTCGACGACGTGCTCCGCAAGGATCCCGCCGACGCGCGCGCCGGACTGATGCGCGGCGAACTCCTGTGGCGCGTGCGCGGCGACCGCGACGGCGCGGCGGCGGCCTTCCGCCAGGTGATCGGCTCCAACCCGCGCTCGGTGCAGGCGCGCACCTCTCTCGTGGGCGTGCTCAGCGAACAGGCCAAGACCGAGGAGGCGGCCAAGGAACTGGCCGAGCTGAAGAAGGTCGCCCCCAGCCACCCCGACACCCTCTACCTGGAAGCGCGCGCCGCCTACGCGGCGAAGGACTACCGCGGCGCGAACGACATCGCGGCACGGCTCGTCAAGGGCATGCCGGACAACCCGATCGCGCTCGAGATCGCCGGCGCCTCGGCCTACCAGCTGCGCGGCTACCAGCAGGCCGAGACGCAGCTGGCGCGTGCCGTCAAGCTCGCGCCCGACCGCGTGCTCGCGCGCCAGCTGCTGGCCCAGACCTACCTGCGCACCGGCCAGGCCACGCGCGCGATCGAGACGCTGCAGCCGCTGGTCGACAACGCGAAGGCCGACGGGCCCAGCCTGGCGGTGGCCGGCGAGGCCTACCTGCAGGCCGGCGACCCCAAGCGCGCCGACGAGGCGTTCCGGCGCGCCGCCTTGGCCGCCCCGCAGAACACGCAGGTGCGCACCGCGGTGGCCGTCTCGCGCGCGGCGCATGGCCAGCTGGCGCAGGCGCTGCCCGAGCTGGAAAGCCTGGCCGCGACCGGCAACGACCCGCGCGCCGACTTCGCGCTCGTGAGCGCCCGCCTGGCGCAGAAGGACACCGCCGGCGCGCTGAAGGCGATCGACACGTTGCAGAAGAAGCTGCCCGACAGCGCGCAGCCGGACTACCTGCGTGGCCGCGTCCTCGTGCTGCGCGACGACCGTGCCGGCGCCGCCAAGGCCTTCGAGGCCGCGCTCGCGAAGGACAAGAACTACTACCCGGCCGTCGCCGCGCTGTCGGCGCTGGACCTCGCCGCCGGCAAGCCGGCCGACGCGCGCAAGCGCTTCGAGGCGCTGCTGCAGTCCGACCCCAAGAACGCCCAGGCCCACATGGCGCTGGCCGAACTGGCGGCGCGGGCCGGCGCGGGGGCACCGGAGATCGCGCGCCACCTCGACGAAGCCGTGAAGGCCGCGCCCGAGGACCCCACGCCGCGGGTGCGGCTGGTCGACGTGCACCTGAAGGCCGGCGATCCCAAGACCGCGCTTTCGGCGGCGCAGTCCGCGGCCGCCGCGCTGCCCGACAACCCGGCCATCCTGGACGCGCTGGGCCGGGCCCAGTTGGCCGCCGGCGACAGCCAGCAGGCGCTGTCCACCTTCGGCCGCTGGACGAGCCAGCAGCCCACGAACCCGCTCGCGCAGGTCCGCCTGGCCGAAGCGCAGTTCGCCGCCGGCGACCGCGCAGGCGCGCGCACGTCGTTGCGCAAGGCGCTCGAGATCGATCCCAAGCTGTTCGCGGCCCAGCGCGCGCTCGCGACGCTGGCGCTCGCCGACAAGCGGCCCGACGACGCCATCGCCGCCGCGCGCGAGTGGCAGACCCAGCATGCCGACGACGCCGCCGGCTTCGCGCTCGAAGGCGAGATCGAGGCCAGCCGCCGCAACTGGACGGCGGCGGCCACGGCGCTGCGGGCAGCGCTGCAGCGCGCCAAGACGCCGGAACTGGCGATCGCGCTCCACGCCGCGCTGCTCAACGGCGGCCAGCGTGCCGAAGCCGACCGCTGGGCGGCCGACTGGCAGCGCCAGCAACCGCGCGACCTGGCCTTCCGCTACCACCTGGGCGACGTCGCGATGGCCGCGCGCGACTACGCCGGCGCCGAGCGCCACTACCGCGCCGTGCTCGAGGCGCAGCCGCGCAACGCGCTGGCGATGAACAACGTCGCCTGGCTGCTGGTGCAACAGGGCAAGCCAGGCGGTCTGCCGCTGGCCGAGCAGGCCAACGAGGCGCTGCCCGGCCGTGCCGCGCTGATGGACACGCTGGCCGCCGCGCTGGCCGCCGAGAACCAGCTGCCGCGCGCCATCGAGATCCAGAAGCAGGCCGTCGAACGCAGCCGGCAGGACCCCGGCCTGCGCCTGAACCTGGCGCGCCTGTACGCGAAGGCCGGCGACAAGTCGAAGGCCACCGCCGAGCTGCAGTCGCTGGCCAAGCTGGGCGACGCCTTCCCGGCCCAGGCCGAGGTGGCGGCGCTGCTGAAGTCGGTGCAGTGACCACGCGCCGGCGGCTGCTGCTGGCGGCCGCCGCGGCGCCGATGCCGGCCGCCGCCGCGCTGCCCGACGTGGTGTCGCGCCTGCGCGCTTCGGTGCTGCCGGTGGGCACGCTGAGCCCGACCGACAGCCCCCGTTTCGGCTTTCGCGGCACCGGCTTCGTCGTCGGCGACGGCACGCTCGTCGCCACCAACGCGCACGTGATGCCACCGCCGACCGACCTGGTCGGCGAACGCCGGCTGGCCGTGCTGGTGGGCGGCGCCCGCGGCGAGCCGCGGCCGGCGCGCCTGCTGGCCGCCGACCGGACGCACGACCTGGTGCTGCTGAAGATCGAAGGCGCGCCGCTCGCGCCGCTGGAGCTGGACACCGAGGCGAGCGCGCGCGAAGGGCAGGAGATCGCGCTCATGGGGTTCCCGCTCGGCGGCGCGCTCGGCTTCTCGCCCGTCACCCACCGCGGCATCGTCGCCTCGCTCACCCAGGTGGCGGTGCAGGCGCCGACCGCGCAGCAGCTGGACGCGCGCGCGATCGCCCGCCTGCGCGAAGGCAACTTCGACGTGCTGCAGCTCGACGCCACCGCCTACCCCGGCAACAGCGGCGGCCCGCTGTTCGACAGCGCCAGCGGCCGCGTGCTGGGCATCGTCAACATGGTGCTCGTCAAGGGCAGCCGCGAGAGCGCGCTCGCGCAGCCCACGGGCATCACCTACGCCATCCCGGTGCGCCACCTGCTGGCGCTGCTGGCCGAGACGGGCCAGCCGGTGCCGACTCAGACCCGGTAGTACTCGCGGTACCAGGCCACGAAGCGGCCGATGCCGGTGCGGATGTCGGTCTTCGGCGCGAAGCCGGTCCAGGCCGTGAGCGCGTCGACGTCGGCGTAGGTGGCCGGCACGTCGCCGTCCTGCAGCGGCAGCAGGTTCTTCTGCGCCTTGGTGCCCAGGGCTTCCTCGATGGCGCCGATGAAGTCCATCAGCGGCACCGGGTTGTGGTTGCCGATGTTGAAGACGCGGTAGGGCACGTTGCTGGTGCCGGGGTTGGGCTGCTCCGGCCGGTAGGCGGCGTCGGGCGCCGCCACCCGGTCGGTGACCCGGATCACGCCCTCGACGATGTCGTCCACGTACGTGAAGTCGCGCTGCATGTTGCCGTGGTTGAACACGTCGATCGGCCGCCCCTCGAGGATCGCCTTGGTGAAGAGGAACAGCGCCATGTCGGGCCGGCCCCAGGGCCCGTAGACGGTGAAGAAGCGCAGGCCGGTGGTGGGCAGGCCGTACAGATGGCTGTACGTGTGCGCCATCAGCTCGTTGGCTTTCTTGGTGGCCGCGTACATGCTGACCGGGTGGTCCACGCTGTCCGCTTCGGAGAACGGCATCTTCGTGTTGCCGCCGTAGACGCTGGAGCTGGACGCGTAGACCAGGTGCTGCACCTTCGAATGGCGGCAACCTTCCAGCACGTTCATGAAGCCGACCACGTTGCTGTCGATGTAGGCGTGCGGATTCTTCAGCGAATAGCGCACGCCGGCCTGCGCGGCCAGGTGGATGACGCGATCGAAGCGGTTCTCGGCGAACAGGCGTTCCATGCCGGGCCGGTCGGCGACATCCATCTTGACGAAGCGGAAGTTCGCGTGCGGCGTGAGGCGGGCCAGCCGGTCCTCCTTCAGGCGCACGTCGTAGTAGTCGTTCAAGTTGTCGAGGCCCACGACCTCGTCGCCGCGTGCCAGCAGCCGCAGCGTGGTGGTCATGCCGATGAAGCCGGCGGCGCCGGTAAGCAGGATTCGCATGGTCATGTCTGGAAGCGGTCGCTCGGCCGGGTGGGTGCCATTCTGGGATGTGTCGGTCGCTGCCGTTCAGCTGTCGGCCGACGACAGCCGGCTCGCATTGTGCCGGCTCCACTGGCCGCGGATCCAGTCGATGACGATCCGCTCGGCACCGGCCGGCCGCCCGGCGAGGTGCCAGGCGCCGCCGATGACGGCCAGCAGGACGGCGAACCCCGTGAGCAGCCCGAACGCGAGCAGCCCGACCATCTGCAGGGCGCCCATCGCGAGGTCGAACTCGGGCATCAGGAACTCGAGCGCCACGATCGCCGCGACACAGCCCATCAGGGGCCGGGCGATGGCGCCGAAGAACAGCCGCGGCGAGATGCCCAGGCATTGGCGGAGCTGGTAGATGTAGATCGGCGTGCTCAGCAGGGCCGTTCCGAGCGCGGCGAAGGCGGCGCCACGCGGCCCCCCTTCGAGCACGACGAGCGCCACCGTCATCGAGCCCACCAGCAGCAGCACGTGGCCCGCGTTGGTGAGCATGACGCGCGCCGGGAAGCCGCGGCCGAAGAGGATCGACGAGATCGAGGAGTGGAACAGCATCAGGGCGCCATTGAAGGCCAGGATCTTCATCACCGGGATGGCGCTCGTCCATTTCGGGCCGAGCAGCAGCACGACCAGGTAGGGCGCCAGGCCGAACAGCAGGGCCGACGCCGGCAGCGCCAGCATGGCCAGCAGCTGGACGGCGCCGCGGTACGCCTGGGCCACCGATTCGTTGCTCTGCATCTTGGCAAAGCCGGGCAGCAGGGCGCGGTTGATGGGCGCGCTGATCTCGCTGGTGGGCAGGTTCGCCAGCTCGTAGGCCACGTTGTAGCTGCCCAGGTCGCTGGCCCCGCCGAGCCGCCCGAGGAAGAAGTCCGAACTGCGATCGCGCGCGAACAGCACCACGTTGTTGAGCAGCATCCAGCGCGAGAAGTGGAACAGCTGGCGGAACTTCGACAGCGTCGGCCGGGGCCGGTAGGGGTGCATCAGGTAGCTGAGCGTCGTGCCGGCCAGCTGCGAGAACAGCATGCCCGCCACCAGCGCCCAGTAGTTGCGCAGGATGAAGGCCAGCGGCACCACGAGCAGGAAGCCGGCGAACTTGCGGCCGACCTGGAAGCGGAACTCGCGCCGGAAGTCCAGTTCCTTGCGGAAGGCCACCACGCCGATGTTCTGGGCCGAGGCGATCAGCGGGCCGAGCGACAGCGCCAGCACCACCGCGACCAGTTCGGGGTGGCGGTAGAAGTGCGAGATCGGCACCGCCGCCGCCACCATGATCAGCGTGATGCAGGCGCCCAGCAGCAGGTTGCAGGTCCAGGCGCTGTTGTATTCGGCTTCGGTCGCGCGCTGGTTGTGGATGATCGCGACGTCGAAGCCGAAGGCCCCCAGCAGTTCGGCCATCGAGATGAAGGCCACCGCCATCGCCACGACGCCGAAATCGGCCGGTGTGAGCAACCGGGCCAGGATCAGGGTGCTGATCAGGCCCAGGCCGCGCTCGACGAACTTGAACAGCACCATCCAGACGGCGCCGCGCGCCATCTTGGCGTGAACTGAATCGGACATGTTCTGAGGAGCGCTCCCTTGCACGCGGTCCACGCGGCAAGACCGGCCCGGGATTGTGCATTGTCACCGCTGCCCCCCGAGCCCGAAGGATTCGAAAGCATGTCGTTCACCTGCACAATCCGTTAAGAAATGTACGTGCCTGCGCGGCGCCGTCACGGTCGCGCGAAGGCGCTGCATTAAAAGGATCTGCGGGCGTTCTCCGGCATGGCCGGACGCGTTCAAGGGCACCCAAAAGCGAAGTCACAGAAGCCACGAACCATGAAGGTAGTCCTGTTCTGCGGTGGCCTCGGAACGCGCCTTCGGGAGCATTCCGACACCATCCCCAAACCGCTGGTGAACATCGGCATCCGGCCGATCGTCTGGCACCTGATGCGCTACTACGCGCACTTCGGTCACAAGGACTTCGTGCTGGCGCTGGGTTACCGCGGCGACCTGGTGCGCGAGTACTTCCTGAACTACAGCGAGGCGCTGTCGAACGACTTCACGCTGTCCGAGGGCGGTCGCAAGGTCGAACTGCACACCAGCGACATCAGCGACTGGCGCATCACCTTCGTCGACACCGGGCTGCACTCCAATATCGGCCAGCGCCTGCTGCGCGTGCGCAAGCATCTCGAGGGCGAGCCGGTGTTCCTGGCCAACTACGCCGACGGCCTTTCCGACGTGCCGATCGACCGCATGGTCGCCGACTTCCAGGAGAAGAAGGCAATCGCCAGCTTCGCGGCCGTCAACAACCTGCACAGCTTCCACACCGTCGACGCCACCGCCGACGGCTGGGCCACCCGCATCGACGGCATGGCCAACGGCGAGCTGCTCATCAACGGCGGCTACTTCGTGCTCCGCCAGGACATCTTCGACCACATCCAGGAAGGCGAGGAACTGGTCGAGAAGCCGTTCCAGCGCCTGATCGCCAAGCGCGCGCTGTCGGTCTACCGCCACCAGGGTTTCTGGCGCGCAATGGACACCTTCAAGGACAAGATCAGCTTCGACCGCATGGAAGCCCAGGGGGACTGCCCCTGGATGCTCTGGAAACGGTAGGTCGGGCCCCTTGTTTGCGCTGCATTTCGCGCCCCGCGCGAGCCAACGGCTGAACGTCCTGTGCATCGGAGCCCATTGCGACGACATCGAGATCGGCTGCGGCGGCACCCTGCTGGCGCTGCAGAAGCAGTACGCGCAGCTGCGCGTGCACTGGCTGGTGCTGACCTCGGTCGACGAGCGGCGCGCCGAGGCGATGCGCTCGGCGCGCAGCTTTCTCAGGCCGCGTGCGCGCGGCGAGGTGCGGGTGCACGACCTGCCCGACGGCCGGCTGCCGGCGCACTTCGAAGCCGTGAAGCAGCACTTCGAGGACTGCCGCGCGGCGGTCTCGCCCGACCTCGTGTTCACCCACCACGGCGCCGACCGCCACCAGGACCACGCGCTGCTGTCGGCCGTCACCTGGCAGACCTTCCGCGACCACCCGGTCTGGGAATACGAGATCCCCAAGTGGGACGGCGACCTGGCCACGCCGAACGCCTACGTGCCGCTGCCGGCCGGCGTGGCCGAGCGCAAGGCACAGGCCATCGTCGACCTCTTCGGCACCCAGCGCGGCAAGTCCTGGTTCAGCGCCGACAACCTGCTGGCGCTGATGCGCCTGCGCGGGCTGGAGTGCCGAGCCGAGAGCGGCTTTGCCGAAGGATTCCACACCCGCAAGCTGGTATTCAGCCCGTCGGCTCCAGCCGCGGGCCCGGGCAGCCGATGAGCACCCCGACCACCATTGCCGAGGGCCGCGCCCCGTGAACCCCGACTTCTGGCGCGGCAAACGCGTCTTCATCACCGGCCACACCGGTTTCAAGGGCAGCTGGCTCGTGCTGATGCTGCAGGCGATGGGCGCGCGCATCGCCGGCTACGCGCTGCCGCCGCCCACCGAGCCCAGCCTGTACGCGCTGGCGCGGTTGGGCGATGGCATCGAGTCGACCACCGGCGACATCCGCGACCTGGAGAAGCTCTCGGCCACCATGAGCGCCTTCGACCCGCAGGTGGTGCTGCACCTGGCGGCGCAGTCGGTGGTGCTGCGCAGCTACGAGGACCCGGTCGACAACTACTCCACCAACGTGATGGGCACGGTGCACGTGCTCGAATCGGTGCGCCGCCTGCGCCGGCCCTGCGTGGTGGTCAACGTCACCACCGACAAGGCCTACGAGAACAAGGGCTGGGTCTGGGGCTACCGCGAGACCGACCGCCTGGGCGGCCACGACCCGTATTCCAACAGCAAGGCCTGCGCCGAGCTCGTGGGCCAGTGCTACCGCGACGCCTTCTTCCCCGCCGGGCGCCTGGCCGAGCACGGTGTGGCGATCGGCAACGCGCGTGCCGGCAACGTCATCGGCGGCGGCGACTGGACGGCGCGCCAGCTGGTGCCCGAGACGATGGCCGCCTTCGCCGCCGGCCGCCCGGTGGTGCTGCGCCACCCGGGCGCGGTGCGGCCCTGGCAGCACGTGCTGGACTGCCTGGGCGGCTACCTCTCGCTGGCCGAGGCGCTGGCCGCCGACCCGGCGCGCCACGTCGGCGACTGGAACTTCGGCCCCATGGACACCGAACTGCCCCCCGTGGCCGCGCTGGTGGAAGCGCTGGCCGCCGCCTGGGGCCAGCAGCCGGCCTGGGAACGCGACAAGGTGGTGCACGCCGCCGAGGAAATGACGCTGCGCCTGGACGTCAGCAAGGCCGCGCTGCAGCTGGGCTGGACGCCGCGGCTGCCGGTGCGCGAGGCGATCGGCTGGGTCGCCGATTGGTACCGGGCCTTCCACGGCGGCGCCGACGCGCGTACCCTCACGGCCGGCCAGGTCGCGCGCTATGCCGCGCTTCGGGGAGGCGCGGCGCGGTGAAGTTCGAACCCGTCGACGTGAAGGACGCCTGGGTCGTCGAGCCGACCCCGTTCGCCGACGCGCGCGGCCGCTTCATGCGCGCCTGGTGCGACCGCGAGTTCGCCGAGGCCGGCATCCGCTTCGCGCCGGTGCAGTCCAACATGGCCTGGAGCCGCCAGAAGGGCACCATCCGCGGCCTGCACTTCCAGGTGGCGCCGGCGCTCGAAGCCAAGCTGGTGCGCTGCACCCGCGGCCGCCTGTTCGACGTCGTGCTCGACCTGCGGCCCGACTCGCCCACCTACCTGCGTTGGCACGGCACCGAGCTCACGGCCGAGAACGGCCGTATGCTGCTGGTGCCCGAGGGCTGCGCCCACGGCTGCCAGGCGCTGGAAGACGACACCGAGCTGCTGTACATGGCCTCGGCCCATTTCGCGCCCGCGCACGCGCGCGGCGCCCGCCACGACGACCCGGCCTTCGGCATCGCCTGGCCTTTGCCCGTGACCCTGATCTCCGAGCAGGACCGCACCTGGCCGCTCTGGACCCGAGACTGACCCGAACGAGGACGCCCGCCATGGACCTGAACGCCTTCGCCGCCCCGCTGCACGACATGTCGCTCTACCACCTGCTGCAGATGCGCGAGACCGCCGGCCGCCCGATCCGCGTCGGCGTGGTCGGCGCCGGCGCCACCGGGCGCGCCATCGCGCTGCAGCTGGGCACGCCGGTGCCGGGCATGCGGCTGGCCGCCATCTCCAACCGCACGCCGGCGCACGCCGAGCGCTCGTTCCGCGAAGCCGGCATCACCGAGTGGCGCGCCGTCGACAGCGCCGCCGCGGCCGACCAGCACATCGCGCTGGGCATGCCGGTGCTGACGCAGGACCCGCAGGTCATCACGCGCAGCCGCGAGATCGACATCGTGATCGAGGTCACCGGCACCGTGAGCTTCGCCGCGTCCGTCGTGCTCGACGCCATCGCCCAGGGCAAGCCGGTGGTGATGGTCAATGCCGAGCTCGACTCGCTCGTCGGCCCGTTGCTCAAGGCCAAGGCCGACGAGGCCGGCGTCGTGCTCACCCACACCGACGGCGACGAGCCCGGCGTCGCGATGACGCTGGTGCGCTACCTGCAGACCGTGGGCCTGAAGCCGGTGGCCGCCGGCAACATCAAGGGCATGGTCGACCACTACCGCACGCCGGCCACGCAGGAGAAGTTCGCCGCCCAGCACGACCAGGACGTGCGCAAGGTGACCTCGTTCGCCGACGCCACCAAGCTGTCGATGGAGACCACCGTGCTGGCCAACGCCACCGGCTTCGGTGTCGGCAGGCGCGGCATGTTCGGTCCGGCCTGCGGCTACGTGCGCGAACTGGCCAAGCTGCTACCGCCGGAAGCCATGCTGGCCGGCGGCATCGTCGACTACTCGGTGGGCGCGATGCCGATGACCGGCGGCTTCGTCGTCGTGCACGAGGTGAACCCGTACAAGCAAACCCAGCTCGCCTACTACAAGCTGGGCGACGGACCGTTCTACGTCTTCTACACGCCCTACCACCTGCCGCACATCCAGCTGCCTTCGACCATCGCGCGCGCGGTGCTGCACCGCGACGCCACGGTGGCGCCGCGCGGCGCACCCAGCTGCGAGGTGGTGGCGGTGGCCAAACGCGACCTCAAGGCCGGCGAGACGCTGGACGGCGTGGGCGGCTTCTGCGCCTATGGCCTGATCGAGAACCGCGCCGCCGCGCGCGAAGTCAACGCGCTGCCGATCGCGATGTCCGACGATTGCGTGCTGCTGCGCGACGTGAAGAAGGACGAGGTGATCTCGTTCGACGACGTGCGCATGCCGGCGCCGCGCCTGGTCGACCGGCTGTGGCAGGAACAGCTGCAGCGCTGGCCGGCGGCCGGCGCGCGCGCGGCGAAGGCCGAGCCCGCCATCGCCTGAAGCCCGGGCCAGAGACAACGAATCGAGAGAAGGGAACCGATCCAGTGAGCAACATCGTCGTCCTCGGCTCCGGCATGGCCGGCTTCGGGGCTGCCCACCGCCTGCAGGCGGAAGGCATCAGGCCGGTGGTCTACGAGAAGTCCTCGTACCTCGGAGGGCACACCGCATCGTTCGTCGACGACAAGGGATTCCTGTTCGACCTCGGGCCGCACATCTCCTTCACGAAGGACGAGCGGATCCAGAACTTCCTGGCGCGCCAGGTCGACGGCGAGTACGAGGCGCTGCAGGTCAAGCTGGACAACATCTGGAAGGGCCTGCGCCTGACGCACCCGGTGCAGCTGCACCTGAACGGCCTGCCCAAGGACCTGATCGTCGAGATCGTGGCCGACTTCGTGCGCCACCAGGACGCCGACAAGGGCCCGATCCACAACTACGAGGACTGGCTCGTCGCCAGCTACGGCCGCAAGTTCGCCGAGCTGTTCCCGATGACCTACGGCCTCAAGTACCACACCACGCCGGCGCGCAACATGAGCACCGACTGGCTGGGCCCGCGCATGTACCGCCCGAGCCTGGAGGAACTGCTGCGCGGCGCGGTCGGGCCCTGGGCACCCGAGGTCCACTACATCACCCACTTCCGCTACCCGAAGCGCGGCGGCTTCCTCTCGTACCTGAACGAGTTCCCGAAGCTGGCCGACATCCGCCTGGGCCGCCAGGCGGTGGCGGTGGACCCGAACGCGAAGACGGTGCGCTTCGCCGACGGCGAGGTGGTGCGCTACGACTCGCTGGTTTCCTCGGTGCCGCTGCCGGACCTGATCCCGATGATCGCCGGCGTGCCCGCCGACGTCGTCGCCGCGGCGAAGCGGCTGGCCTGCACCACCTGCGTGCTGGTCAACGTGGGTCTGGACCGGGCCGATCTCTCCGAAGGCCAGATCACCTACGTCTACGACGAGGACGTGAGCTTCACCCGCCTGAGCTTCCCGCACATGCTGTCGAAGACGAACGCGCCCGAAGGCTGCGGCAGCATC
Source organism: uncultured Rubrivivax sp. (assembly GCA_964454485.1). Lineage (GTDB taxonomy): Bacteria > Pseudomonadota > Gammaproteobacteria > Burkholderiales > Burkholderiaceae_C > Rubrivivax. The sequence continues at coordinate 44,017 of CAYVXO010000005.1, forward strand.
CAGTGCGAGGTCTACTTCTCCGGCAAGTACAAGCCGCTCACGCTGCCGACCGAGCAGATCATCGAGCGCGCGATCGCCGACCTGCGCAAGGTGGGCCTCGTGCGCGAGACCGACCGCATCCTCTCGCGCCACGCCCACGTGGTGCGCTACGCGAACGTCATCTTCGACCTCGAGCGCTCCGAGGCCGTGAAGACGGTGCACGGCTACCTGGACGACGTCGGCATCCGCTACTGCGGCCGCTACGGTGACTGGGGCTACATGTGGACCGACGAGAGCTTCATCAGCGGCGAGCGTGCCGCCACCGCCGCGCTCGAGCGCGCCACGGCCTGAGCGGGAGCGGGAAGCATGGCCACCACCCCCAGGGTCGTCGTCGGGCTGCCGGTCTACAACGGCCGCAAGTACATCGGCGCGGCGATCGAGAGCCACCTGTCGCAGTCCTTCGGCGACTTCCTGCTCGTCATCTCCGACAACGCCTCGACCGACGACACGCCGGACATCTGCGAGAGCTACGCGGCGAAGGACGCGCGCGTGAAGGTGTGGCGGTCGCCGCAGAACCGCGGCATCCTCTGGAACCACCGGCGCGTGATGGAGGCGATGGAGGGCGCGGGCCCGTACTTCCGCTGGGCCGGCGCCGACGACATCCTCGAGCCGGGGCTGCTGCAGCTGTACGTGGACACCCTGGACCGCGATCCGGACGTTTCCGCGGTCATGCCGAACACCAAGAACATCGACGAGGACGGGGCGATCACCGGCACCATGGCGCGGTCGCTCGACCTGCAGTCGTCTTCGGTGTCGCAGCGCGCCTGGGACCTGCTGCTGGCGCGGTTCCAGCACGTCGTCGCCTACGGGCTCATGCGCTCCGACATGCTGCGCGCGATGCGCACCGGTCCGCACTACTTCGGCTGGGACGAGATCTTCATCTGGGAACTGGCCTTGCGCGGCAAGATCGTGCAGCCCGACGGCCCGGCGCTGCTGCGCCGCTTCCACCGCGGTTCGATCTCGCGCGTGAAGACGGTCAAGGAGCTCCGCAAGTGGGTGGAGCCGAACGCCAAGGCCGGCATGAGCTTCCCGCACTGGAACTGGGCCTGGGAACGGATGCGCGTGCTGCTCGCCACCCCGATGCCCGCGGGCGAGCGCATGCGCATCGCCAGCCGGCTGCTCCGCCACACGGCCTGGCAGCGCCAGGACCTGGCGCGCGACGTGACCCAGGCCACGAAGCGGGCGCTGGGCCTTTCCGACAAGTACACCTTCTGACGCGACGGTCCGCATGCCCGCAGACACGATGACCGGCGCCCCGGTTCTCACCGTCGTGATCGCCTCGGTCTGCGACGAGGCGCGGCGCGAGCTTCTGCATCGCGCCTGCGAATCCATCCGGGCGATGGCGCGGGGTCATTCGTACTCGATCCTGGTCGTGGCCAACGGGCCGCGGGTCAGCGAAGGCGTGCTCGCCTGGCTGAATGCCCAGCCGGACGTGGAGGTGGTGCGCATCCGCACCGGGTCGTACCCGCTGTCGCGCCGCATCGGCGCCGAACTCGCCAAAGGCGAATTCCTGGCCTTCGTCGACGACGACGACGAATTGCTGCCCGACACCCTGGGCCCCAAGCTGGCCATCTTCCGGGAGCGGCCGGAGGTCAACGTCCTGGTGTCCGACGGACTGCGCATCTCGGAGCGGGGAACCTCCCGGATCTTCCCGGCGCCCGAAGCACGCAAGGCCAACCTCGTGGAAACGCTCATGCATGCGGGATGGGGCGCCGGCGCCCTGACCCTGCGCACGAACAAGGTCGACCTCTCGGCATTCGACGCGGAGTTCAGGCAGATGGAATGGACGCTGACGGTGCTCACGCTCGCGCGGCACCACCAGGTGGCCTACCTCGACATGCCGACCTACCGCTACTACGAGACGACGCCGGGCTCGCTCTCGAAGCAGGCCGCCCATGCCGTGACGGCGCCCGAAGTCTGGCGCCGCCTCCTCGTGGCCTACGACGGCACGCCGCAGCACCCGCTGGTGCGGCGCCGCTACGGCTCGGCCTGCCACAACGTGTCCTGGGTGCTGGCCAACCGGGGGCATCTGCTCGAAGCGTGGCGCGCCCACTTCGAGTCGATGGCCTGCCCCGGGGGCCTGTCCTACCTCACCTACACCGCCAACCTGCTCATCCGCTCGGTCCGCAGCCTGGTGGCCTGACCGCCGCCCCGGCCCCGCCGTCCCTGCGCGACCCCGATCGCCCCCACCGTGCCCAGCCCCGCCAGCCCCTATCGCGCGAGCTACCGCAAGACCACGCTGCTGGCCTGCCTGGCCGGGGCGGCGGCCGCCCTGGCGGCGCTCGCGGCCTGGCACTGGCTGCCGCGCTCGGCGGCAGGCGCCGCGGCACCGCTGGCCGGCCTGGTCGCGTTCGCGGCACTCGTGCTGGCCGGCGCCGGTGCCCTGGTGCTGGCCCGCGACCGCCGCATGACCGAGGGCCGGGGCGACCTGTTCCTGGCGCTCAACCGCACGCGCGAATCGCAGGCGGTGGCGGAAGCCGCGCCGACGCAGGTCCCGGCATGGCGCCGCCGGCTGGCGCGGCGCCTGCTGGGCCACGAGCTGATCGTCGGCGATCTCGTCGAGGTCAGGCCCTGGGAGGAGATCCGCGCCACGCTCGACGGACAAGGCTGCCTGGACGGCCTGCCCTTCATGCCCGAGATGCTGGCCCTGTGCGGGCGCAGGATGCGCGTCTTCAAGTCCATGCACCGCCTGTTCGACTACCGCAAGAGCCGGCAGATGCGGCACATGGACGGTGCCGTCCTGCTGGTCGGCGCCGTCTGCGACGGCAGCCGTCACGGCGGCTGCGAGGCGGCCTGCCACAGCATCTGGAAGGCGGCCTGGCTGCGCAGGGTCTCGGCGTCGGACGCGGCCCTCGCGGCCGCCGCGCCCGCGGCCTCGCCCGCCCACGCCTGGCCCGGCACCGAGGGCCCGCACTATCGCTGCCAGCTGACCGAACTGCAGGCGGCTTCCCGGCCGGTGGGCGACTGGAGTCCCGTCAACTTCGTGCGGCCGCTGGTGAGCGGCAACGTCGCGCCGGCCGCCTTCGCGGTGGGTTGGCTGACGCACCTGTTCAACCTGGTTCAGCGCTGGCGCGGCGGGGTCGGCTTCCCGACGCTGGAACCACCGGCCCCAGGCTTCGCCCCCCAGGACGACCTGCGCCTGCAGCCCGGCGACGCGGTGCGGGTGCGCCCGTCGGCCGAACTGCGCGCCGCGATGAACGAGCAGCTGGCGCACCGCGGCCTGTACTTCGAGGAAGACATGCTCAAGCACTGCGGCCAGCGGCAGGTCGTGCAGGCCGAGGTGCGGCGGCTGATCGACATCGTCAGCGGCGAGATGCGCACGATGAAGACCCCGGCGTACCTGCTGCGCGGCGTGCACTTCTCGGGCGAGCGCCAGATGTTCAACGCCCAGTACGAGCCGCTGTTCTGGCGCGCGGCGTGGCTGCAGGTCGATGGATGAGCGGCACCGGTCAGCCGATCGTCGCGGCACCCGACGCGGGCGGCGCTGAGGTCGGGCGGATGTCGATCGCCCAGAAGGCCTTCTCGGCGCTGAAGTGGGCCACCGTGGCCAAGCTGGTGGTGCAGATCACCAGCTGGGCCGGCACGCTGGTGGTGGTGCGGCTGCTGTCGCCCGAGGACTACGGCCTGATGGCCAAGGTGGCCGTCGTCTGCTCGATCTCGGCCGCGATCGCCGAGCTGGGCCTGGGGGCGGCCATCGTGCGCTCGACCGAGGTCTCGCGCGACGAGCTGCGCCGGCTGTCCGGCGCCTCGCTGCTGTTCGGCCTCGCCGTCACCGCGGCCGTGGTCGCGGCCTCGCCGCTGCTGGCGATGCTGTTCCGCGAGCCGCGCCTGGTCTGGCCCATCGCCTTCGCGTCGCTGCAGATCCTCATCGCCTCGGCCGCCCTCGTGCCAAGCGCGATGGCGACGCGCGACCTGGGCTTCAAGCTGCTGGCCACCACCGAGATGGCCGCCGGCTTCGTCGGCATCGTGCTGACGCTGGCGCTCGCCTTCTGGGGCGCCGGCGTGTGGGCGCTCGTGCTGGGCACGCTGGGCGGCGCGCTCACGCGCACCGTCGGGCTGCTGGCCTTCGGCGAGCGCACCCGGCCCACGCTGCGCCTGCGCGGCATCGGCGAGCACCTGAAGTTCGGCCTCACGCTGGTGGGCAACCGCGTCAGCTACTTCATCGTCGTGCAGGCCGACGTCGTCATCGGCAGCGCGTTCCTGACGACCACCGAGATCGGCCAGTACTCGGTGGCGTTGCAGCTGGCGACGCTGCCGATGTCCAAGGTGATGGGCACGATCAACCAGATCACGATGCCGGTGGTCGCGCGCCAGCAGCACGACCTGCCCGCGGTGCGCGAATCGGTGCTCAGGTCGCTGGCGGTGGTCGCGACCTTCGCGTTCCCGGTGCTGTGGGGCATCTCGGCGCTGGCGCCCGAGATCGTCGCCTTCCTGTTCGGCGACCGCTGGCTGGCGGCGGTGATGCCGCTGCAGATCCTGCCGCTGATCGTGCCCGTGCGCATGATCAGCAGCATCCTGTTCACGACCTCGCTGGCACTGGGCAACCGCCAGCTCGACCTTCGCAACTCGATCGCCAACTTCGTGCTGATCCCGCTCGGCTTCTTCGTCGGCTCGCACTGGGGCATCCTCGGGTTGTGCCTGTCCTGGCTGGTCGCGCTGCCGCTCACCTACGGGGTCAGCCTGCCGGGCGTGGTGCGCGCGATCGGGCTGCCCTGGCGGCGCCTGCTGTCCGAGGTCGGCCTGCCCGCGCTGGCCACCGCGGCCGGCTACGGCGCGGTGACCCTGGCGCGGCCCGCCTTCGCCGCGCTGCCTTCGCTGGCCGCCCTGCTCGTGCTCTCGCTGGCGGGCGGCGCGGTGTTCATGGCGGTGATGGCGGTGCTCTCGCGGCGCCATCTCGCCGCCACGCGCGACTTCGTGCGCGCCGTCGCGGGGCGCGCCCCGGCCGAAGGGGCCGCACCTTGAACGCGGGCGCGCGGACGGCGGCGCCGCCGCTCGTCGTCGACCTCGACGGCACGCTGATCCGCGGCGACCTGCTGCACGAGTCGGCCCTCAAGCTGCTCAAGGTCGCCCCCCTCTCGGCGTTGTCGATGCCGCTGTGGCTGGCCTCGGGAAAGGCCGTGCTCAAGCGGCGCATCGCCGAGCAGGTTTCGATCGACACGGCGCTGCTGCCCTACGACCCGGAGGTGCTGGAACTCCTGCGCACCGAACGGGAAGCCGGCCGGCACATCGTGCTGTGCACGGCGTCGGACGAGCGCTACGCCCACGAGGTCGCGCGCCACCTCGCGCTGTTCGACGAGGTCATCGCCAGCGACGGGCGCGAGAACGTGTCCTCCAGCCGCAAGGCCGACCGCCTGGTCGACCGCTTCGGCGAAGGCGGCTTCGACTACGCCGGCAATTCGCACGACGACCTCGCCGTGTGGCGCCGCGCCCGGCGCGCCATCGTCGTGCGGGCATCGGCCAGCGTGCGCGCAGAGGTGAGTCGAACGGTGCCGGTCGAGCGCGAGATCGGTCGCACGGGTGCCGGCCTCCGCACCTGGGTGCGCGCCATCCGGCTGCACCAGTGGATGAAGAACCTGCTGGTGCTGCTGCCACTGGCCGCCAGCTTCAAGCTCGGACAACCCGGGCTGCTCGTCGACGCGCTGGTCGCCTTCGTCGCGTTCGGGCTCTGCGCTTCCTCGGTGTACATCCTCAACGACCTGATGGACCTGGAAAGCGATCGCGCGCACCCGCGCAAGCGCCTGCGTCCCTTCGCCGCCGGCGACCTGCCGGCGCCGGCCGGCATCGGCGTCGCGCTGGCGATGCTGTGCATGGCCGTGGCGCTGGCCTCGACCGTGCGCCCGGCCTTCCTGGGCTGGCTGGGGGTCTACTTCGCGGGCACGCTGGCCTACACGTTCTTCCTCAAGTCCAAGGTCATCGTCGACTGCATCGCGCTGGGCGGCCTCTACACGCTGCGCGTCATCGCCGGCAGCGCGGCGGCCACGCTGCCGCTGTCGTTCTGGTTCCTCGCGTTCTCGCTCTTCCTCTTCCTGAGCCTGGCCTTCCTGAAGCGCTTCTCCGAACTGCGCACGCTGGTGCAGGCCGGCCGCGAAGACAGCCGCGGGCGCGGCTACCTGGCCTCGGACCTGCCGATCGTCCAGAGCATGGGCATCGCCTCCGGATTCGCCTCGGTGCTGGTGCTCGCGCTGTACATCAACGGCGACACCGTGCTGCGCCTGTACAGCCGGCCCGAATGGCTCTGGCTGACGGTGCCGGTTCATCTCTATTGGGTGAGCCGGATGTGGATGCAGGCCCAGCGCGGCAACATGCACGACGACCCCGTGCTGTTCGCGCTCAAGGACCGCTACAGCGTCTTCTGCGGCGTGCTCTTCGCGCTGACGATGCTGGCCGCGCGCTAGCCGGAACCGCGCCGTGGACCTGGTCGAACCCACCTACGTGCACTCCTGGGGCCGCCTGGCGCCCGCCGCGCAACGGCTGCAGGCACCGCGCAGCCGCCATCTTCCGGTCCCGGGCCGGCCGCAGGACGGCAGCGCGCTGCCCTTCGGCAACGGGCGCAGCTACGGCGACGTCTGCCTGAACCCGGGCGGCCGGCTGTGGACGATGCGCTCGCTCGACCGCTTCATCGCCTTCGACGCCGCCAGCGGCGTCATCGAGTGCGAAGCCGGCGTCCTGCTCGACGAGATCATCGCCGTCGCATTGCCGCAGGGCTGGTTCCTGCCGGTCACGCCCGGCACCCGCTTCGTCACGCTCGGCGGCGCGATCGCCAACGACGTGCACGGCAAGAACCACCACCGCGCGGGCAGCTTCGGCGAGCACGTGCTCTCGCTCGTGCTGGCGCGCACCGACGGCCGCCGCATCGAATGCAGCCCCTCGCACGAACGCGACTGGCTCGCCGCCACCATCGGCGGGCTCGGCCTCACCGGCGCCGTGCTCAGCGCCCGGCTGCAGCTGCGCCGCGTGCCCGGGCCCTGGCTGCGCACCGAGTCGCTGCCCTACCGCACGCTGGACGAATTCTTCGCGCTCGCCGACGAATCGGAACGCGACTGGGAACACACCGTCTCGTGGATCGACTGCGTGCACGGTCGCGACGGCGCCGCGCGCGGCATCTTCTTCCGCGGCAACCACGCCGCGCACGAGGCCGCCGAGCCAGCGCCGAACAGCCGCACGGTGCCGTTCACGCCGCCGGTGTCGCTCGTCAACGGCCCCACGCTGCGCGCCTTCAACACGGCCTACTTCCACCACCACCGCTTCCATGCCGGCGAGCGCTGGCAGCACTACCGGCCCTTCTTCTACCCGCTGGACGGCCTGCTCGAGTGGAACCGCATCTACGGGCGGCGCGGCTTCTTCCAGTACCAGTGCGTGGTGCCGCAGGCGGCGCGGCGCGAGGCCACGGCCGCGCTGCTGGCGGCCATCCGCGCCAGCGGCAGCGGGTCCTTCCTGGCCGTGCTCAAGACCTTCGGCGACCGGCCGCCCGCTGGGCTGCTGAGCTTCCCGATGGCCGGCGCCACGCTGGCGCTGGACTTCCCGAGCCACGGCGCACCGACCGAGGCCCTGTTCGGCCGCCTCGACGCCATCGTGGCCGAAGCCGGCGGCCGCCTCTACCCGGCCAAGGACGCCCGCATGCCGCGCGCGATGTTCGAGCGCTCCTTCGCCCGCCTGGGCGAGTTCGCCGCCTACCGCGACCCCGGCATCTCCTCGGCGATGTCGCGCCGCCTGATGGGATCATGAACAGCAAGACCAACGCCCCGCTGCGCGTCCTCGTCGTCGGGGCCGGGTCGGCGATCGCTGCCGCCGTGGCCCGGCGCTACGCCGCGCGCGGCGCGCGCCTCTACCTCGCCGCACGCGATCCGCGGCAGCTGGAGGACGCGGCCGCCGACCTGCGCGTGCGCGGCGCGGCGCAGGTGGAGCAGGCCCGCTTCGAGGCGCTGGACACGGCTTCGCACGCCGCCTTCGTGGCCGCCGCCTGGGAGCTCTGGCAGGGCTTCGACGTGGCGCTCGTCGCGCATGGCGTGCTGCCCGACCAGGCGGCCGCGCAGCGCTCGGCGGCGCAGGCGCTCGAGAGCTTCGACGTCAACGCGCGGTCGATGGTCTCGGTACTCACCGAGCTGGCGAACCGCTTCGAGCAGCAGGGCTCGGGCGTGCTGGCGGCGGTGTCCTCGCCGGCGGGCGACCGCGGCCGCGCCAGCAACTACGTCTACGGCGCCGCCAAGGCGGTGGTCACCAACTTCTGCAGCGGCCTGCGCCACCGGCTGCACGCGCGCGGCGTGCGCGTCGTCACCGTGCTGCCCGGCTTCGTCGACACGCCGATGACCGCGGCCTTCCGCAAGGGCCCGCTGTGGGCGCGGCCCGAGAAGGTGGCGCGCGACATCGAACGGGCGCTCGACCGCGCGAACGGCGAGGTCTACACGCCCGGCTTCTGGCGCTGGATCATGCTCGTCGTGCGCCACCTGCCGAACGCGCTCTTCCTGCGCAGCAAGCTCTGATCGTCTGATCGGCCGACCTCCAAGATGCTCCAAACCTCCGACAAAGTCGTCATCACGGGTGCCGCCGGCCTCGTCGGCCAGAACCTGGTCACGCTGCTGAGCGAAGCCGGCTTCACGAACCTGGTGGCGATCGACAAGCACGCCGCCAACCTCGAGACGCTCAAGCGCCTGCACCCGGCGGTGACCACGCTCGCGGCCGACCTGGCCGAGCCCGGTCCCTGGGAGGCGCTGCTCGCCTCCGCCCGGCTGGTGGTGCAGCTGCACGCGCAGATCGCCGGCAAGTCCGGCGAGCCGTTCGCGCGCAACAACCTGCAGGCCACGCGGCGCGTGCTGCAGGCGCTGGCCGGCCGCCAGGACGTGTTCCTGGTGCACGCCAGCTCGTCGGTGGTGAACTCGGTCGCCGACGACCACTACGTGCGGACCAAGACCGAGCAGGAAGCTCTGGTGCGCCAGTCCGGACTGCGCCACTGCGTGCTGCGCCCGACGCTGATGTTCGGCTGGTTCGACCCCAAGCACCTGGGCTGGCTGGCGCGCTTCATGGAGCGGGTGCCGTTCTTCCCGATCCCCGGCCACGGCCGCTACATGCGCCAGCCGCTGTACAACCGCGATTTCTGCCGCGCGATCCTGGCCTGCATGCGCCGGCAGCCGGAAGGCGCGGTCTACGATCTGACCGGTCCGGACCGCATCGACTACATCGACATGATCCGCACCATCCGCGACGTGAAGGGCCTGCGCACGCCGATCGTGTGCATCCCCTACGGCCTGTTCGCCGTCGCGCTGCGCGTGTACGCGCTCTTCTCCAGCCGCCCGCCCTTCACCGCCGACCAGCTGAAGGCGCTGGTGGCCGGCGACGAGTTCACCGGCGTGGACATCGAGAAGGAGTTCGGCTTCGCCCCCACGCCCTTCCGGCGCGCGGTGGAGGAGACCTTCGGCCACCCCGTCTACAGCAGCGTCGCCCTGGAGAGCCCGCATTGAACGCTCCCGCCCCTGCCCAGCCCCCGGCCGCCGCGGGCGGCCCGCGCCGCCGCGCCGCGGTGATCGGCGCCGGTCCGATGGGCCTGGCCGCCGCCCATGAACTGGGCCAGCGCGGCTACGCGGTCGAGGTGTTCGAGGCCGACGACCGCATCGGCGGCATGTCGGCCGCGTTCGACTTCGACGGCACGCCGATCGAGCGCTACTACCACTTCGTCTGCAAGCCCGACCAGCCGCTGTTCGACGTGCTGGCGGAGTTCGGCCTCTCCGACCGCCTGCGCTGGCGCGCCACCGAGCTGGGCTTCTTCTACGACGGCCGCTTCTACGACTGGGGCCGTCCGGACGCGCTGCTGCGCTTCCCGCACCTGGGCCTGGTCGACAAGATGCGCTTCGCGGCGCACGTGCTCTACACCAAGAACGTCAGCGACTGGTCGAAGCTCGACGCGCTGGAGGCCACCGCCTGGCTGCGCAAGTGGGTCGGCGAGCGCACCTACCAGGTGCTGTGGCACAAGCTGTTCGACCTCAAGTTCTTCGAGCACCGAGAGAAGCTCTCGGCGGCGTGGATCGGCACCCGCATCAAGCGCGTCGCCCTCTCGCGGCGCAGCCTCTTCCAGGAGGAGATGGGCTACCTGGAAGGCGGCTCGCAGGTGCTGCTGGACGCCTACCAGCGGCGCATCGAGGCCGCGGGCGGCGCCTTCCGGCTGCGCGCGCCGGTGCAGCGCGTGGCCGTCGAGCAGGGGCGCGCGCGCGGCGTGGTGGTCGGTGGCGAGCTGCACCCGGCCGACCTGGTGGTGTCGACGATCCCGCTCAAGTACGTCACCCGCATGGCACCCGACCTCAGCGCCGAGGAGAAGCGGCGCATCGACGCGATCGACAACATCGGCGTCGTCTGCGTGCTGCTGAAGCTGGCGCGCCCGCTCACCAAGTACTTCTGGATGAACACCAACGACCCGCGCATCGAGGTGCCGGGCATGATCGAGTACAGCAACCTCAATCCGCTGGGCGCGCACCTGCTGTACGTGCCCTACTACATGCCCAAGACCCACCCCAAGTGGGCCTGGGACGCGGACCGCTTCGTCGACGAGGCGCGCCGCTACGTCAAGCTGGTGCAGCCGGCATTCGACGACCGCATGCTGCTGGCCGCGCACGCCTCGCGCTACGAATTCGCCCAGACGGTGTGCTCGCCCGGCTTCATGGCGGCGCTGCCGCCGATGCGCACCTCGATCGCCGGCTTCGCGATGGCCGACACGGCCTACTACTACCCCGAGGACCGTTCGATCTCGGAGAGCATCCGCGTCGGCAGGGACCTGGCCCGCGCGGCCGCGGGCGATGCTGCGTAGCCTTTCGCTGCGCAGCGAGTTCGCCGGCTTCGTGGTCGCCGGCGGGCTGGCGGCGCTGGCCAACATCGGCTCGCGCTGGCTGCTGAGCCATGCGCTGCCGTATCCGCTGGCGATCGTGCTGGCCTATCTCGTCGGCATGATCACCGCCTACGCGCTGATGCGAAGCCAGGTCTTCGCCGGCAGCGGCCGCGGCACGCCGTCCGAGGTGTTCCGCTTCGTGGTGGTGAACCTGCTGGCCGTGGCGCAGACGCTGCTGGTCAGCCTGGGCCTGGCCTACTACCTGCTGCCCTGGCTGGGCGTGACCGAGCATGCCGAGACCTGGGCCCACCTGGTGGGCGTGGCCGTGCCCGTGGTCAGCAGCTACTACAGCCACAAGCACTGGACCTTCGGCAAGGGATGAACGCCTTCGGCCTGCTCGCGCCCTTCGTGCTGGCCGGGGTCCTGGCGACCCCGGCCCGCGCCGCCGGCGCGCCTTACGTGGCCGGCTTCGCGGCGCCCCAGAACCCGATCGGGGCCGACGGCAGCTGGGTGAACGGCAAGGCGGTCGGCCTGGACTGGAACGACGTGCAGGTCAGCGACGGGCATGCCCATGCCGCCGCCTTCGTGGCCGCCAGGCGGCCGGGTCGCTATGCCGACCCCATCGCGCACCTGACGACCGTGTTCGGCCCCGACCAGTACGCGCAGGCCACGGTGTTCCGTTCGAAGGGCTACAAGAACCCGAAGGACAAGCACGAGGTCGAGCTGCTGCTGCGCTTCAGGATCACCCCGCACCAGGCTCGCGGCTACGAGGTGCTGTGGGGCCAGGACGGCGGCATCTGCGTGGTGCGCTGGAACGGGCCCGTCGGCGACTACACGCAACTCGGCAACTGCACCGCGGACGCGCCGGCCTCGGAAGCGGTGGACGGCGACACACTGCGCGCCGAGATCGCCGGCAACGTGATCACGGTGCTGCGCAACGGCCAGGCGGTGATCACGGCCGTGGACCCGGACGCCCGCTGGAAGGACGGCCAGCCCGGCATGGGTTTCTGGCCGACCCCGGGGTCGGACCTGAAGGCCTATGGCTGGAAGGAGTTCCGGGCGGGCGGCCTGTGACCATGACGCGCCTGCAACCACACGCGGCCCTGGAGTGGCATCAGCCGGCGCCCTGCGACAGGCACCGGGCAACTCGTTGCATGGAGTCCTGGTGAGATGAACGATCCGCAGCCAACAGGCGCGAACCCGGCACGCGGCCTCTCGACGGTCGATGTGAGCCGTGCCGTCCTTTGGGCCTGCAGCACCGCGCTGGCGGCGTTTCTGATCTGGTTCGCCTTCGCCAGCACGGCGCGTCCCATCGTGGAGGACCACGCCTGGCGACAGACCCAGACCGCCATTTCGGTGCTCTTCATGCTTCGGGATCGGGTCTGGATCGACTATCTGACCCCGGTGCTCGGTGCGCCGTGGACGATCCCGTTCGAGGCGCCGGTCTATCACCTCATCGTCGCGGGCGTGGCGAGCTTCCTGCCGCTCGAACTCAGCGGAAGGCTGGTCAGTGCCATCTTCATGATCGGCACGGTCGGGTTCTCCGCCGCGATCCTGCGGCGGACGACTTCGGCCCAAAGCTCCACCTTCACATTGTTCGTGCCGCTTGCGCTGGCGGCACCTCTTCACCTGTTCTGGGGCCGGGCGTTCCTGATCGAATCGTGCGCACTCTTCTTCGGTGCGGCGCAGACGTATTGCTCGATTCGATACCTCGAAAGCGGCCGCGCCGCACACTGGATCTGCTTCACCAGTGCCGCCGTCCTTTGCGTGCTCGCGAAAGCCACCACCTGGCCTGCGTTCGCGGTGCTGGTCGTCGGACTTGCAGCGCTCAGATACGCCACGCAGGAATCGAGGGACTGGCGTCGGGTGGCAGGCATCCTTGCCGGACTCGTGCTCGCCCTGATCGCGGGCCTTGCCTGGACGATGCATTCCGACCAGCTCAAGATGCAGAGCTCCTTGGGCGCCCTCCAGACATCGTCCGCTCTCAAGGGGTTCAACTTCGGAACGCTCGAACAGCGAACCAGCCGCGAACTGTGGTCGTGGATTCTGCTTGGCCGCATCGTCCCCGACGTTCTCGGAAAGTATTGGCAAATTGCATTGCTTCCGATCGCCTACCTTGTCGTTCGTCGCGACTGGAAGCGGATCGGGCTGCTGCTGCTGCTGGGCTTGTGCTTTCTCACGCCATTGCTGGTCTTCACCAACCTGCACCTGATCCACACCTACTATCAGACCGCTAACGGTCTGTTCCTGGTGATGACGGTGGCGGTGGCCCTGGGCGGTCTGTTCGAGCACCGGCGTCCGCTGTTCGGGCTGGCCCTGGTGGGCGTCTTGCTCGTAGGCCAGGTGCTCCAGTTCCGCTCGACCCATTGGCTGGCCGCGTTTCGACCCAACGAGAACGACCAGATCGTCGCGGCGTCGCGCTGGCTTCGGGATCACTCCGACAGCAGGTCCGCCATGCTGGCCTTCGGCATCGACTGGTCCGCCATCGGCCACTACTACGCCGAGCGCAAGGGCATCGCCTTCACGGTCTATGCGCCGTCGGAGGTCCTGTTGAAGGTGGCGGACGATCTACCGCATCAACTCGGCGGCATGCCGGTCGGCAGCATTCTCGACTGCCGCGGCATGAAGAAGCCGAATCGGCAGTACCGGCCCGCGGAGAACGAGCGCTTCGACCTGCTGATTCAGCAGTTCCGGGCCGATCCGAATACCGTCGCCGAAACCTTCGGCGGCTGCACGTCGTACGGGCGTAAGGGCAGCGCCTGAATGGTCCGTCAGCCCTTCGGCTGGGATGCGCCGAACGGCGAGAGGCGACAGGGGGGCCTCGCCATCGGGGCCCCTGGAGCGCGGCGGCGAAGCCGCTTACAGGTTGCCGCCCTGGAAGGACTTCCAGCCGTAGTTGGTCAACACCGCGTTGTCACCCCACGGCATAAAGCCCATGCCCGGGCTGCCGTTGCTGTAGCTGCTGTCGGTGGTGGACAGGATCGCCCTGCCATTGACAAACACGGTGATGGTGGTGCCGACCGCCTCGACCCGCATCGTGTCGCCGTCGACGGCGTAGTAGCCGTCGGCCACCGCGAGCGGAGAGAAACTGTCCAGCGGGCCGTTCCACCGAACGATGTAGATGCCTCCGTTCGTCGACCAGTACACCTCGTAGCCCTTGGCGCTGTTGGCGGTGATGCTGAAGCGCACGAGCAGTTCGATCTCGTGGCCCGCGGCGTAGCCCGCGGCGCGCGAAACGGTGCCCTGCGCGAACTGGTTCGAGTTGAACGTTCCCGCAAGGTGGGCAATGGAATCGTCGTAGTGGCCTGAAGTGGGGAAGCCGGCAGCGAAGGCGCCCGCCCCGTTGGACTGCACGTTGTTCCACTTCAACCCGTTGGCCTTGCCGTTCACCCACATGCCGCCCTGGCTCAACGGGTTCTCCTTGGTCGAGAAGGTGGTCGAGTAGCTGTTCAGGGCCGCGGTCGGGCAGGTCGTCGAAGCGGTGGTGCCACCGCTGACGGCGACCACGGGCGGCGGGCAAGGCTCCGCGGCACGGGCCGTGACGGCAGCCATGAAGGCCGTCATTGCGAATGCCACACCTGCAAAATTCCTGCGATTCATCTTCTCTCCAGGGAAAACTCTGTTCTCTTCAGGGCCAGCTGAATCGGTCCAAAGGACCAAATTCCGAACGCGCCTGCAATGGCGCAGCCCACGCAATCTAAGGGCTGCGCCGTTTCACGACTGAGCAATTCTCCACGCATAATTCGGCCGTACGCCAGACATGAAACAACAGGTTAGCCTGGCGGGTCCGGTCTCCACCGATGGATACAAGTCAGTCGTCGTTCTGACCGAACATCCTTGCGTCGGTCCTGCGGGATCAGCCTCAACACAAGAGTACAACACCGTGAGTCGCATGAACGAATCGTTGGACGAAGGCAAGCCGTGCACGGGTGCCTCAGCCCGAAAGCTGGCGCTGGCAGCGCTCGCCGTGGCCGCCGGCGCACTGACCGCCGGCTGCGGCGGCGGCGCGAACGGCGATTCGAGCACCACGGACGTTCATTCCCTCGAGGCGAGCGACGGTGTCTCCAAGGAAGATGCCCAGCGCAGGAGATGGTGGCCCAGGCCGCATCCTTCTCCCTCGCCGAGTCCTTCTCCCTCGCCGAGTCCTTCTCCCTCGCCGAGTCCTTCTCCCTCGCCGAG